>CAYLTF010000104.1:0-12086 GCA_964386625.1 uncultured Akkermansia sp. | reverse complement strand
TTCTCGCAGATCGATGTGCAGCTCAAGCGGCGCTACGACCTGATCCCGAACCTGGTCGAGACCTGCAAGGCGTTCATGAAGCATGAGAGCACGACCCTCGAGGCCGTGGTCGCGGCGCGAGGCGCGGCGATGAACGCCTCGTCGCGGGTGGCCGCCAATCCCGCCGATCCCGAGGCCATGAAGCAGTTGCTGGCGGCCGAGCAGGCGCTCGGTGCGGGCCTGGGTCGGCTCTTGGCGGTGGCGGAGTCTTATCCGGAACTCAAGGCCAACCAGAACATGCTCGCGCTGCAGGAGGAACTCACCTCCACGGAGAACAAGGTCTCCTTCGCCCGGCAGGCCTTCAACGACGCGGTGACCGAATACAACACCCGGCGCGAGAGCTTCCCGACCAACCTCATCGCCGGGATGTTCCAGTTCGCCGCCGCGGAACTCTGGCAAGTCGATGCGCCCGAGGAGCGCAAGGGTGTCCGGGTGTCGTTCTGAGGGCGAAGGCGACCCGGCAAGACTGGGCAAGGCCGTTCGCCCGCGCCGTCCCGGATCCGCACCCGGATCCGGGACGACCGATGACGGTGTTCCCTCTGGTTTCCATGAATTTCCACGAGCGCCAGCTTCGAGCCCGGAGGAACACCGGGCGCCTGCTGGTGCTGTATGCCTTCGGGGTCGCGGGGATCGTGCTGGCCGTCCACGCCTTGGCCTCGGCCATCCTCACGCGAGGGGAGCACCTGTGGGATGCGCGCTTCCTGCCCTACAGCGCGGCCGGAACCCTGGCGGTCATCTGGATCGGGACCGTGGTCGGACGGATCCAGCTCACCGGGGGAGGGCGGGCCGTGGCCGAGGCTTGCGGCGGGCGTCCCGTCTCGCAGGGCACGCGGGATCCCGCCGAGCGGCGTTTCCTGAATGTGGTCGAGGAGATGTCCATCGCGTCGGGGGTTCCCATGCCGGAGGTGTTCGTGCTGGAGGGCGAGGCCGGGATCAACGCCTTCGCGGCCGGGCACACGACCGACGACTACGCCGTGGCCGTGTCGCGGGGATGCCTGGAACGATTGACCCGGGATGAATTGCAGGGCGTGGTGGCGCACGAGTTCAGCCACATCCTCAATGGCGACATGCTCCGGAACATCCGCCTGACCGGATGGTTGTACGGCATCCTGGGCATCGCTGTGGCGGGTCGGATCCTCTTCGAGGCCGCCGCCCGGGGCGACGACCGGCCGCGGCGGCGCGAAGGCAACAGCAACGGAACCGTCGCTGTTTTGGCCCTGGGGCTGGGCCTGATGGCCATCGGATGGATCGGGCAGATCTTCGCCCGGGCGGTCCAGGCGGCGATCTCGCGTCAGCGGGAGCACCTGGCCGACGCCTCGGCCGTGCAGTTCACCCGCAACCCCGCCGGCATCGCCGGGGCCCTCCGGAAGATCGCCGGGCACGCCAAGCGGTCCAACATCGCCCATCCCAGGGCCGCCGCCTTCTCGCACATGTTCTTCGCCAGCGCCTTCGACAGTCTCTTCGCGACGCATCCGCCCCTCGAGGAGCGGATCCGCCTGCTCGACCCGTCCTTCAATCCGGAGATCGCCGCCCTGGTGGCTCCGGAAGGGGCGGGGGATGCGGTCGGTTCGAGCGGCAGGGCTGGATTGGCCGGGATCGCCGGTGGCGGCGGGATCCCGCCGGTTCGTGCGGGGCGGATGCCTGTGGGGCCCACGGCCTCTGGATTGCAGGCGACCCGTGGGTTGCTCGACTCGTTGCCCGAGGATGTGGCACAGGCTCTCGAGGATCCGTTTGGGGCATCGGCCGTGATCCACGGGCTGCTGCTCGGTCGGGACGAGCGAGTCCGCGAAGCCCGCCTTCAGGATCTGGACGAGTGGGTCGCCCCGGGGCTGTCCCTGGAGGTCCGCCGGCTGCTGCCCGCCCTCGATGGACTTCCGACTCTGGCCCGGCTCCCGGTCGTGGCGCTGGCCACCGCCAGCCTGCATCGATTGTCGGCCTCCCAATACACCGAGTTCTGTCGCACCACCGATGCCCTGGTCGCCGCGGACCGGCAGGTCGATCTCTTCGAGTTCGCCCTGCAGCGCAATTTGCGGCGCCACCTGGCCCCGCATTTCGAGCCGGTGCCCACGCGCCATGTCCGCCATCACCACCTCGCGGAGGTCGGCACCGAGTGCGGATTGCTGTTGTCGTGCCTCGCCCGGGTCGGTGCCTCGGACTCCTCGGACCCCGAGGCTGCGTTCGGGTGCGGCCTCGATCATCTGGGAATGGATGGCTCCGAGGTCGGGCTGCGATTCCTGTCGTTGGAGGAGTGCGGCCTCGTGGAGGTCGAGGCGGCCTTGGATCGCTTGGCCGAGGCGAGCCCGGAGATCCGGCGTCGGGTGGTCGATGCCGCCGCCCAGACCGTCGCCCACGACGGGGCCTTGCACGAAGCCGAGGCGGAACTCCTGCGCGCCATCGCCGACAGCCTCGATTGCCCGATGCCCCCTTGGGTGGCCTGGGAAGCGTCGTTGGACTGAGTGCCGGAGTGTCTTGCAATCCGATCCTTCCGAAGGAGCCGCATTGGAGGTCAGGGCCATTCCCACGTCCGCTTCTCAGCCCTTTCGGGTTGGCCCATCCGAGAGCCGGCGATACCTTCCAGGCATCCATGGCTACCATCGCTGTTCTGGGGACATTCGACACGAAGGGAGAAGAGCACCGCTACGTGGCGGATCGCATCCGGGAGAGCGGTCATTCGGTGCTATTGATCGATGTCGGCACACTGGGTCCGGCGACGCTGCAGGCCCACGTTTCCCGCGAAGAGGTCGCCCGCGAGGCCGGGGCCGACCTGGCCGCGGTGGTCGCCCGGCGTGATCGCGGCGAGGCGGTGGAACTGATGACCCGGGCCGCGCCGCTGGTGCTGGCCCGATTGCAGCGCGAAGGCCGGATCGACGGGGTGATCTCGCTGGGCGGGGGCGGCGGCACCGCCATTTGCACGGCGGCCATGCGCGCGCTGCCCGTGGGTTTTCCGAAGCTGATGGTGTCGACGTTGGCCAGCGGCAACACGGCTCCCTATGTCGGCGTGAAGGACATCGTGATGATGCCCAGCGTGGTCGATGTCGCGGGCATCAACCGGCTGTCGCGCGTGATCCTGGCCCAGGCGGCCGGGGCCATTTGCGGCATGGTGTCGGCACGCCCGCCCGAGGCCGTGCTCAAGCCGGTGATCGTGGCCTCGCAATTCGGCAACACCACGGCCTGCGTGACCCGCGCCCGTGAGATCCTCGAGGCCGCCGGCTACGAGGTGATGATCTTCGCCGCAACCGGCACAGGCGGTCGCACGCTGGAGTCGCTGGTGGAGAGCGGACTGGTGTCCGGCGTGCTGGACATCACCACCACCGAGTGGGCCGACGAGCTGGTCGGCGGAGTGCTCAAGGCGGGCCCCACGCGCTGCGAGGCCGCGGCCCGTGCGGGGGTTCCGGCGATCGTCACGCCCGGATGCCTCGACATGGTCAACTTCGGTGAGCCGGCCACGGTGCCGGCCCGATTCGCCGGACGACGCTTCTACCATCACAACGCGCAGGTCACGCTGATGCGCACCAATCCCGAGGAATGCGCTCAGTTGGGCAAGGTCCTCGCCGAGAAGTGCAACCTGTCGAAGGGACCCATCCGGGTGTTCATCCCGCTGAGGGGCATCAGCGTCATCAGCGCCCCGGGCCAACCGTTCCATTGGCCCGAGGCCGATGCCGCACTCTTCGATGCCTGGAAGTCGAACCTCCGGAAGGACATCCCGGTGACCGAGTACGACGGCAACATCAATGATCCGGAGTTTGCCCGCCTGTGCGCCGAGGGCCTGCTGGAACTCCTGCGCCGCTGACCCCAGGGCTCGTCTCAAACCCGCCTCGAACCCGACGCCCCCCATGACGATCGTCCTCGATCCGCGCTGCACCGGATACCATCAGCCGGGACATCCCGAAAAACCCAACCGCGTGGCCCGGACAGCGGACCTGCTGCGGCTGCAGAAATCGATCGCGCTGCGATGGGCCGAGCCCGTCGACGTCCCCGATGCGCTCCTCTTGCGCGGGCATACGCCGGGACACCTCGCCCGCATGAAGGTCGAGGCCCCGTTCGACGCTGACACGCCCTGGCACCCGGACATCGAAGGTCACGCGCGCCGGTCCGTCGGCGCCGCAGTCTGCGCGATGGCACTGGCCGTCTCCGGCGAGCCTGCCTTCGCCTTGATGCGGCCACCGGGGCACCACGCCGAACGGGATCGGGCCATGGGATTCTGCTACTATTCATCGATGGCCCTGGCGGTGCTCGAGGCCCGGGCCCGCGGATTGGGACCCGTGGCCGTGTTCGACTTCGATGTCCACCACGGCAACGGCACCGAGGATGTCCTGAAAGGAGTCGAGGGCGTCACCTTCGCCTCGGTGCATCAGGGCGACACGTATCCGGGCACGGGCCAGGCCGATGTGGGACCGAATTGCTTCAATCACCCGTTGCCTGGCGGCACTCCCCGGGCCACCTGGCGTCGCACCTTGGAGACGGCCTGGCAGCGCCTGCTGGCCACGCGGCCCGGCTTGATCGGCATCTCGGCGGGCTTCGACGCCTACACCAAGGACCCGCTGGCCAATGGCACCCTCGAGCGCGAGGACTTCCAGTTGCTGGGCCAGTGGGCCCGCGCCTCGGGCGTGCCCACGTTCGCCATCCTTGAGGGCGGCTACAGCCTCGACCTGCCCGACCTCGTGCTGCACTTCCTGCTCGGATGGGAAGGGAAGTGACCCATGGAACTCGATCCGGACACGCTGAACACCCGGACGATGTACGAGTGGATGATCCACTCCATCCTTCCGCGGCCCATCGCCTGGGTGAGCACGCATTCGCCCTCGGGGGTGGCCAACCTGGCGCCGTTCAGCTTCTTCCAGGGCGTCTGCGCCCGGCCGCCGACGCTGTTGTTCTGCCCCGTGAACCACCGGGACGGCTCGCCCAAGGACACCTTGCGGAACATCGAGGCGACCGGGGAGTTCGTGGTGAACACGGTCTCGGCCGCAGATGCGGAGACCATGAACGCCACGTCGGCGATGCTGCCGCCCGACGCCGGCGAATTCGATCGCTTCGGGGTCGCCTCGGCCCCCTCGGTGAAGGTGCGCACACCCCGGGTGGCGAGTGCGGCGGTGTCGTTCGAGTGCCGCTTGGACCGCATCATCCGCGTCAGCGAAGGTCCGGCGGGTGGCAACCTGGTGCTGGGGCGCATCGTGTGGATGCATGTGGCCGACAGCGTGGTCGGTGCCAGCGGATATCCTGATCCCGATCGTCTGGACCTCGTCGGCCGCATGGGCGGCACCGACTACCTGCGCACCCGGGATCGCTTCCCGATCGATCGGCCGGCTTGATCAGGAGCCGGGGATCGCCGGCTGGAATGGACCGCCGGCTGGGACCGACCTCGGCCGCTTCGCCAATCAACGATCCGGGAATTCGAACTCCACCTTGCCACGCTGCCCCAGCACCAGGTGAGCCGTGAAGTTCTTGCCAGCCTTGGAGACGAAGCCGCTCAGGGCCTCGGTCCGGCCGTCCTGGAGCAGTTTCTCGACCTGTGGTCGCTCGACGGGTTGCTCGAGGATCTTGCGGCCCACCTTGAAGGTGCACTTGCGTGTCTCGGCCTGGGTGCGCTCGCAGACCCATGAAGTCGGACCTTCGTAGACCTTGCCTTTGCACTTGGGACAGGCACCGACAGGAGTCTGCCCTGTGAAATCGATCTTGGCCTCGGGCTCGGCGACCTTCTTGCCCTTGGCGGGGAATTTCTTCTCCCGAGGCGCGAACTCGAATCCGACCTTGCCGTCCTTCATGGTCAGGAATGCCTCGAACTTGCGCCCGGTCTTCTTGGAGACGAATTCCTTGAGCAAGTCGGTCTTGCCGTGGGCAAGGAGCTTGGCCGCCTGGGTCCGGTCGATGGATTGCTGCAGGATGACGCTGCCCGTGCGGAAATCGCACGACTTGGAAGCTCCCACGGAGCGCTCGCAGACGTAGTTCATCCCGTTCTCGAAGACGTTCGCCTGGCACTTGGGACAGCGACCCACGGGTTCTTTCCCGGTGAAATCGACCTCGGCCGAGGTGCCGTCGTCCTTCTTCTCGTCGCCGAAGTCGAAGACCAGCTTCTTCTCGGCATCGAGCTTGATGACAGCCGCGAAGGGGAAACCCTGGCGGGAGCGGAACCCCTGCAGCGGACCGAGGGTGCCGGCCTCGATGAGGCGATCCATCTCGGTGGCCTCCATCAGGCGGCTGGCCAAGAACTTCGGCAGGCTGAAATCGCAGCCGGTGCATTGGAAGCGCCGGTAGTTCTCCTTCACCTTGGCCCCGCATTTCGGGCACGGGCACCGGAGGTCGCCGAAATCACCGGGCACCTCGTCGCCTTGGAAGGCCTTGGTCCGCTCGACGATGCGCCGGGTCATCTCGGCGATGTCCTGCATGAACTGGGGCCGGGTGTAGCGGCCGGCCTCCATCTCCTTGAGCTTGTGCTCCCACTCGCCCGTCAGCTCGGGCTTGCTGAGTTCCTCGATGCCCAGTCCGCGGAGGAGCGCGATGAGCATGAAGGCCTTGCCCGTGGGCTGCAGTTCGTTGCCGTTGCGGTGGAGATATTCTTCGTCGACCAGGCCCTCGATGATCGATGCCCGTGTGGCCGGGGTTCCGAGACCGCGGTCGGCCATGGCCGAGCGCAGTTCGTCGTCTTCGACCAGCTTGCCCGCGCCTTCCATCGCTCCCAGCAGGGTGGCCTCATTGTAGCGCGGTGCCGGTTTTGTCTGGTTGATCTTGAGCTCGATCTCCTCGGTCGAGACCCGCTCCCCGGGTTTCACCGGCACGAGGTTGGCGGTGGTCTCTTCGCCCTCGTTCTGGGCCTGGGCCTCGCGGCCGTAGATCTCGAGCCAGCCGGCCTTCACCAGCACCTTGCCCTCGGTCTTGAAGGGCTCGCCCTCGACGCGGGTGATGCGGGTGGTGATCAGGTACTCGGCGGCCGGGTAGAACACCGCCAGGAACCGCTTGGCCACCATGTCGTAGATGCGCGCCTCGATGTCGCTCAACCCCTTGGGCTCGACCGTGGTGGGGATGATCGCGAAGTGATCGCTGACCTTGGCGTTGTTGAAGATGCGTTTGTTGGGGCGCACCCAACCCTGGTCGAGGATCGTCGCCGCGAACTTGCCCAGGCCGCCACCGTTCATGGTCTCGAGCACGCTCCGGGCGGTGCCGAGGTAGTCTTCGGGCAGCGCGCGCGAATCGGTACGCGGGTAGGTGAGGACCTTGTGCCGCTCGTAGAGCGCCTGGGCGATTTGCAGGGTGCGGGAGGCCGAGAACCCGAACCGCCGGTTGGCCTCGCGCTGAAGGGTGGTCAGGTCGAACAGGGTGGGGGAGAGCTGGTTGCTGGGCTTGCTCTCCTCGGTGACCACGCCCGGCTTGCCCAGGCAGCGCTCGCGGATGGCGGACGCCTTGGCGGCATCCCAGATGCGGTCGGCACGGAGGGCCTCGTCGGCGTCCTTGCCCGAAGGCTTGCTGAAGCGCTCGTCGAACCAGCGTCCGACATACTGGCCCGCCTCGCACCCGAAGGTGGCATGGAGTTCCCAGTAGTTGCGCGGGACGAACTTGCGGATCTTCTCCTCGCGTTCCACCAGGATGGCCAGCGTGGGGGTCTGCACCCGGCCGACGGTGGTCTTGTTGAAGCCGCCTCCCTTGGAGTTGAAGGCGGTCATCACCCGGGTGCCGTTGATGCCGACCAACCAGTCGGACTCGGAGCGGCAGGTGGCCGCGGCGGCCAGCGGCTGCATCTCCTGGTCGGAGCGCAGGCGATTGAACCCCTCGCGGATGGCGGCAGGAGTCATCGACTGCAGCCACAGGCGGCGGATCGGTTGCCGGGCCTGGGCGTACTGGGTGATGTAGCGGAAGATCAGTTCGCCTTCGCGGCCGGCGTCGCAGGCATTGACGAGGGCGTCGACATCCTTGCGCTTGATGAGCTTCTGGAGGGTCTTGAGCTTCGCCTCCGACTTCTCGCGGGGCTGGAGGTCGAAGTGCGGGGGGATGACCGGCAAGGCGTTGAAACTCCACTTGCCCTTCTTGGCCTCGAAGGCTTCCGGGGCGCGGATCTCAAGCAGGTGACCGACCGCCGAGCCGATGATCATTTCGTCTCGCTCGAAGTAGTCATCGACCCGTTTGAAGCCCCCCAGGGCCTTGGCGATGTCCGCGGCGACGGACGGCTTTTCGGTGATGACGAGCGTTTTTCCCATGGAAGGATTGGTCGGGACCTCTACCTGTCGGATCCGGTCCCGGGCAAGGAGTTCTTTTGGCAGACGCAGTTTACTCCCGACTATTCGGAGGGCTTCCGTCGGTTTTTTCAGACGGGGGACTAACAAAAAACACCCGCGTTGCTGGCCATCGTTTCCGAGTGCGACTAGGGTTCGGCCATGCGCGTCTCCAAATTGCTGCACACCCGGTACCGTCTCAACGACCTGGAGCGTTCGGTCCGATTCTACAAAGAGGTCCTGGGTTTGGAGGAAGTACGCCGTCACAAGTCGCCCCGCGGCTCGGAACTGGTCTTCCTGAAGGCTCCGGAAAGCGAGGAGACCATCGAGTTGTGCCACTACCCTTCCAGTGGCCCGGTGGAGGTTCAGCCCGACCTGACCCACCTGGCTTTCGAGGTCGCCAGCCTCGAAGACTTCGGCCGGCACCTGGCCGCACTGGGGTTGCGCTACAGCGATGGCCCCACCTACAAGCCCGACGGTTCCGGCGGTTTCGCGTTCGTCGATGCTCCGGAGGGCTATGAGATCGAACTGATCCAGCGTTCTCCCGTGGCCGCCTCCGGCGGTGCCACCTATTGATCCACGCCCACGATCGATCCACTCCGCCCTGTCTTGGCATCACCCGCCGGGAGGCTTTCGATCCACCACCCCCGGGCCTCCCAAGCCCCACGACTCCCGATCCCGCCTGAACAGTCCCTCCACGATGGTTTTCACCGCTCGACAGCACCGGTGGGCCTTCCCTAGGCCCGCCCTGGTGATGGGAATCCTCAATGTCACGCCCGACTCGTTCAGCGACGGTGGATGTTTCCTGGATCCCGCCCGGGCCGTGGCCCGCGGAGAAGAGTTGGTCGCCGAGGGGGCCGAACTCATCGATGTCGGCGGTGAATCCACCCGACCGGGCGCGGCTCCGGTCGATGAAGCCGAGGAGCTTCGGCGGGTGATTCCCGTGGTCCGCGCCTTGGCCTCGCGGACACGGGCGGTGATCTCCGTCGATACGCGCAAGGCCGGTGTGGCCCGCGCGGCCCTCGATGCGGGAGCCGGCATCATCAACGACATCGAGGCCCATCGGACCGACCCGGAGCTCTGGAAGGCCGTGGCGGCCACCGGGGCGGGCTATGTGCTCATGCATATGCAGGGAAGCCCCCAGACCATGCAGGTCGATCCGCAGTATGGCGATGTCGTCGCCGAGGTGACGGAGTTCTTCCGGGAACGGTTGGAGCGGTTGGAGGAGGCGGGGGTTCACCGGGAACAGGTGTTGCTCGATCCGGGGATCGGTTTCGGCAAGACCCTGGAGCACAATCTGGCCCTGATCCGAGGTTTGGGGGTGATTTCGACCCTCGGCCGACCGATACTCCTCGGGGTTTCCCGGAAATCCTTCATCGGCCGACTGTTCGGCGCGGAACCGCACCAACGCCTCGGGGCCTCGGTGGCCTGCGCGGTTTGGGCCGCCGGATCGGGGGCCGATGTGTTCCGCGTCCACGATGTGGCCGAAACCGTCCAGGCCTTGCGGATGACGGAAATCCTGAAGCAAAGCCCCTGAACCTAGACACCATAGACACCCAGACCCGTTGAATCCGTTGCTGCCATTCCTGCAGGCCATCTGGCGCCCGACCCTGGAGATCGGAATCCTTGGGGTGGGCATCTACTATGGTTACCGGTTCCTCAAGGGGACCCGGGGGCAGGCCGTGGTGACGGGGTTTGTCGTGGTGCTGTTGGTGTTGACGCTGTCGGTGCGCCTGCTGCGGCTGGATGTGCTGAATGCCATCCTCAACCAGATCCTGCCCTTCCTGGCGCTGGCGATCGTGGTGCTCTTCCAACCGGAGATCCGCCGGTTGCTGGCCGAGGTGGGCAATCTTCCTGTCTTCAGCAATCTTCAAGAACAGCGGGAGAACCTCGAGGTCATCGTCGAATCGGTCGACCGGATGGCGCCGGCCCGCATGGGGGCGCTCATCGCCATCGAGCAGACGATCTCCGTGGCGGAGACCGTGGAATCGGGCATCCCGGTCAACTGCGAGGCCACGCCCGAGATGATCGAGACGATCTTCTTCCCGAACAACGCCATCCACGATGGCGGTGTGATCATCAAGGGCGACCGCATCCTTCGGGCCGGCGCGATCTTTCCGCTCACGCAACGGGGCGACCTGCCCAAGTCGCTGGGCACTCGCCACCGGGCTGCCATCGGCCTGAGCGAGGAGACCGATGCGGTCGTCGTGGTGGTTTCCGAGGAGTCCGGGGCTATCTCCTACGCGCACCGTGGGGTGCTGACCCGCAACATCACGGTGGAACAACTCCGGGCGTTCCTGACCGACGTGCTGGTGAAGCGATCTTCCGGACGGCCGGGCATTTCGTGGATCCGCCGTTGGACCGGTGGTGCCGCAGGACAGGGAGGCAATGGACCATGACTTGGCGCGACCTTTTCATCCAGAACCGGGCCCAGAAGCTCGGATCGTTGGCGTTGGCCGCCCTGATCTGGCTCACGGTCCGATCCAATCTGGGCATGGACCGCCTCGCTTCGAACGACGGGTTCCGCGTGCGGGTGCTCGAGAACATCCCGGTCGGGGTTCTGGCCACGGGCCAGGGCGAGAATCAGGTGCAGATCCTGCCGGCGGTGGTCCACGTGGAGATCGAGGGCGATCCCGACGTGGTCCAGCGCCTGACTCCGGGCGACATCCAGGCCTATGTGAACCTCTTGAGCCCGGAGGCGCCTCGGCAGGGGATGTTCCGGGTCAATGCCCGGGCACCCGGCGTGCGCGTCGCCGCGGTGCTGCCCGAATCGGTTCGCGTGGACCGCCCCCGGTAGTCGACCGCAGGACCTGGAGACGGCACAGGCAAAGACCGGGATCCCAAGCCTCCCTGCCAGCCCCGTCGCAACGCCTCCGGTCTTGAGATCCGCCAGCCGGACGCCGCCGGGCAAGACACGACTGGTCCCGCTGACCCGGCTTTCTGGCCGAGTGCCCTCTCAGCGGGGGATCTCGTTGAGCGTATAGTAGGCCAGCGGGTGCAGCAGCGGTCGGCCCGACTTGGAGCGCACGCCGGTGGGCTTGAGCTCATGCAGGTGGCCGAGGTTCAGCGCGGTCTTGAGGCGCACACTGCGCCCGTCGGCGGCCACGGTCACCGACTCGATCGGCGGGGTGGTGGCGTCGACCTCGGGCGACCCGTAGTTCGACTGGTAGATGTAGGTGAACGTGCGGAATTGGTACGACTCGACCTTGCCGGCGGTCTCCGGATCCACCGGCTCGGTGAAGGTCAATTCGAACCCGTCGGGCTTCACGTGCATCTCGTGGATCTCGAAGGGCGTCTTGCCGCTCCAGTTCAGACGCTGGAGGGCGAAGGGCTTGCCACCGCGCGCGCCCCAGCCCCGGTCGGTGCCGCCCACGAACATCGTGCCGTCGGAGGCCAGTTCGAGGCTGAGCGTGCCGCTGTCGAAGCCCTCGCGGAACGGGAAGCAGGCCCCCTGGTACACGCCGTTGACCTGCTCCAGATACACCCGCATGACCGTGCTCCAGGTCTGGTCGCCGACGAAAAGCTGGTCACGGAACGGGCCGAACTTTCCGGCAGTGCCGTCGTTCTGGATGCCCGAGGCGCTTTGGCCCATCTTGTTGTAGGGGAACCCGATGGCCGGCGGCACGAACTCCGGGATCTTGGCCCGCTCGACGGGGATGCGGCTGTTGCTCGCCGGATCCTTCGGGCGCGGGCCCATGTTGGCGGCCTTCTCGTACCACCGGTTGCCGGTGGGGTTGCCCACGAAGCCTCCCGGCTTGAGATGCTTGAGCCAACAGGTGCCGTTCCAGGGACCTTGGTTGTCGGTGTAGAACATGTCGCCCAGGTGGTTGGTGGCGATGCCCCCGG
>CAYLTF010000103.1:0-12201 GCA_964386625.1 uncultured Akkermansia sp. | reverse complement strand
TGTGGATGGTCTGATCGGTCGGAGGGTGGCGGTGGAGGCTTGCCAAGGGACGTCCATGCGAGATGTTCCAAAGGACTCGCTCCTACCCATCCTTCGATGAAAACTCGATTCCTCCTCGCCACCGCCCTCGGGCTTGCCGCCACGTTGATCGCCCACGGGGCCAAGTTGGGGGATCCGGCCAAACCGCTGAGCCTGACCAAGACGGTGAAGGGATCGGCGGTGGACCTGGCGGCCGGTAAAGGGAAACAGGTCTATGTGGTGGAGTTCTGGGCCACTTGGTGCGGGCCGTGCCGGACCTCCATCCCGCACCTCACCGACCTGCAGAAACGATTCAAGGATCAGGGTGTGACGTTTGTGGGCATCTCCGACGAGACCGAGGACGAAGTTCGGCCGTTCGTGGAGAAGATGGGGGCCAAGATGGACTACTCGGTCGCGCTCGATGATGACCGCAAGACGTCCAAGGACTACATGCAGGCCTTCCAGCAGAACGGCATCCCCACGGCGTTCGTCGTCGATCAGCAGGGCCGCATCGCGTGGGTGGGGCACCCGATGGACGGCCTCGACAAGGCCATCGAGGAGATCGTCGCCGGCAAGTACGACCTCGCCGCCGCTCAGAAGAGTTTCGAAGGCCGCGCCGCACGCGAAGCCCGGATGCAGGAGTTGAACAAGGCCTTCGGCAAGTACATGGAGGCCGCCTCCAAGCCCGAGGCCACCGGATTGGCCGCCCTGGGCGAGACTCTGGTGTCCATGGCCGAGAAGGATCCCCAGATCCTCAACGCCATCGCCTGGAACATCCTGACCGCTCCCATCATCAAGACCCGCGACACGGCCTTCGCCCTGAAGGTGGCCGAGGCGGCGGTGGAGGCTTCGGGAGGCAAGGAGGCCGCCGTGCTCGACACCTACGCCCGCGCGCTGTTCGACAACGGCAAGAAGGCCGAGGCCATCGCGCAGCAGAAGAGGGCGATCGAGCTCGCCCCGGCCGCCATGAAGACCCAGTTGGAGGGCTCCTTGCGCAAATACGAGGGGAAGTGATCGGGCGGCGTTGAATCGGTCCGCCCCGGGAGGTGGTTCGGATCGACAGCCTGACCCCGGGTGCCCGACCGGGCCATCCGTCGCCCCGATTCCCGCGAGGGCAGCGCCCTGCGAACCTGGCCCGGACGCATCCACCGCCGGGCAAAGGATTTCGCCGTGAAGGCCCATCGGGCATCGATCTCCGGAACCCATGGGTGTTGAAGACTCCGGTCCTCAGCCCCCCTCGGATCCATCGCCGGATGGCCGTGAATCATCATGAGGCCCCCATCCGGAGGGGGGTTCTTGGTGGACTCCGATGCGTGGATTCCGGGGAGGATTCCCCGGACCACCGGTCAGCGCAGGCTGGCGAGGAATTCGATCAAGTCCCGGAGTTCACGAGGGCTCAGCGCTTCGGCCAGGCCCTCGGGCATCGCGCTCGGGCCCCGTTCGCGACGGGCGATGTCGGTGGCAGGGACCTTCCGAACCGACAGGCTCCCATCCTCGGACGGAGTCTCGATCGACAGCGTTCCGTCCGCCTCGCCCTTGATCGTGCCTCCGAGGGTGCTCCCGTCCTTCAGGGTCAAGGCCACGGTCTCGAACTGCGGGGCGATCTTCCGGTTGGGCCAGACGATGCTTTCCAGCAGGTATTCCCGGGTCTGGCGGCCACCGATGCCGTCGAGCTTGGGCCCCACGGTGCCGCCGTCTCCAGCCACCTGATGGCAGCGGAGGCATTGCACGGTGGGGTGATCGCGGAACACCTGGCGACCTCGTTGCGCGTCACCGCCGACCAGGCTGGCCCGATGGGCGGCCAGCGGATCTTCCGACCCTGTTGCGGATTTCCGGGGCGGCAGGGCGTTGGACAGCGAGGTCCGGGCCACGGCTTCCCGCAGGTCGAGTTCCAGTTCCGGAGGCAACGCTCCCGATTTCCAACGGTCGATCGCTTGCGCCAGCACCGGCAGCGCGGCTTCGTGTCCCAGAGCGCCCAGCACTCCCAGTGCGACTTGCGCGGTCTTGAGCGAGTCGCCCGAGGTCGCTCGCTGGACAAGGTTCGAAAGCAGCACGGCTGAATCGGCACCCGCGGCCAGACGATCGAGGTAGGGCAGCGCGGCGGATTGGACCTGGGGATCCTGCAGGGCGATCCGGAGGGCTTCGTCGGTCTGGCCGGCGCGCAGTTCGGCCAAGGCGACCACGATCGCCCGGCGGACCTTCAGCGGAGTCGAGGCCGCCTGGAAGACCCGGAAGAGGGGCGTGCTGGCTTCGCGGGTCCGCAGTTTCAGGGCGGTCGCCACCACGGCCAGTTGGACTTCGTTGGACGACGGACCGCCGCCGAGGCGCAGGCCGTATTCGTCGGGCGTCTGCGGATCCATGATCTCACCGGCCACTTTCAGGAAGGCCCGTTTGGCCGGTTCGGCGTTGCGTTTGAACGACTGAACCTCGGCGAAAGGGAGGGATCGCCCCAGGTCGGCCGGGAGCCGGGGCAGGGGCATCGGAGCGGTGCCGCGGCCACTGGTCGCCTCGAAGGCGGCCGCCAACAGCGGATTCGACGGGGCCGTCGGTGCCTTCTGGGGAACCGGTTGGACCGGCGAAAGCTTCTCGTCCGCCTCGGGCGATGACGAACCCGGCAGCGCCTCCATCGGCAGCTTCAATTCGAACGGGGCCGCTCCGCCGAAGGCCGGCCGCCACAGGCCCACCACCGGGTCCAATTGCGGGGGTTGCGCCCAATCGGCCAACGCCTCCAAGGCTGCGACCCGGGCGAATTCGGGCACATCACGTCGCTTGGCCAGTTGTGCCAACTGCTGGGCGTGTTGAGGAGCCCCCAGGCGCTGGCAGGCCTGGATCACCCGAGTCAGCAGGTTCGTGGGGCAGTCCACGCGGGTGATGAATTGAGCCAGGGCCGGCAGGCCCTCGACGCAGGGCACATCGTGAATGGCCCGCGCGGCCGCCGCGACCACCGCCGGGTGAGGATCGGAGAGGAACCGCACGAGGTGCTCGGCCGGCGTCCCGGAGAAGTCGGGCTCGTCCTTGCGAATCCAGCGGATGGCGCCGACAGCCAGTTCGCGGATCCGCGGGTCGGGATCGGATCCCGCATCATCCAACACGGAACGGCCTCCGCCGAGATCGGTCCGCTCGTTGCGCAGGCATCGCTCGGCCATGGACCTCAGGAACAGATCGGATCCACCGTCGGCAAGGACGGCCTGACGGAAAGCCTTCCAAGGAAATGCGAGGTTGAACGGCGGGACGGACGCCTCGGCTCGATCCGGTCGGATGGGAGCAGGGGATTCGGGCTCGAAGCGATCCCGGGCTCGGTGAGAGCGCAGGATGCGCAGGCCGTCGATGGCCGTGGCTCGCCGGCCGATCTCGGGCGACTCGAGCAGGGCCACCAGGGCGGGGTGCGCCGCGACGATTCCGTTCTCGGTCAGCGTTTGCGCCGTGCACCGAGCCAGCACGGGGTCGGTTCCGCCGATGAGCGGCACCAGCGACTGCAGGGCGCGGGTCGTCGCCGAGCCCGGATCGCGCCGGGCGACCTGGCCCAGGGCCCAGACGGCATGACGACGGGCAAGCGGTGTGCCCGAGCGGGCGGTCTGCACCAATCCGTCCAAGACGGCGGTGCCGCGGCGCGCCAGCTCCCAGTGCGCCTCCAGGCGGATCCTGCGGTCCGCGTGGCCCAGCAGGCCCAGCACCTCCGAATCGGGCGTCTTGCCGAGACCCTCGGCCAGCAGCTTCCGGGTCTGGTCCATGAGGGCGGCCTCGGCCGCGGTGGGGGCCTGGGTGGGGGTGACCCGATAGATGCGGCCCCGCGGGGTCTGTCCCCAGCCGCTGACCCAATCCAGCACGTAGGCCGCGCCATCGGGACCGAAATCGACGTCGGTCGGCCAGCAGTTCCAGACGAACTTCTCCTTCCGGTCCACCGTGAAACTCGCGCCCGAGGGCTTGACCGTGTAGGCCCAGACGCCGCCGGGGAAATCCGCGTGCAGGAAGGTGCCGGTCAGCCGCTCCCCGAAACCCGTGCCGGGATAGAAGGCCAGCCCACTGGGGCCCTGGCTGACGGTCCCGGCCAACGGCAGGGTCCCATCGCGGCCGCCCTTCCAAAGCTCCTCCTTCACCCACTGGCCGAAACCCTCCATGTGCTGATAGCTCGTGCGCCAGCCGTAGTCGCCCCCCTGCACCAGATGCAGGACGCGGCAGGGATCGGCCCCGGCGGTGTCGTTGTCGACCGTCCACAGGTTGCCCTCGTCGTCGAAGGCCAACTCCTGCGGATTGCGCAGGCCGTAGCAGAAGATCTCCAGCGATCGCCCGTCGGGTTCGCAGCGGAGCACTCCGCCGCAGTCGGGCAGGTGGATGCGACGTCCCTCGCGATTGGTCAGGCTGGCTCCGCGGTCTCCGAAGCTGAAATAGATCCGCCCGTCCGGCCCCTGGATCAGTCCATGCAGGTCATGCCCCGAGACACCGACATGGACCCCGAAGCCGGTCGCCAACGGTTTCAGCGTCGACGCCTCGATCGGTCGGGATGCCTTGGAGGCGTCGGGGTGGGGGAAGCGCCAAAGGCTGGGGATGTTGGCGAAGTAGAGTCCGTCCCGGGACGCCAGCACCCCGGCGGCCGTTCCATCGACCGCATCCCGGAATCCCTGGGCCAAGATCTCCGAGTGGTCTGCCCGGCCGTCCCCATCCTGGTCGGACACCCGGCGCAACACCTCGCTCTCGCGGGTCAGGAACGCGAGGTTGGTGGCGAAGGCGTTGGTCAGGAAGGTTCCCCGGTCGGCCACGCTGCGGAAGGCCATGTCGGCCAGGAGCCAGTTCGTTTTCTGGGTGATGTCGAAGACGCTGATCGCCCACCGGTCGGACTCGGCCAGATAGGCGCGCCCCTTGCCGTCGAAGGCGAAGGCCACGCTGTTGCTGAGCTGCGGTTCGGCCGCCCAGACATCCAGTCGCAGGCCGGCGCCGAGCTGGAATCGTCGGGTTCCTTCCGTCGCCTCGGACCAGGCGGGAGAGCCCCCTCCGTGCTGGGCGGAAAGGGTGGCGGCAAGGCCTAGAAACAGCCATCCGATGAGCCATCGCATGCCGTCAGACTAGCCGGGGTTCCGACTCCCCGCGAAAGCCAAAAGCGGTAAAAAACGGAGCCTTGTAACGGGGTCGTTACAAAACATCTTTCCAGAACCCCTGATCCTCTGCTTAACATCTCCGCCCCGCGCGCTGACGTGCGGCTGTTTACAAACATGGAAAATTCCCTGACCACCCTGGTGGTGAAGCCCGGCGAAGCGGATCGATTGATTGCGGGTCACCCCTGGGTCTACTCCAGCTCCATCCAGCGCAGTTCCCAACCGCCCGCCGACGGCGAGTTGGTCCAGTTGAAGGACCACCGGCACCGGTTTCTCGGGGTGGGTTTCTTCAACTCGCGGTCCAAGATCCAGGTCCGGATGCTGTCGAATGAGCGGGTGGAGGTGAATGCCGCTTTCTTTGCCGAGCGGATCCGCGCCGCGCTGGAGGTTCGCAAGCGTCACATGCCGGAGGCCACCTCGTACCGAGTGGTCAGCGCCGAAGCGGACCTGCTTTCCGGCCTCATCATCGACAAGTACGAAGACGTGGTGGTCCTGCAGATCAGCTCGCTGGGCATGGAGTTGCACAAGGCCGAGATCGTCAAGGCCATCCAGGAGGTGTTCCGTCCGCGATCGGTCTACGAGCGCAACGAGATCGCATCCCGCCAGTATGAGGGATTGCCGCCCCTGTCGGGGCTGCTGGCCGGGGAACCCGTGGAGACGGTGGACGTGACCATCAACGGCCTGAAGTTCACCGTGGATCTGCGCGCCGGCCACAAGACGGGCATGTATCTCGACCAGCAGGTCAACCACGCCCGGGTCGGGGCCATCGCCAAGGACGCGATGGTGTTGGACTGCTTCACCTTCCTGGGCGGTTTCGCCCTGCACTGCGCCCGCGGCGGAGCCCGTCAGGTCATCGCGCTCGACCAGAGCGAGGACGCCATCGCGGCCGCCCGGGTCAATGCCCAGCGCAATGGGGTGTCGGGCAACACCCAGTTCGAGGTCTGCAATGTGTTCGATTGGTTGAAGGCCAAGACGACCACCGGCCCGAACGAGCGCCTGGTGCCTCAATTCGACCTGATCATCCTCGACCCGCCCAGCTTCACCCGGAACCGGGCCTCGGTGCCGGACGCCCTCCGCGGCTACAAGGAGATCCATGTCCGTGCGCTCAAGCTCCTGAAGCCGGGCGGCACCCTGGCGACCTTCTGCTGTTCGCACCATGTCGATGGCCGCCTCTTCGAGGACGTGGCCCTCAGCGCTGCGTACGACCAGCGCAAACTGCTGCGCAGGGTGGCCACTTACTCGCAGTCTCCGGATCATCCGATCCTGCCGAGCATTCCCGAGACGGAATATCTCAAGGGGGCGGCCTACGAGTTGGTGCGCTGACGCGGCGCGAGAACGGTCCCGGGTTTGCGTTTCGACGGGCGCGGCGCAGGTTGGACTCGTGAAGTGGGTCCTCCTGGGCGCTGTCTGCGCGCTGTTCATCCTCGCCGGGTTGGGGTGTTCCGGGTTGCCCCGGGCCACCGACAGCACGGCTGCGTTGGGCGCGGTGCGATCCGAGATGCAGGGGCGCCCGACGGTCTCCCCGGGGTCGGCGGCCGAGCGGCAGGGCATCGAGCGCCTGAAAGCCTTCCTCTCTCGCATCGATGCCGAATCGGTGCGGACCCGGACCCTCGAAGTCTACGCCCCGGACGCCTTCCTGAACGACACCCTGGTGACCCGGCGTGGAGCCGCGCAAATCCAGGCCTATTTCCTGGAGACGGTGGAGGCCGCCGAAAGCATCACCGCCGACATCGAGGATGTGAGCCGGTCGGCGGACGGGTTCTATTACGTGCGTTGGACGATGGACGTCCGGATGAAGAAGGTCGCGGCCGGCGAGACGATCCGGACGCTCGGGATCAGCCTGATCCGATTCGACGACCAGGGCCGAGTGCTGATCCACCAGGACTACTGGGACAGTGCTGCCGGTCTCTGGGATCATGTCCCGGTGATCGGTCGCGGCACCCGATGGATCAAGAGGCGCCTGGATCATTGAACCGGCCCAGGCCGTCGTCGTCCGGATCGTTCCGGCGACGCCACGCCCGCGACTCGCCTCCAACCCGTTCCTGTGGTTTCTTTCGAACCGTGACTGAGCCCATCCTCGAGGTCCGCAATCTCAGCAAGATCCACTCCACTGCCGACGGTGGGCGGCTCACCGTGCTCGACCAGGTGGACCTGCGCCTGCTCCCGGGCGAGACCTGCGCCATCGTCGGTCCGAGCGGTTCCGGAAAGACGACGCTGCTGGGCCTGTGCGCCGGCCTGGATCGCCCGACGGCCGGTCTGGTGCGGTTGGCCGGCCACGACCTCGGGTCGCTGGATGAAGACGGCCGGGCGCGCGTCCGCAACCAGTCCGTCGGCTTCGTCTTCCAGAACTTCCAGCTCCTTCCGACCTTCACCGCGCTGGAGAACGTGCTCGTCCCGGCCGAGCTGCAGGGCGCTTCCGGGGCCGAGGCCCGTGCCCGGGAATTGCTGGGCTGGGTCGGCCTGTCGGACCGCCTGCACCATTACCCGGCCCAATTGTCGGGAGGCGAGCAGCAGCGGGTGGCCTTGGCCCGGGCATTCATCAACCAGCCTCGGATCCTTTTCGCCGATGAGCCCACCGGCAACCTGGATCCGGCCACGGCGGTCAAGATCACCGACCTGCTTTTCGAGCTGAACGCCCGGGCCGGGACCGCGTTGGTCCTCGTGACCCACGACCGGGAATTGGCCGCCCGGACCGGGTCGGTCCTCCGGCTCCGTGGGGGGCGCCCCGTGTCCGGAGAGTGATCACCGGATCGGTGGCCCATGGGTTCGTTCCAGCACTCTCCTTGACGGCTGGGCGGCCCGGCGGTGCAGTTTCTTCCAACCAACAGGCATCATGGAACCGACTGCTGATCCCTTCATCGAGGCCCGTCGCAACGACGGTGTGCTCCCGTGCGACTTCCAGGGCGAGACCGTGCCCATGATCCTGCGCCACGAAGAAGTCCGTAAGGCGGCGCGGGATTGGAAGACCTACAGCTCGGATGCCCCGTTCCGTGTACCGATCCCCTCCGAGGAGGACGTGCGCACCATGCGCCAGTTGCCGGTCGAGACCGACCCGCCAGACCACACCGACTACCGCAAGATCGTCGAGCCGTTCTTCCAGCGCGCCAAGGATCCCACGATGATCGCGCAGGTCGAGGCCCTGATCGACGGGATGCTCCAGCAGGCCATCGCCCGCGACTCCATCGAGGTCGTCCGCGAGTTCGCTCTGCCGATCCAGTCGCGGGCGATGACCTACCTGCTCCATGTGCCCGAGACGGAGGCCGACCTGTGGATCAGTTGGGGAACCCATGTCTTCCGGGACGGCGGTTCCAAGGGCATGTCGCTGGAGGCCTACCTCCATCAGCAGTTCGATCGGGCGGCGGAACGGCCTGGGGCCGATTTCTTCAGCGCCTTGGCCCACGCCACGTTCCGGGGGCGCCCTTTGACCCGCGAAGAGATGATGGGCTTCGGCAACCTGACCTTCGCCGGCGGTCGCGACACGGTGATCCACACCCTGTCCTCGGTGCTGGGCTACCTGGCGCGCCACCCCGAGGCTCTCGAGTTCCTGCGTCAGGATCCCGCCCGGGTGGTCCATGCCACCGAGGAGTTCTTCCGCGTGGTGACGCCGCTCACCCATATCGGCCGCGTCTGCCCGGTCGAGACGCAGGTGCAGGGCCACGCCGTCCCGGCCGGTGGGAGGGTTTCCCTCTGCTGGGCCTCGGCCAACCAAGACGAGAGCGTCTTCGATGCCCCTGCGGAGGTCCGGCTCGATCGGAAACCCAATCCCCACCTGGCCTTCGGCTTCGGAGCCCACCTGTGCCTGGGGGCGGCCCACGCCCGACTGCTGGTGCGGACCCTGCTTCTGAAATGCATCGATCGCGTGGGTCGCGTCACGGTGTTGTCGTCGCAAGAACGCGTCGAGCGCGAGCAGGCCTATCAGCGGGTGATGGGCTACGAGTCGCTGGTGGTGCGCCTCTCCCCGCGCGGATGAGTTCGCGCCCCGGGCGCATCAGGAGGACCGCGGGCGGCGCACGACGACGTTCGGTCGATCCTCGTGCTTGGCGATCATGTGCTTGGGCAGGATGCCCCGCCACGAGACGTTGGGATAGACCACCGAGGAACGTCCGATGATGGATCCCGGGTTCAGGACGGCGTTGCAGCCGATCTCGGCCTTGTCGCCGATCAGGCCGCCGAACTTCCGCAGTCCGGTGTCGATGGGTGTGCCGTCGAAATTCACCCACACGTTCTGGTTGTCGAGTTTCACGTTCGACAGGATGGATCCCGCCCCCAGGTGGGCCTTGTGGCCCAGGATCGAATCACCGACGTAGTTGAAGTGCGGCACCTGGCACTGGTTGAAGAGCACGCAGTGTTTCAGTTCCACCGAATTGCCGACCACGCACCCGTCGCCCACGATGACGTTCTCGCGGATGTAGGCACCATGGCGGATCCGGCACCCCGCGCCGATGATGGCCGGCCCGAGGATCATCGCTCCGGGTTCCACCACCGTGCCGGCCCCGATGGACACCTGCGGGCCCACATGGGCCGACGGATGCACCTCGGCCCCGGCTGAACCGGGCTTCAGGTTCTTGGTCAGGTAGTCGGCCAGGCGTTTGAGGGCTTCCCAGGGGTATTCGACGCCGTCGAACAGCGCGCCGTGCGAGGTCTGGCTCAGGTCGAACAGGTCATCCACGTGGTAGGTCATCGGTCTCGAAGGCTAAAAGGAGAGCCCGGAGGGTCAAGACAAGGCCCCGGTTCGGGCGTGTCCGGCATTCACCCGGATTTGCCCTGCAACGACCCGATCGCTCGAGAGGAGGCTTGCCACGGGTGGTCGCTCGGCCACGTTTGGCAGATCGATGACTCTGCGCCTCCGGTTGACGACTCTCCTCTTCGGGCTGGCGGGTTTGTGTCGGGCCGACCTGGCCCCGGCTTCCGACCTGCTGCCGACCAACACCCTGGCCGTCCTGAGCGTTCCGGATGTGAGCGCGGCCCAGGCGGCCTGGTCGGCATCCAACCCCGGGCGACTCTGGCAGGATCCCGCCATGGCCGCTTTCCGGAACCGGTTCGAGACCTCGTTCCGGCAGAAGTGGCTCGGGGTGCTGGAGCGCGAGTCCGGCTTGGACCTGCGTGAGTTGCTCGGTCTCACCCGAGGGCAGGCCACTCTCGCGGTATTGCCGCCGTTGGCGCCCGAGCCGGGCTCAGACGAGTCTGCTGCGAATTGGATCCTGCTGATGGATGCGCGGGGCGGGTCGGCCGAGTTGGCCAAGGCCCTGGAAGCGGCCCGGGCACGCCTGGGCACCAATGCTCCCGCCGGTGCTCCGGGCGGGAACCAGGCCAATGCCAAGCCCGAGGCCGAGGCCGGTTCCAAGACGACCAACCGGAACCCAGTGGAGACCCGTCAGATCGGGGAGCATCGCTTCACCCGGGTCACCCTCGATCTCCAGACCGCAGCCGCGTCCGCGGGTGCTCCATCTGCCGCGCCGGGCGAGGCGCTGGAAGACGAAGACCTGCGTTGGGAGCTTTGCTACGGGCAGGTCGGTTCGGCCTTCGTGGCCGGGCCCTCGTGGGCCGCGATCTCGAACGCGCTCCCGCGGTTGACCACCACCAATGCGGTCGCGGGGCTGGCGACCAAGCCGTCGTTCGGCCGCCTCTGGAACTCCACCCTGAAGGATCGGGTGATCTGGTCCTACGTCGATGTGGCCTCGCTCTTCGAGCGGCTCGCGCCCCGGCTGGAAGGCGTTTTCGGGATGCTGTCGTTGCTGGGGGCCGACCCGGCCAAGGTCGTGCCGGCCACCGGGTTGACCTCCATCAAGGCCATCGGTGCCGGAGTTCAAGCAGTCACCAATGGCTGGAGCACCGAGCTGGCCTTCGAGGTCCCGGCGTCCGAGCGGGCCGGCTTGACCCGGGTCATGGAGCTGTTGCCGCTCGAGGCCGGCCTGCTGGAAGGCGTGCCGGAATCGGTGGCGTCGTACCAGCGCTGGCGCATCGACGGTCCGGCCGGCTGGAAAGCACTGGAGGCGTCGCTCAAGCGGATCTCTCCGAAATTGTCGGAACTGGCGCGGATCACCGTCGAGTCGGCCGGTCAGGTCTTCGACCCGAACTTCAATCTCCAGCGCGACCTTGTGGGAGGCCTGGGCAACGACTTCGTCACCATCACGCTGCCGCCCTCGGGGACCAACCTGATGCAGCTCGGCAACCCGGGCCGCATCCAGATGGTCGGTTCCCCGAACCCGGCCCGCCTGGTGAGCGGGTGGAAGGCCCTCGAAGCCCTGGTGCACATGCAGGCCGGTGCCTTGGAGTTTTCACAGCGGACCGGGGCAGGGGGGCGTCCGGTGGTGGTGGCCACGGTGGGCGGGAAAGGCGGTACCCAAAACGCCTTCCAACTCACCACGAGTTCCAACCACGTGGTCATCGCCAACGATGCCGCCGCCATGGATGCCTATCTCGCCGCGGCCTCCCGCGGGGTGCCGACGGTTCCCGGGCTGGCCGAATCGGCCGCCGGTGCGGGAGGCACCCGGCGCGGCATGTTCGGGTTTTCGCAGCCGCAGGTGGAACTGCGATCCACCTGGGAAACCCTGCGCACCTCGCAATCCTTGGCCGCGGTGATGCCTCCTGGCACCACGAGCCTCGAGACGGTCCAGACCGTCGAGTCCTGGGCCGATTTCAAGCTGCTGCCTCCGTTCGAGACCATCGCGAAATACTGGACTCTCCAGACCATCTCCGGCGGCACCGATGCCGACGGGTTCCGCTTTCATTGGTTCTCGCCCAAGGCTCCCTGACCCCTCTCCGGGGGATCGGAGTGTTCATCCACCGGAAGTCCACGATCGTGGAAGGCGTCCAACGATCCGGCACCGCGCTGGGAGTCGCTGGAAGCGATCCTTCCACCCGGCATGGAACTGCCCTGGTTTCGGCGCCAAGCACGCCCGGTTGAAAACTGCGAAAATCCGTTGCGATGCAGCCTCCGCCTCGGGCATGGTCTTGGGCCTTCGAGGCGGAGAGGTGGCTGAGTGGTTTAAGGCACACGCCTGGAAAGCGTGCGTAGCTAATCCCTACCGGGGGTTCGAATCCCCCCCTCTCCGCCAGTTTCTTTTTCCGTCGGCGTTCGTGCGACGTTTCC
>CAYLTF010000102.1:0-12222 GCA_964386625.1 uncultured Akkermansia sp. | reverse complement strand
CGATCCTGGAGACCCATCTCGAGGAACACCGGCAGATGGCCTTCGTCAGCGGTCTCCGGCCTTCACCCGGAAGTGGGCTCGACTCCGACTCGACCAGCTCACGGGCGGGGATCTCCGCGACCTCGGTGCCTTCCGCGATCTGGCCGGCTTGGACCAGCTGGCCCGCATCCTCTCGGAGCGGTCCTCCGTCCAGCTCAACTTCGCCGAGTTGGCGCGCGACCTCCAGGTCACGGCCGAGACCTCGAAGCGGTGGGTCGCCGCCCTGGAGCAGCTGCATCTGGGGTTCACGCTGAGGCCCTGGTCCAAGGACATCGCCAACTCCCTTCGCAAAGAGCCCCGGTGGTTCCTGCGGGATTGGTCTGGCATCGAGGATGTCGGTCGTCGTGCCGAGACCTTCGTGGGCTGCCACCTGCTCAAGGCCGTCGAGGCGTGGACCGACCTTGGGTTGGGCACGTTCGAGTTGGCCTACCTCCGGACCAAGCAGGGGCAGGAGGTCGACTTCGTGGTCATTCGCGACCGCAAGCCCTGGTGCCTCGTCGAGGTCAAGAATGCCGCGGCCGATCTTTCCTCATCCCTTGCCTTCTTCCAGCAACGGACCGGAGCCCCCCATGCCTTCCAGGTGGCACTGGACGCCCCGTATGAGGCGGTCGATTGCTTCGCGCACCGTGGGCGCCCGGTGCGCGTGCCGGGCCGCACCTTCCTGAGCCAATGGGTCTGAAGTCCGGGGTGTGGGTTGCATGGTCCCGGCGAAGGTCGGTCCATGGACCCTGGCGCCCATGGCCCCGGGTTGCACTGGCCTCCCGCCGCCGAATCCTTGCGCCGGGCCTCGGGCATTCCCTAATGTCGGCGCCTTTCCGGGGCTGTCCCGGTGCATCACCATGGCTTCGCTCAACGACAACTATCTCAAGCTCAAGGCGGGTTATCTGTTCCCTGAAATCGGACGGCGGGTGAAGGCGTTCAACGACGCCAACCCGGCGGCGGCGGCCCGGTTGATCCGGTGCGGCATCGGCGACGTGACCGAGCCACTGCCCGGGGCGGTGATCACCGCGCTGCACAAGGCGGTCGACGAGATGGCCGTGCGGAGCAGCTTCAAGGGCTACGGTCCGGAGCAGGGCTACGAGTGGCTGCGGGCGGCCATCGCCCAGAACGACTTCCGTGCCCGCGGAGTCGAGGTGGCCGACGACGAGATCTTCGTGAGCGACGGGTCGAAGTGCGATTGCGGCGCGATCCTCGACATCCTGGGATCCTCCAACCGCATCGCCATCACCGATCCGGTGTATCCGGTGTATGTCGACACCAACGTCATGGTGGGCCACACCGGCGAGGCCGACGCCTCGGGGGCCTATGCCGGCATCACCTATCTGCCGTGCACGGCCCAGAACGGGTTCATCCCGGAGCCGCCCAAGGAGCGGGTGGACGTCATCTACCTGTGCTCGCCCAACAACCCCACCGGGGCCACGGCCTCGCGGGCCCAGCTCGAGGCCTGGGTGAAGTATGCGCTGGCCCACCGCTCGATCATCCTCTTCGACGCGGCCTATGAGGCCTACATCAGCGACCCGACGATCCCGCATTCCATCTACGAGATCCCGGGTGCCCGCGAGTGCGCCATCGAGTTCCGCAGCTTCTCCAAGAACGGCGGGTTCACGGGCCTGCGTTGCGCTTTCACGGTGGTGCCCAAGACGCTCCTGGCCTCGACGGCCTCGGGCGAGTTCAAGCCCCTGCACCCGCTGTGGTCGCGGCGCATGACCACCAAGTTCAACGGCGTGTCCTACATCGTCCAGCGGGCTGCCGAGGCCCTGTACTCGCCGGAGGGCAAGTCCCAGGTGGCCGCGCTGGTCGAACACTACATGGGCAATGCCAAGATCCTGGTGGCCGGGGCCAAGGCGGCCGGTCATCGGGTGTTCGGTGGCGTGAATGCTCCTTATATCTGGGTCGATGCCCCGAAGAGCCACACCAGTTGGCAGGCCTTCGACCGCATCCTCAACGAAGCCAATGTGGTCATCACCCCGGGCAGCGGTTTCGGCAGCAACGGCGAGGGATGGTTCCGCGTCAGCGCCTTCAACAGCCGCGCCAACGCCGAGGAGGTCTCCCGACGGCTTCAGGCGCTGAAGTGGTGATCGGAGCGCGTCCGCGGACGACGCGAGGTTCTGGTCCGAACCCTGTCCCGAATCCCGGGACAGGGGCCCTCCAACAGGGCTGCTGGAGTCTGCGGCTGGCCCACGGAGGGTCGCCCCCGGTGCCGGGAGGCGTGCGCGGCACCTGGGTCGCGATCGAACCCATCCCTCGACCGTTCTCGGCCTCGAGAAGTTGATCATTGGAGCCTGGGGCGAGGTGGCCTAACTTGTGGCCACATGACACGCCTCCTGTTGGTATTCCTGACGTTGGCCCTGCCTGCATGGGTCCTGCCGTTGAGCGGGGCCTCGTCCGCCAAAGACCCGGCGCGATGGATCGCCGCGGTGTCGCCCGGCCTGCTGCAGGTGGAGTTCACCCTGCAGTTCGACCGGGGCGATGCTCCGCACGGCATCCTCGACCAGGATCCCCGGTCCACCGGGCCTCGTTCCAACAGCCTGGCCGACCTGGTCGCCGAGGAACGTCCGCTCGAGACCACCGGCTTCCTGGTGGGGCCGACGACCGTGGTGGCCATGGATCCCTGTGTGCACCCGCGCTTCATCAAGTCGATCGTGGTGCGGCAGGGGGGGCGCCGTTCGACCGCCCGGGTCACGGCCTACGGCGTGGATCAATGGGCCTTCGTGCTGACCCTCGATCAACCGATCGAGGGGACCAAACCCATCGAGTTCCCGGCCAAGGGCAGCGACGCTCCGGTCGCCTTGGTGAGTTACTACCGTCAGGATGGGCAGATGGTTCGCGTGGCGCTGCCTTGGGGGGGGCAATATCTCGAGACCGAGTCGGGCAAGTCGCTGCGGGTCTTGGAGCATCAGGGGGTGGCCTTGAGCGCCCGGGCACGACCGCTGGGGTTGGTGATGAATCACCGCCTCGACGCCGACAACCGGTGGCGGGGCAATCCGCTGGCCTGGAAAACCCTGGATGCCGCCGCGTTCGCCTCGCATTTGAACGAGTTGGAGAACCTCACCGCCCGGACTCTGGTGCGCGTACGGTTGAGCTTCCGCAGCCCCAAGGCGACCCCGGGGCAGAATCCGATGCGCATGCGCAACCGGGGCGACGAGGAGGTCGACGACTCGGCCACCGAGCGCAATGAGTTGGGCGTGCTTTTGCCCGGAGGCCGGGTGGCCGTGCTGGCCGCGCTGAAGAGCGGGGTCACGGCCCGCCTGGAGCGGTCCTCGATCCAGCGCGACGGAAAGCCGCCGGTCCCGGCCAAGTTCGTGGCCTCCCTGCGTGACTTTGGGGTCCTCGTGCTGGAGCCCGAGCAACCCCTCGGCGATGCCCTGACCATCGACACCATGCACCCGGCCGATCGCATGGGGCAATTGATGCTCCGGGCCGAGATCGACCTGCGCGGAGAGACTCGCTCGGCGTATTTCCACGAGTCCCGCATTGCTGGTGTCCGCGTGGGTGCCCGCATGGAGGCCTATCCGGAACTGCCCGACCCCGAGGTGAAAGACACCTTCCTCTTCACCCTCGACCGGGCCCTTTTCGCCTTGCCCATCACCCGTCGGGAACTCCTGGGCGGCATCCGCGATCCCTTCGCCGGCCGTCGCCAGTTGACCACGGCGCGCCAGTTGGCCGAGGCCGTCCGTCGGCTGCCCGAGACGGCGGATCCCGCCAACGTGCCCGTGTCGGAAGCCGACGAGAACCGCCTCGCCTGGATCGGGGTCGAACTGCAGCCGCTGACCCGGGAACTGGCTCGGGCCAACCAGGTGTCCGACCAGACCCGAGACGGACAGACCGGCGGACTGGTCACCTATGTCCACCCGGAATCGCCGGCGGCCAAGGCGGGGATCCAGGCCGGCATGGTCCTGCTGCGGTTGCGGGCGCCGTCGCAACCGGTGCCGGTCGAGGTGCAATTGGAGGAGGACTTCGCCCGTTCCCAGGGCTTCCCCTGGGAGCGGCTCGACGACATCCGCGACCAGTTCTTCGAGCGCATCCCCACGCCCTGGCCGCCGGTCGAGACCCCGCTGACCCGAGCCCTGACCGACCTTGGCTTCGGCACCCGCTTCACCGCCGAGTTCGTCGAGGACGGCAAGCTGCTGAGCCGCGAGTTCGAGGTGGTGCCGGGACCGACCCACTACGAGTCCGCGGCCCGGTTCAAGTCGGAGAGCCTGGGCATCACGGTGCGCAACCTCACCTACGACGTCCGGCGCTACATCCAGCGCAAGGCCGATGAACCCGGCGTGGTGGTCTCGCGCATCGAGCCGGGAGGCCGGGCCAGTGTCGCCGGCGTGAAGCCCTACGAACTCATCACCCATGTGCAGGATCAGCCGGTGTCCACGGTGGCCGACTTCGAGCGGCTGATCTCGGCCGAGAAGGGCGACCTCAAGCTGACGCTCAAGCGCATGGCCAAGGGGCGCATCGTGACGATCCGGGCGGCCTCCGCCGAGGCCAAGGAGTGAGCGCCGCATGAACCCCTGGGGAGCCTTCGAGAAGAGTCCTGGTCCCGCCCCGATCTCCGCCTCGGTCGCGCCTCCCGTCCGCGGTCCCCGGGGGCGGGGGCTCCGTCGGTGGGGCATGGCCTCGTGGGCTTCCTTGGGGTTGCTGGTCACGTTCATTCCATCGGCATGGGGCGCAGCCGAGGCCCCACAGGGTTCCGAGCCGGTTCCCGCGGGTTCCCATTGGGCTTTCCAACCCGTGGTCCGTCCTGCGGTGCCGCCCACGGGCTCGCCCGCGGAGTCCCGGAACCCGATCGATGCATTCGTCCGGGAACGCCTCACCCGGGGCGGGCTCGAGCCCTCGACCGAGGCCGATCGTCCCACGCTGATCCGGAGGCTCCACCTGGTGATGCTGGGGGTGCCGCCGACCCCCGAGGAGGTGGGGGCCTTCATGGCCGACACGCGGCCATTGGCCTTCGAGCGTCTGGTGGACCGCGTGCTCGAGGATCCCCGGTACGGCGAGCGTTGGGGGCGTCACTGGCTCGATGTGGTCCGGTTCGCCGAAAGCAACGGCTTCGAGACCAACCGGGAACGCCTGAGCGCCTGGCGATTCCGCGACTACGTGATCCAGGCCTTCAACACCGACAAGCCTTATGACCGGTTCGTCCGCGAGCAGATCGCCGGCGATGCCCTGGGGGTCGATGTGGCCACGGGGTTCCTGGTGGCCGGGCCGGTGGACATCGTCAAGAGCCCGGACATCACGCTGACGGCCATGCAGCGGGCCGACGAGATCGACGACATGGTCGGCACCACCGGCACGGCCTTCCTAGGGCTGACGCTCGGCTGCGTGCGCTGCCATACCCACAAGTTCGACCCCATCCAGCACACCGAGTACTACGCCATGGCGGCGATCTTGTCGGGCGTCCAGCACGGGGAGCGCCCGCTGCCCCTGCCGCCGGAACGGGCCGAGGCTCTGGAGCGGCTGGAGGCCCGGATCGCGGACCTGGAGAAACGCCTGGATGCCTTCGTGTCGAGGGCTCCGGCGCTGGAGACAGGGCCCGTCTCGAAACGGCGTCCGGCCGTCGAAGCCCGGGTGAACGAAGACCGATTCACGCCCGCCGAGGCCCGGTTCCTGCGCTTCACCATCCTCGCCAGCTCCGGTGGCGAGCCCTGCATCGATGAGCTCGAGGCCTGGTCCGGCGACCGCAATGCCGCCTTGGCCTCGTCGGGGACCAAGCCGTCTGCCTCGGGCACCCTGGCCGGGTACGAGATCCACAAGCTGGAGCACCTGAACGATGGGCGCACGGGCAATGGGCGCTCGTGGATCTCCAGCCAGGCCGGCGCGGGGTGGGTGCAGCTCGAGTTCCCGAAGACCGAGCGCATCGACCGCGTGGTCTGGGGACGCGATCGCGAGGGCCAGTTCAAGGATCGCGTGACGACCCGGTACCGCATCGAGGTCGCGACCGAGCCCGGGGCCTGGAGGACGGTGGCCACCTCCGACGACCGCGCTCCTTATGCCGGTGAAGAGACCAAGCCCTCCGGGCCGGTGTACCGCTTCGAGGGCCTCGCCGAGTCCGAGTCGGCAAAAGGTCGGCGGTGGCTCGCGGAGCTTGAAGCGGCACGCAAGCAGAAGGCGGAACTGTCCAAGGCGCCGACCGTGTATTCAGGCACCTTCTCACAACCCGGCGCGACCCATCGGCTGCACCGCGGCGACCCGCTGCAGAAGCGCGAGGTGGTCGCTCCGGGCACGCTCGCCCTGTTCCGCCCGCTGGCCTTGTCGACCAACGCCCCGGAACGCGACCGTCGGCTGGCCTTGGCCGAATGGATCACCCGACCCGACCACCCGCTCACCGCCCGGGTGATCGTCAACCGCCTCTGGCAGCACCAGTTCGGGGTGGGGCTCGTCGACACGCCCAACGACTTCGGCCGGAACGGATCCAAGCCCTCGCACCCGGAGTTGCTCGACTGGTTGGCCAGCGACCTGGTGGAACACGGGTGGAGCCTCAAGCACCTGCAGCGGCGCATCCTCACCTCGGCCACGTGGCGGCAGTCCGGCGCGCCCCGGAAGCAGGCCTTGTCCATCGACGCGGGCAGCCGCCTGTTGTGGCGCTTTCCGCCGCGGCGTCTGGAGGCCGAGGGCATCCGTGACAGCATCCTGGCCGTGAGCGGCAATCTGGACCGCGCCCGCGGGGGGCCGAGCTTCTACCTGCATGCGGTGGATCGGGAGAACGTCTACCACTACCATCCCAAGGAGTCCTTCGGGCCCGAAGACACGCGGCGCATGGTCTACGCCTTCAAGGTGCGCATGGAGCAGGACGGCATTTTCGGCGCCTTCGACTGCCCCGACGGCAGCTTGGTCATGCCCAAGCGCAGCGTCTCCACGACACCGCTCCAGGCCCTGAATCTTTTCAACAGCCGGTTCATCCTCGACCAGTCGCGCACCTTCGCCGACCGGTTGCGGCGCGAGGCGGGCGACGGGACCGAGTCGCAGGTTCGGGCGGCCTGGGAACTGGCCTTCAATCGCATCCCGCAGGCGACCGAGGTGGCGGAGGCGACGGCCTTCGTCCGAGCCGAGGGTCTCCAGGCCTTCTGTCGCGGTGTCCTCAACGCCAACGAGTTCCTCTTCATCCCATGAGCGCGCCGATCCCACCCGCCTTCCACAGCCCGCTGCTGAACCGGCGGCGCTTCCTGGGCGACACCGGACTGGGTCTCGGCTCCATCGCCCTGACCCATCTTCTCGGTCGCCAGGGATTGCTCGCCGAGAATGTCGCCCGCAAGGAACCCTTCCGGCCCGCCATCGAACCGGGGCGTCCCTACGGTGCCCGTCAACCGCACTTCGAGCCGCGCGCCAAGAATGTGCTGGTGATCTTCTGCAGCGGCGCCTGCAGCCAGCTCGACACCTTCGACTACAAGCCCGAGCTCATCCGCCGCCACGGCCAGCCCATGCCCGGCACCGAGAAGCTCATCACCTTCCAGGGAGAGCAGGGGGCCCTGAACAAGAGCCCGTGGGAGTTCCGGCCGCGCGGCCAGAGCGGCAAGATGATCTCGGACCTGCTGCCGCACCTGGGCGCCCTCGCCGACGAGCTGTGCTTCATCCACTCGATGCAGGGCAAGACCAACACCCATGGGCCCGGCGAGAACTACATGTCCACCGGCTACACGCTGGACGGGTTCCCCAGCCTGGGTGCCTGGATGACCTACGCCCTCGGCAGCGACGACCAGAGCCTCCCGGCCTATGTGGCCATCCCCGATCCGCGCGGGAAGCCCCAGAACAGCGTCAACAACTGGGCCCCGGGGTTCTTGCCTGCGGCCTTTCAGGGCACCGAGTTCAACGCCACGAACCCCATCCGCAACCTGGCCACCCCCGGCGGCATCTCCGCCGCGAGCGATGCGGCCACCCGCGGGTTCCTCCAGCGGCTCAACGAGCGCCATGCCGAGCGCTTCCCGGGCGACACCGAGCTGGCCGCACGCATCGCCAGCTACGAGCTGGCCGCGCGCATGCAATTGGCCGTGCCGGAGGTGGCCGACCTGTCCAGCGAGCCCGAGCACATCCTGAGGCTCTATGGTGCCGACGAGGGCGGCACGAAGATCAAGGACCTGCGGGCGGCCTATGCCCGGAACTGCATCCTCGCCCGGCGGCTCGTCGAGAAGGGGGTGCGCTTCGTCCAGCTCTTCAACGGCGCCTACCAGACCGGCGGCGAGGGCGTGAGCAACTGGGACGGCCACAAGGACATCGCCAGCCAATACGCCGTGCATGGGCCGGTGCTCGACAAGCCCACGGCGGGCCTGCTCATCGACCTCCGCCAGCGTGGGTTGCTCGAAGACACGCTGGTGGTCTGGTGCACGGAGTTCGGACGCATGCCGACCTTCCAGAAGGGCGCCAAGGGACGCGACCACAACCCGGCCGGGTTCACCTGCTGGATGGCCGGCGCGGGGGTGAAGCGCGGATTCAGCCACGGGGCCACCGACGAGTTCGGCTACAAGGCCATCGACAACGTGGTCACCGTGCACGACTTCCACGCCACCCTCCTGCACCTGCTCGGGCTCGACCACGAGCGGCTCACCTACTACCACAACGGCCTCGAGCGGCGCCTGACCGACGTCCACGGCGAGGTGGTCCGGGCCGTGTTGGCTTGAGCCGTCAGCCGCCCCTCCGCTGCGCCGGGTTCGGAGACAACGGCGAAGTCCCGGAGATCTCTCAGGCCAAGAGCAGGGCCCGGCAGGCCTTCTCCAGCTTCTTGAGCTGGGCGGCCGACTTGGCCTCGATGTAGCAGCGGATCAAGGGCTCGGTGCCGCTGGCGCGGAAGGCGACCCACTCGCGGTTCGGCAGCACGAACTTGAAGCCGTCGGTGGTGATGAATTGCTCGACCTTGGCCGTGCCGACCTTGTCCAGGCCCGCCGAGAGGCGATGCAGCAGCGCCTCCTTCTTGTCGGGCGGGATGGCCACGTTGATGCGCGTCGTGTGGAATTCCCCCGTCTTCTTCTCCAGGTCGGCCAGGATCCGCATCAGGGGCTTCTTCTCGGTGGCGACGAGTTCGGCCATGAGCAGGCAGGCGAGGATGCCGTCCTTCTCGGGCACATGGCCCTTCACGCTGAGGCCGCCGGACTCCTCGCCGCCCACGATGATGGGCTCGGACTCCATGAGCGCCCCGATGTATTTGAAGCCCACCGGCGTCTCATGGACCTGCACGCCCAGCAGTTCGGCCACCGCATCGACCTGGTGGCTGGTGGGCACGGTGCGCACCACCGCGCCGGTCCAGCCCCGGTTCTTCTTCAGGTGGTAGAGGGCCAGGGCCAGGACCTGGTTGGGGGTCAGCCAGGTGCCGTCGCGGTCCACGATGCCGAAGCGGTCGGCGTCGCCGTCGAGGCCGAGTCCCAGCGTGGCCTTGCCCGCCAGGATGGCCTCGCGGGCCGGGGCCATGCCCTCGGCGTTGGGTTCCGGGTGATGCCCGCCGAAGCTGGGGTTCAGCGTGTCGTGGAAGCGGAGGACCTTGGCCCCGCCGTCCTCCTCGAGCAGCGTGTCGAGGTATCCGCGACCGGTGCCGTACATCAATTCGACGGCGATCTTGAGCTTGGCCTTCTGGATGGCCGCGAAGTCGATCTGCTTGCGGATCTGCTTGAGATAGGCGGGCGCTGGATCGATCTCCTTGCAGCGGAACGAGCCGACGAGCCCGGCCTTGAAGGTCCAGCCCGACTCCTGGCGGTGGCGGATGTGGGCCTCGATGCGCCGGGTGACCTCGGGCGGGGCGGCCGCACCGTTGGAGACGCTGAACTTCAGGCCCTGGTACTCGGCAGGGTTGTGGCTGGCGGTCATGTTGATGCCGCCCAGGGCCTTGCGCACCCGGATGGTGTGGGCGATGACCGGCGTCGGCGCGTCGCGCTGGCAGAGCAGGGGAACCAGCCCGTTGGCGGCCAGCACCTCGGCCACGGCCAGCGAGAATTCCCGACCCAGGAACCGGGTGTCGTGGCCGATGATCACCTCGGGCTTCTGGGAGGCGGCGGAGTCCCCGGCCGCCTTGAGTTCCTCGAGCAGGTAGTCTGCGATGCCCTGGGCGGCGAAGCGGACGTTGTCGAAGGTGAAGTCCCGCGCGATGAGCCCGCGCCAGCCGGAGGTGCCGAACTTGATCGAAGTCACCTTGTTGTTGTCGGCCGGCGGCCTGCGGATTTCAAGTCCACCCGGGCCTTTTCTTGAACTCCTTTTGTTGGTGGGCACGTGAAGTGGGCCCATTTCGGACCGGTTGGGGAGGGAGTGGAATCAGGGGCCTTCCATCCCAAGGAGGTGGTGGGTCAGGATGTGCATCAAAGCAACAGCCGATGAACCTGATCACCCCCCCGAAGTGTCATGCCCGCAGGCCTTTCTCGAAGAGGGGCGCTTCCCGGGGGTTCGCCGTCGTTCGGCACCTCTATCTGGTGATCGGGTTGTCCATGATCGGATTGGCCGCAGTCACTCTTTTCTTCTACGTGAAGACGCTGCGAGCCTCGGCAACTTCGCTGGACCTGACCTTTCGCACGGTTCCCATCGGTGTCGCTTCGGTGGTTTTTCTGTCGGGCGTCGTCTTCGTCCGCTCGGCTCTGTCGCTCTTTCGGGCGGAGGGTGGGGAACAGCCGCTGGAGCCCGTGAACTGGCCGGACCCGGATTCGGACTCGGGATCGGAGTGCGCGGGTTCGCAACGGATCGGGAGGGAGAGGCCTGCCCGTGATCCTTACCAATGCCCGGCCTGTGGAGCGCGGATCCAGGATGCATCCGACGTTTCTCCTGGCGGCGATGTCCGATGCGCCTATTGCAACGTCTGGTTCAATGTCCACCGCCAGTAGGCGGCGGAGATCTTCACCGAGGGGTGCCCATCGAGGAGAGACGAGATCCGTTCAGATCAGGTCGGGCTCGCCGGTGACGCGGACCTTGTCCTGCGCCTGGATGCCGCCGGACTTGAGGCTTTGGCTCGGGTCGGCGTAGCCCGGGATGATGCGGTTGAGCTGCTCCTGCGTGGCTCCGAGATGATCGCGGATGACCTTGCCCATCACCGAGCGGAAATCGGTGGCGCGCTGGAGGTATCGCCCGGTGCTCTGGAACATCGAGCCGTTCATGCCGGTTTGCCACGCCACCGGGTCGGAAGGCCCGCAGTTGAAGACGCCGCTGTGGGTGACCTTGCCCGTGGCGTCGGTGCGCAACCCCTTGATGCCGCCACCGGCCACGTACATGACGCTGGCCTCGGCATGGTCGGTGCCGTTGTCGGAGTTCTCGATGGTGGTTCGGCCGAACTCCGACAGGGTGACGATGACCAGGTCGTCCCAGCGGCACTGGTCGGCATAACGGCGGAAGTATTGGCGCAGGGCGTAGATCGACCAGCCCACCCGCTGCAGCAGGTTGGCGTGGCTGCCCGTGACGCCGCCCTGGTTGCTGTGCGTGTCCCAACCGTCGATCTGGGTGCCGGCCACCAGGGCGTCGGTCTTGTTGAGCACCAGCGCGGCCGACTTCAGCTGGTTGAAATAGCCGTAGGACGCGGTCGGCACCACGTAGCCCGGATTGGTCGTCCCGGACGGCCCGGCGCCGTTCTTCGCGTTGGTCGTCGGGAACAGGTAATACGGCTTGTTGCCGTCGGTGGTGTCGCCATCGACGAAGGTGTTGCCGGTCTCGCTGAAATCGATGCCGGCGAAGATCTCCAGCGTGCGGCGCATGTTCTCGTACTGCTGCTGCAGCAGGTCCCGGTTCGCCTTGCCGGGGAAGGCCGCCCCGGTGGCCGCCTCGAGCGCGCGGGCCGCCTTCGTGTTGCCGTCGGCGGTGTTGGGCACCCCCAGCAGATCGTAGCGTGTCGGGTCCGAAAGATTGGTCATCGCCGCGCGCGATCCCCGCAGCAGCAGTGGCAGCGAGTTCTGGAACGAGACCCCCGTGAGCGAATTCCTGCCCGGCCGCCCGGACTCGACCATCGCACGGTACAGCATGCCGTCCTTCACCATGGTGGTCCGGGGTGCCCCGGTCTCCCAGTAGGCCTGGGAGTCGAAATGCGATCGCGACTGCTGCGGGTAGGCCACCCGGTGGATCAGGGCCAATTCCCCGGCGTTGTAGACGGGCACCAGGAACTTCAGCGCGGGATGGAGGCCGGCGAACCCGTTGCCCAGTGGCAACGAATAGGGATACGCGAAGGTGCCCCCCGTGGTGCCCGCCTCGGGGAAAAGGGCCTTGCCCTGCACGTTCCAGCCCTGGGCCGGGTCGACCGGG
>CAYLTF010000101.1:0-12383 GCA_964386625.1 uncultured Akkermansia sp. | reverse complement strand
GAGCGCATCGGCGAGCCCAGCGTCTTCAAGCACGTCATCTACATCATCAAGGAGAACCGGACCTATGATCAGGTCTTCGGCGATGAGCCCCGCGGCAACGGCCGTGCCGACCTGTGCATCTTCGGCGAGAAGATCACCCCCAACCTGCACAAGATCGCCCGCGAGTTCGTGCTGCTCGACAACACCTACTGCGCCGGGATCCTGAGCGCCGACGGCCACCAGTGGTCCACCACGGCCTTCTCGACCGATTACATGGAGAAGTCCTTCGCGGGTTTCCCCCGCAGCTACCCGGACGGCATGGGGGAGGACGAGGCCGACGCCTTGGCCTATTCGCCGGCCGGTTTCATCTGGGACAACGCCCTCAAGCACGGCAAGACCCTGCGCAATTACGGCGAGTTCGCCGAGCCCACCGTCCGCTGGCGCGACCCGAAGAAGAAGGGGTCGATTCCATTCCTCCCGTGCTATCGGACCTGGAAGGGCGAGTCCGACGAGGTGGTCTTCGAGAGCCGGGCGATGGTGCCCACGCTGGTCCCGTACACGCCGACCGACTACGTCGGCTGGGAGATGTCGGTGCCCGACCAGTACCGGGCCGATCATTTCATCCGCGAACTCAAGGCCTTCGAGGCCCGCGGTGAATTCCCCAACCTGACCCTCATCTGCCTGCCCAACGACCACACCAGCGGCACCTCGGCGGGCCAGCCCACGCCGGCCGCCTGCGTGGCCGACAACGACCTGGCCTTCGGACGGATCGTCGAGGCCGTGAGCCGGAGCCGCTTCTGGAAGGAGACCCTGATCCTCGCCATCGAAGACGACCCCCAGGCGGGTTGGGACCATGTCAGCGGCTATCGCACCACCGCCTTCTGCATCAGCCCCTACACCCGGCGCGGCGCGGTGGTCTCGACCCAGTACAACACCACCAGCCTGATCCGAACCGCCGAGCAGGTGCTGGGCATGAAACCCATGAACCAGTTCGATGCGAGCGCCACGCCGATGTCCGACTGCTTCCAGGACACGCCCGACTTCACGCCCTACACGGCGGTGCCGAACACGGTGCCGCTCGACCAGATGAATCCCCCGGCCAAGGCGCTGTTGAATCCCGTCTTGAGGCGCGACGCCGAGGTCTCGGCCCGACTCAACTTCCGCGAAGTGGACAAGGCCCCGGAGGACGTCCTGAACCGCATCCTCTGGAACGCGATGGCCGGTCCGGATCGCCCCTACCCGGAGTGGGCGGTCACCCCCGATGCTGACGACGACGACGATTGACCCCAGTCTTGTCCGCCGATGAGCGACGAGGTGTTTCGACCGCCGGGGGATTGCCCGGTCTGCGGCGAGTTCGTGCCGCGCAAGGCGGTGGCCTGTCCGGGCTGCGGAGCCTCGCGCGATTCCGGCTGGAATGAAGAGGCCGCCGTCTCGAGCCTCGATCTGCCTGATGACGAAGAGTTCGACTACGACGACTTCCTTGCCCGCGAGTTCGGGCAGGGACGGCCCAAGCGGCCGGACCGCCGGCGATTCTGGACGGTCGTGGGCCTGGTGCTCATCGTGGCCATGGCCGCCGGGATGCTGGCGCTGTTCCGGTGGCACTAGAGTGTCCGGTCTCCGGTCTTTCCCCGCCGGGAATGGGCCATGGCAAAATACGCACACGTTTCAGCCAATGCAGGCTGGCCAAGGCACCCACGGTACACAGAAGGTTTATCTGAAATGAATCTTCAACCGCGGAGCTCCTCGACAGGTGGTGGCCTGACGGCGGTCCGGGCGTTGGGCTCGATTCTGGGCTCCGCGTTGGCCTGGGTTCTGGTCTGGGGTCCCGGGGTCTCTTGGATTCTGCCCGCCCTCGGCGACTTCCAGGGATCCACGCACCTGGTGGAGTTGGAGACCGAGGCCCTCAAGTATTCCAAGGAGCCCACCACCGGCCCCGTGGCCGAGTTGATCCGCAAGGTCGAGGCCGGCACGGTGAGGCTGGAATGGGATGCCAAGCTGGGTTGGTTGCCCTCGTTCCAGAAGGCGTTGGGGGTGGATCCGTCCTCGCAGACGCTGGTGTTCTCCAAGACCTCGCTGCAGCGCGAGCACATCCACCCGGGCAATCCGCGGGCCATCTTCTTCAACGACGACCTCTATCTTGGATACATCCCGGGCTCGCCTCTGGTGGAGGTCTCCGAGGTGGATCCGCGCCTCGGGGGTGTCTTCTACGTGGTGGAGCAGAAACCGACTCCCAAGCCCGTCATCAAGCGCATCGACAACTGCCTCGAGTGCCATGCCTCCTCGCGCACCATGGGCGTCCCGGGACACCTCTTCCGCTCCGTGGAGACCGACCGCCAGGGCATCGTCGACCTGGCCACCGGCATCGAGCCCGTCGATCACCGCACGCCCCTGGCGGACCGCTGGGGCGGTTGGTACGTGACCGGCACCCATGGCCCGGTGCAGCACCGTGGCAACCGGATGGGCGATGACTTCGTCCAGGCCAAGTCCAACCCGTCGATCGGGGGCAACAAGACCCGCCTCGACGAATACTTCGACCCCTCGAAGTACCCGTCCCCTGGCAGCGACATCGTGGCGCTGATGGTGCTGGGCCATCAGGTCCACCTGCACAACTTCATCGCCCGGGTCCACTACATGGCCGCGCAGCACCTCGCGGCCTATGGACATGTGGACTACCTCAAGTCGCCGGTCGAGGGGATCGTCAAGCAGTTGCTCATGGCCGAGGAAGTCCCCCTCGAGTACCCGGTGAGGGGCACTCCGGAGTTCGTCCGCAGCTTCGAGGCGCCGGGTCCACGCGATCGGAAAGGGCGTTCCCTGCGCCAGTTGGACCTGCAGAAATATCTTTTCAAGCACCCCTGCAGTTTCCTCATCCACTCCGAGGCCTTCCGCCGGCTGCCCGCGCCGCTGAAACAGAAGATCTACCGTCGCATGGCCGAAGTGCTGAGCGGGGCCGACACCTCGGAATCGTTCCGCCGGCTCTCCGCCGAGGACCGCGCGGCCGTCCGCGAGATCCTCACCGAGACCCTCGAAGACCTGCCCCCCGACTGGAAGAGCCTGACCGAGCCGAAGCCCGCTTCAACCGTCGCCCAGCCCAAGAGCCTGTTGGACCGATCGAAGTGACCCCGGGCCTCCCCGGCCGTGGTCCTGGGTGCAACATCCCACGGGAGGGCCGGGTGGATCCCGGTGGATCCGCCGTTCGGGAACCGTCTCAACGGCCCCCACCCAGCCACGCCCAGACGCCGGCCGGTTCGTGGTAGTCGGGGATGGCGAAATCGGCCCCGGCCTCGGTGAGGCGCAGCCGCTTCGCTTCGTCCCAACGGCCCGAGTGCCAGTGCTCCTCGTCGGCGGCCACGGCGATGGCCCTGCCTCCGGCCGCCTTGGTCTCGGTGATCTCGACCGCGCCGTCCCCGAACGAGACCAGGGCGCTGGCCGGATCGAGCCCCCCGGCCTCGATGATCCCACGGATGGCGTGGCGCTTGTGGAAGGAGGTGTCGGTCAGGCTGGTGGGGCCATGGATCCGCTCCCCGAAGAAATTCCGGACTCCCAGGCAATCCACCTCGGCCGAGACCGCTGGCCGCGGGGTGCCGCTCACGATGTGCAAGGTCGCCCCGGCGGCCTGGAAGCGCTGCAGGAACGCGCGGGCGCCGCGCACCATGTAGTGGTCGGCCGGATGCTCGCCCTGCCGGATGGAATCCATGCGCTGGCGGATCAATCGACCCAGCCGTTCCTGGAAATCATCCTGGTAGCGGTCGGGGTGCCACGGGGTGCCACCGCGCTCGGCGACGAGCGCTCCCAGGCGTTCCATCTGGTGGATGCTGGGACGCCCGTTGAGCGCCCAGATCTCCCGGTGGGCCATGGTTTCACGGGCCTCGGACGATTCGCCCGGGGCTGGAGGCAGGAATTCCAGCCATTGACGGAGCATCACCTCGCCCCAGCCGGCACGGATGAACGACAGGGTCCCGTCCCAGTCGAAGACGATGTGCAACGAGTTCATCTCAGAGGTTCACGGGCAACCCGGTGCGGATCGATTCGGCCTCGGCTTCGCAGACGGCGACAGCGGCGGCACCGTCGTCGGCGGTGACCACCGTCGGGGCCTTCCCGGCGCGGATCGATTCCACGAAATGCCGCAGCTGCCCCGCATACCCGTTGGGAGCCTCGAGCTTGAGCGTCTCCGCCGGCTGGCCCTCGACGTATCGGCGCAACGCCTCGGCGCCTCGCGAGGAGTCGTAGTCGAGCGTGGCCCGCTCGAAGACCACGGTGTAGGCCATGCAGAATCCAAAGCCCGGGGTCATGGCCCAACTGCCCTCGGCGCTGACGACCGCCCCGCTGGCCGTGTCGTATTGGGTGAGCACGTGGTCGATGCCGCCGCTGACCTTGGTGTGGCCCCGCGAGAAGACCCGTGACGGGTGTCCGAAGCAGTACCGGATGAAGTCGACGTCATGGATGTGCAGGTCGAGCAGCGCCCCGCCGGAATCGGCCGCGCTGAGGAAGTGCCCGTGTCCCCAGCCCGGGGCCTGGGCCACCCGACGGAACCGGGCGCTGAGCACGCGGCCATATTGCCCGCCCGCGATGGCTTCGCGAGCCGCCTGCCACTCGGGCCAGAAGCGCAGGCACATGGCCGGCATCAGGAACACCCCACGGGCCGCGGCCTCGCGGGCCGCCTCGGCCAGTCGGCGACCCTCTTCGGCGGTCCGGGTCATCGGCTTCTCGACCAGCACGTGCTTGCCGGCCTTGAGCGCGGCGATGGCCAGTTCCAGGTGGCTCTTGGTCGGTGTGGTGATGTCGACGATGTGGATCGCCGGGTCGGCCAGGAATTCGGACACGTCCCGGTAGGCGCGGACCTTCGTCATGTCGAGCCGGACGCCGTTGGGGTCGCCGACGTTGCCGCCCACCCGGGTGAGGTCGCCATCGAGGTTGCGCCCGCTCGGGTTGCAAATCGCGCCCACCGAGGCGCCGGGCACGTGGGCCAGCGCCTGGATGTGGGTGGCGGCCATGAAGCCCAGGCCCAGGAATCCGAACTGCAGTGTCATGCGCCCTAGGCAACCACGCGCCGTCCCGGATGACAATTCGCGAGGCGGAGGCGTTTCGCAGGTGTGCTCGTGCGCCACCGCGGGTTTGAGTTTGCGCTTCCGGTCGGCCCCGGGGCGGGTTGGAATGGACGCAAGATTCCCGGATGAGCCTCGGCAAGACCATGAGATGGGTGGCCAGCGCAGCCTGGGCGGCGCTGGCCGTCTCGGCCGACGGCCCGACGGGCCGTCCCGCCCCGACGCCGTCGGCCTCCAGTCACTGGGCGTTCCAGCCCGTCCGGGATCCGGCTCCTCCGGCGGTCGTCGATGCCGGATGGTGTCGCACAACCCTGGACCGGTTCATCCTGGCGTCGCTCGAGCGGCAGGCCCGCACGCCCGCCCCGGAGGCCGACCGCCGCACCTGGATCCGAAGGGTCACCCTCGACCTCACGGGCCTGGCCCCCACCGCCGAGGAGATCGAGGCGTTCGAGCAGGACCTCTCGCCCGACGCCTTCGACCGAGTGATCGATCGCCTGCTGGCCTCACCGCGCTACGGCGAGCGTTGGGGGCGGCACTGGCTCGACGTCGCCCGCTACGCCGACACCGCCGGCGAGACCGCCGACTATCCGGTGCCGGTGGCCTGGCGCTACCGCAACTACGTGATCGACGCCTTCAATGCCGACAAGCCCTACTTCGAGTTCATTGAGGAGCAGATCGCGGGCGACCTTCTGGCCCGCCGGGGGCCCCGGGATCGCTATGCCGAGCGGGTGGCGGCCACCGGGTTCCTGGCGATCTCCCGGCGCTTCGGATTCGACTCCGAGAACTACCACCACCTCACCCTGCAGGACACCGTCGACACGGTCGGTCAGGCGTTCCTGGGACTGACCCTGGGGTGCGCCCGGTGCCACAATCACAAGTACGACCCGGTGTCCGCGACCGAGTACTACGCCCTGTACGGCATCTTCGAGAGCACCCGCTTCGCCTTTCCCGGTTCCGAACAAAAGCAGCGCACGCGAGCCATGGTGCCGCTGGTCCCGCCGGAGGAGTCCCTGCCGCGCTGGCGCGAGTACGAGACCAGGCTCGCCGAACTGAGCCGGGCGGTGCAGCGGGCGGGCCTGCCCGTCCCGACCGCGGTGCTGCGGTCCATCGACGACTTGGATGGCGATTTCGAGCTCCAGGCGCCGGCGGCCGGCGGCAGCAAAGGGGTGCTGGTGCCGCCCTGGGTCTATGGCGGCCCGATCGCCGTCACCACCGACGCGCAGAGCCCCTTCCGGAACCGATACCCGGGTGGCCGGGTCGGGGCGTCGATCCCCGCGGGCACCCGCCCCTGGCACCTGGGTCAGGCCTTGCACCGGTTGGGCGACGCCTTCGCCAAGTCTCCGCGGCTGCACGTCCAAGTCGACCTCAAGACGCCGCCCGATCCCCAGGTCGCTGCCACCTCGGGTGGGCACCGCTTCTGGGTGGGGCGTGACGGTGGCAGCCCCGCGTTCGAGGTGCTCGTCACGGCCCGGGGGTTGGCCTTGCGGACCCGCCGGCCCGGATCCGGAGCGTCGAACGGGCCCGATGCGGGGGTGTCGCTGGGAGACTGGGCCCCGGGCTCCTGGGTGAACGTGCAGCTCGAGCTGGATCAGAAGTCCCGCACGGTCGTGGCGCGGGTCGGCACTCCGGGGGCGGTCCGCACGGCAGGGCCCCTCCAGTTGTCGGCCGACTGGGATGGTGTCCTCGACTTCATGGGTCTCGACTCGGGGGGCGGCAACGAGGCGCGCCCGGGTCTCTGCGTGGACAACCTGGCGATCCAGACCGAACCCTTCGCCCCGGTGTCCACCGAGGTTCCGGCGTTGGCCGCGGCCGCCGAGCCGGCGCTCTCGGAGCGCGACCGGTTGGAGTCCGAGTTGGCGTCGTTGCGCGGCATCGATGGTGGTTTCGACGGCCAGAAGGCCGGCAGCGCACCAGCCTTGCCTTGGCGGCCGGGGCCGGACAGCCGGGTGCGGATCCGGGCGGAGTCCCAGAGTCCGCTCGGCAAGACGTCCTCCCGGCCGGGCCTGGGCATCCACATGCCAGGAGGTCCGGCCTACGACGGCTTCGGCCAGAGCCTGTCCCCCGCCCGCAAGAGCACCTCGACGGCGCGGTTGCACGCGGCCTTCGACTTCCGCTGCGGCGACGTTCCCGGGGGTGCGTCCCCCGAGGCCGAGGGGACCTGGCGCTACTACCTCGGGCACGGGCCGGGCACCTCGGCGGCGGTGGAGCTCTTCTGGAGCGGATCCGAGTTGTTCCGCATCGACGGGGCCCGCAAGGAGCGCGTGGCCTCGCTGCGCCGTGGGGAATGGCATCGCGTGGCGTGGGTGCTGGACCTGAAGGCCCGCCGTTATGAGGCGACTCTGCGCGTGGTGGGCACCGGGGCGACCGGGGCCGGAGAACCCGGCACACCGGTGGTGTTCTCCGGGGCGCTGAACCCGGGGTGGGATGGCGTCATCGATGACGTCTTCATCGACAGTTACGGTCATCGTCCCGGTCCGAAGTCTGCGCTCGATGCCGACAATTTCGCCGTGCAGGCATCCGCCCTGCCGCCCGGGGGCGCGCTCGTGGCCGACGAGGCTCCGGAGGTGGCCGACCGCCACCGTCGCCGCATCGGCGAGATCGAGTCGCGGCTGAAGGTCCTCCAGGCCGAGGCCCAGGCCGCCGCCCTCGAATTGGAGCGCCTGCTGGCCGACGGTCCGTTTCCCATGGCGTACGGCGTCGCCGAAGGGACGCCGCGGGATGCGTACTTCCAGGTCCGTGGAGAACCCGATCAACCCCGGGAACGGGTCCGCCGCGGAGCCCTGTCGGCCGTGGGTCCGGCCCGCATGGCGTCGCCATCGAGCACCAGCGGTCGGCTGGAACTGGCCCGCTGGTTGACCGATCCGGCCAACCCGCTCCCGGCCCGGGTGATGGTGAACCGCGTATGGCAACAGCACTTCGGGCGAGGTCTGGTGGCCACCGCCAACGACTTCGGCCTCCGGGGACAGGCTCCGAGCCACCCCGAGTTGCTCGATCACTTGGCCTCGGAGTTCCGGCGATCCGGCGGGTCGATCAAGGCGTTGCATCGGGTCCTCCTCCGGAGCGCCACCTACCGGCAGCGCAGCGAACCGGAGTCCCCGGTCGCCGCCTCCACGGACGCTCCGCGTGCGTCGGGGCCTTCCGGGGAACCCCCGGCCTGCCCAGTGGCGGAGCCCGAGGCGGTGGGGAACGGCGGGCCGGCCGGAGGTGGCCGGGTTTCCGTTCCGGTCTCCAGGGGTGGCGACGAGGCTGAGGCATTCTCGCCGTTCCCCCGGCGCCGTCTCGGCGCCGAGGAGACGCGCGACGCCATCCTGGACGCCTGCGGGGAACTCGACCTGTCGGTCGGGGCGGGGCACCCGTTTCCGTCACCCACCCGCTGGGGGTACACCCAGCACGGCCCCTATCTGGCCTCCTACGACCACCACCGTCGCAGCGTGTACCTGATGACCCAACGGATCCAGCGTCACCCCTTCCTGGCGCTCTTCGACGGGGCCGACCCCAATGCCAGCACGGCCCTGCGCCGCACCACCACGGTGCCGTCGCAGGCCTTGTTCTTCCTGAACGATCCGATGGTGCATCGGCAGGCCGAGAGCCTGGCCGCTGCCGCCAGGGCGGTCCGGTCCTCCGAGGCCGAGCAGGTGGAGTGGGTGTTCCGACGCATCCTGCGCCGCTCTCCCGAGCCGGCCGAGGCGGCCGAGGCCGCCGCGTTCCTGGAACGGTACCGGAAGGCCCTGGCGTCCGTGCCGCACCCGGGCAGCCTCGCTCCCGAAACCCGGGCCCTGGCCGCCTGGATCCGCGTGTTGCTGGGCAGCAATGAATTCCTGACGGTGGACTGATCCCGCACCTGCATCACCCGATGAATCCCCATGCCGCCTTCGATCCCCGCCGCCGAGGCTTCCTGCGTTCGCTGGTCGGCGGGTCCGTGCTGTTCCCGGGCATCGTCGGCGACCTGCTGGGACGCGAGGCCGGCGGCCTTCTCCCGTCGGGCGTCCCGGGGTCCGTTGCCGATCCGCTGCTGCCCCGGGCCCCGCATTTCACGCCCAAGGCCAAGCGGGTCATCTTCCTCTACATGAGCGGCGGGGTCTCCCATGTCGATTCCTGGGATCCCAAGCCCCGCCTCTTCGCCGACGCCGGCAAGACCGTGACCGTCGACGAGTTCCAGGGGCGCAAGGGCGACTTCACCATGTACGCCAAGCGGCCCCAGTGGGAGTTCGCGCGGCACGGCCGGTGCGGCACCGAGGTCAGCGGGCTTTTTCCCCACATGGCCCGGTGCGTCGACGAGATGTGCGTGATCCGGTCCATGACCTCGGACCACACCAACCACTACGAGGCCACCCTGGGCATCCACACCGGTTCCTTCACCTTCGCTCGGCCCAGCATCGGATCGTGGGTCAGCTATGGTCTGGGCACCGAGAACAGCAACCTGCCGTCCTTCGTGGTGATCGCGCCGAAGAGCCCCTATGCCGGGGGGCAGGTCTGGGCCAGCGACTTCCTGCCGGGGGCCCACCAGGGCACCTGGGTGGTGCCGGGTGCGGAGCCGGTCGCCAATCTCCGCCGCCGATCCCCGTCCGAGGAGTTGCAGGCGCTCGAGATGGCCGCCATGGACCGTCTCAACCTCCGTCACCGATCGGCCCGATCGGCCGATCCGCTGCTGGCGGCCCGGATGAAGTCCTTCGAGACGGCCTTCGGCATGCAGATGGAGCTGCCCGAACTCTTCGACTTGTCCCGGGAAAGCGACGCCACCCATGCGCTGTATGGTCTCGAGCGGGGCAGCACCCGCGGGTTCGCCTGGCAATGCCTCGTCGCCCGGCGCCTGGCCGAGCGCGGGGTGCGGTTCATCGAGCTGATCGATTCGGGTTCTTCCGACAACTGGGACGCCCACGGCGACATGGCCCTCCACGGCCCGTTGGCGGCCAATGTCGACCGGCCCATCGCGGGCCTGCTCGAGGACCTGCGGCAGCGGGGGATGCTGGAGGACACCCTGGTCGTCTGGACCACCGAGTTCGGCCGGACTCCCTTCAACGCCACCGCCGACCACCGCGGTCGCGAACATCACCACTGGGTCTTCTCGTCTTGGCTGGCCGGGGCCGGGGTGAGGGCCGGCACGGTCTACGGGGCCTCCGACGACCTCGGCATCCGTGTGGGTTCCGATCGCGTCCACGTGCACGATTTCCATGCCACGATCCTGCACCTGCTGGGCTTCGACCATGAGCGCCTGACCTACCACCACGGGGGGCGGGACCACCGGCTGACCGACGTGGCGGGGCAGGTCGTCCGTGGCATCCTGGCATGAGTCGGATCGGTCAACATCCGGGGACATCGAGCCGGTGTGAGGCGGAGATTTGCGCGGAGTCCGGCCGTCCGCGTTTGACATTGTGAACGCCCCTTCCTTAACTCACCCGCACTTCTTCCCGAGGTCATCGCTCTCCCAGGGCGCGACCGACGGAAAATCCTGAGGACACCGTGGCTGCCAAAGACGATTTTCTGCTCGAAACCATGCTCGACATGGGTCTCACGACCCATGAAGCCGTCGAAGAGGTGCGTCCCGAGGCGGAGTCCTCCGGCGAAGGCGTGGTGGACACCCTGGTCAAGACCGGCCGCCTCGAGGCCTCGCTCGTGGTCATGGCCAAGTCGACCTACTTCGGTGTCGAGATGGTCAACCTGGCCGAGACCCGACTCACCGACGAGGTGATCAACGCGGTCCCGCGCCATGTGGCGCGCAAGTACAACGCCGTGCCGGTGGCTTCCCACGACGGCACCGTGGTGGTCGCCTTGGCCGATCCGTCCGACATCGAGGCCATCGACGGTCTCCAGGTCTCCCTCGGCAAGACCCTCGAATACCGGGTCACCAGCGAAGAGGACCTGAAGGCGGCCCTCGACAAGTACTACGGCAACACCAGCTCCGGTGGCCGCGGTGATTCCGAGATCGCCAAGATGATCCAGGACATCACCGAGGGTGAGGTCGAGGTCGAGGCTCTCAAGGGGGAGGTCGGTGCCGACAGCGAGGCCCTCGACGCCGACGCTCCGATCATCCGGCTGGTCAACCAGATCATCGTCGACGCCTTCAAGCTCCGGGCCTCCGACATCCATCTCGAGCCCATGGGCAAGCGGTTCCGCCTGCGGTACCGCATCGACGGCATGATGACCGAGATGAAGGACATCCCGAAGCGGCTGCAGGCCCCGGTGATCGCCCGTCTCAAGATCTCGTCGGGCATGAGCATCGCCGAGAAGCGCATCCCGCAGGACGGCCGCATCCAGACCAACGTGGGTGGCAAGGTCATCGATCTCCGTGTCAACGTGATCCCCTGTTCGCACGGCGAATCGATCGTCATGCGTATCCTCGACAAGTCCGGCCTCCGGCTGGGCTTGGCCGAGCTGGGCTTCATGGCCGACGACCAGGCCAATTTCGAGCGCATGATCGGCCTGCCCGACGGCATCCTGCTGGTCACCGGTCCCACCGGTTCCGGCAAGACGACCACGCTCTACAGCTGTCTCAACTACATCAACCGCCCGGACCGCAAGATCATCACGGTCGAAGACCCGGTCGAGTACATGCTCGCGGGCATCAACCAGGTGCAGGTCCACGAGCACATCGGCTTCACCTTCGCCGCGGCGCTCCGCTCCATGCTCCGCCAGTCGCCCAACGTCATCATGCTGGGTGAAATCCGCGACATGGAGACCGCGACCATCGCCATCAACGCGTCGCTCACGGGTCACCTGGTCTTCTCCACGCTGCACACCAACGACGCCCCCTCGGCCGTGGCGCGTCTCATCGACATCGGCGTGAAACCCTTCCTGGTCGCGTCGTCCGCACGCTGCCTCATGGCCCAGCGCCTGGTCCGCAAGGTCTGCAAGAAGTGCGCCGCGCCGCACACGCTGACCGAGCAGGAGATCGCCGGCCTGGGATTCACGCCCGAGCAGATCGCCTCGGCCACGCCTCGCAAGGGCAAGGGCTGCCCCGAGTGCAACAAGACCGGTTGCAAGGGGCGTTTCGGTCTGTTCGAGATCTTCAACATCAACGACGAAGCCCGGAAGCTGATCTACGACAAGGTCCCGTCCAATGTGCTGCGCAACCGCGCCCGCGAGATGGGCATGCGGACGCTCCGCGAAGACGGCATGCGCAAGGTGCTGGCGGGGGTCACCACGGTCGACGAGGTCGTCCGGGCCACCGTGTCCGAACATTGATGCCAGCGACCACCACCATGACTGGCCCCGGATTTGCTTTGTTTTTGACGGCGAGAATCGCCCCGGCCCGGGGATCCTCCCGCCGGGACTGACCGCCACGAACCGATTTCCAGAACCTTTCCGAACCGACCCATGTCCTACCAGATGTCCGACCTGTTGCAGTTGATGGTCTCCGAAGGC
>CAYLTF010000100.1:9321-12470 GCA_964386625.1 uncultured Akkermansia sp. | reverse complement strand
GCTTGATGCAGAAACTCCGTCGGTCTCTGCCTCCAGCCGGAGGCCGACGGTCACAACTCGCACGGCACGACTGTGGTCTTGTCGGCGGCGCTGTGGTGCGATCTGGAATGGATCGGGTCGCCTTTTTGCCGGTGGGCCGGAATGCCAGATCAGCTGGATTGGCTGCGGATCCGAGTGGACTTGGAGCCGATTCGATCAACCTGTCCGCCCCCCATTCTGTCGATTGACCGCAACCCGGGAGAAGGGCTCTATCGACCCATGAGTTCCCGTGGTTTTGCAGCGGTTCGGTTCTGCATGCTGATCGCAGCAGTCGCACCGGCTTTGGCCGGGTATTTTCCGCCGCCCGATTCCCAGGGTGGCTGGCGGACCGCCACCAATGCTCCCGCCGCAACCCGAAGCCGGGCTGGCCTGGATGCTCGCCGACTCGACCAGGCTTGGGAATACACCCAGCGCTGCTCCCAGAACGCTGGGCTCCTGGTGGTTCGCCACGGGTGGTTGGCGATGGAACGATACGTCGGGCGGGCCCAGCGCGAGGCTCGCCCGGACATGGCTTCCACAGGCAAGGCCTACACCAGCATTGCCTGCGGAATCCTGCTCCAGGAATACCGCGACCGTTTGCCCGCGGGTCTCGATACTCGGGTCTTCACTCCGGAGTTTCTGCCTGAGGCGTTCACCGCCGACGGCCGTCTCGACGACCCCCGTCGTGCCGAAATCACCCTGGGACATTTGCTCTGCATGAGTGGTGGCTATACCGGGGAGGGCGGGGCTCCGACGGCCGTGGTGATGGGACGCGCGTTCCCGCTGAAACCCGTGCCCGGGCAGGATCTTCGGGACCTGGATGGCTCTTCGCTCCGTTGCGCAATGTGGACCAACGCCGGTGCCGGCTATTCCTACTCTTCACCCGAGCCCCACATCGCTTCGATGGTCCTTCGCCGGGTGAGCGGCATGGATCTCAAGGACTACATCGACGCGCGTCTGGCCAAACCGATGGGCTGGGGACCCTGGAACTATTGCCTCCATCGGGGGGACATCACACTGCCTCACGCCAATGGCGCAGGCAGCATCGCGGTGGCTGCGACCGATGCTCTTCGCTTCGGCTATTGCCTCCTGCACGAAGGATGGTGGGGGCGGCATCGTTTGGTTCCCGCCGATTATATCGCGCAATGCCGCAAGATGTCCCGATTCAACCCGCACAGCCCCTACAGCCTGATGTTCGAGCACAATGCCGACGGACACGTCGCGGGCGCCCCCAGGGATGCGTTCTGGAAATCCGGGGCCGGCGGGTTCGCCCTGATCGTCGTGCCGTCGCTCGACCTGGTGATCTACAAGATGGGCGGGAACCACGGTCAATACGAACCGTCGCTGACCCGGATCCCGCAGCCACCGGGAGGCTCTGATCGGGATTCCTGGAAGCCGCTCCCTGGCACGCCTTTTCAGGAGCCGAGCAATGGGGGCGACGGGGGGATTCGACGCGTCTTGGAGATGGTCTGTGCCGCGACCGTGGATTGAGCGGGACATCGGTGTGGGTTCCAGATCCACAGCAGGGTCACAAGAGATTCCAATCCGTCTCGTGAAATCGGGATGCGGGTTTCACGTCACCCGGTCAGCGGGGCCTCCGCTGATCTTGCGGACTCAGCGGCGCGGAGCATTGCCGGATTGGGCCGAGGCCGGGCCATTCGCCCCCGTACCACCCGGGACGGCCACCGGGGCAGGTCGGCCGACCGCCGGCATGGTCGGCGACGGGACCCCGCCCGGACGGACGGAGGGGACCGGCGTCGAAACGAAACCCCGCGCACTCATCGCCCCGTTCTGGGAGGCCCCCGGGACGTTGGCCAAAGCGGGATTCACCGGATTCAACGGCAGACCGCCGGCTGCGAAGAACTGGGAAGCGTTCTGGCCGTAGACGACCGTCGGAGTGCGGCGGGTGACGCCGCGGATCCCCTGGGCCAAAGCCGTCGAGGCGACGAACAGGGACAAGACCAGCATCCATTTCCGGCTCATGTCTGTGGACTACGCCGGCTGCGTCGGATTGCAAGGCCTTTGTCGAGGGGGCCATCGAATCGGCAGACTCCTGAGGCACGGTCCGTCGCGAAGGGTGTCCAGCCCAGGGTGCTTGATCGCCCCCTGTGACCTCCGTCGGCGGATGAGCTCCCCCGTCAAGGCATCGCCCGTCGCGCGGCTTCGAAGACCTCCTTCACTGGCACACCGGCCATGGCGGCGACTCCCTTGCAGGATTCGTACTCCGGGGCCGACTGGACGACCTCGCCGTTCAGTAGCCCCCGTTTGACCTGAACCGTCCCGAAGGGGGTTTTCACCGCGATGTGATCGCGTTGGAGCTTGCGGCGTTCCGCAAGGGTGCGCCGGACTCCGAAGGCAGAGGTCTCCAGCAACAGGAGCTCGGTGAACCGGTCGGCGTCCTGGGGTTCGCACAAGACGGTCAGCAACACGCCCGGTCGCTGTTTCTTCATCTGGATGGCCGTGTGGAAGGCATCCAGGGCCCCGAGGCGGATGGCCTTGTCGAGGACATGCCCGAGGACCTCGCCCGAAATGTCGTCGAGATTGGTCTCCAAGACGGCCACCTGATCGGTGAGCCAGTCATGGACCACTCCAGTCCCGGTGCCCTCGCTCAGGATGGCTCGCAGGACGTTGGGACGGGTCTTGTTGTCACGGGTTCCCAACCCGTAGCCGATGCGCTGGGCTTGGATCGCGCCCATCGGTCCGAAGGACTCGGCGAATTCAGCCAACAGCGCCGCACCGGTGGGAGTCACCAGTTCATGGGGCTCCTCGCATTGACTGATCCCGATGCCCCGGGCACCGAGGATTTCCAGGGTCGCCGTGGTCGGGATCGGGAAACGGCCGTGAGCGCACTTCACGAAGCCGGTGCCTTCGACCACAGGGGCGCTGGCCACCCTGGGTTTGCCGAGCAGTTCCAGGCAGATCGCAGCGCCGACAATGTCCACGATCGAGTCGATTGCGCCAACCTCGTGGAAATGCACCGATTCCGGCGGCAGACCGTGCACCTTGCCCTCGGCCACAGCGACGCGATGGAACACGGCGATGGACTTGGATTTGACCCACTCGGACAGCGTGCTGGTTTCGATCAAGCCACGGATCACGGAGAAGGTGCGATCGCCGCCGTGTCCGTGATC
>CAYLTF010000100.1:0-9221 GCA_964386625.1 uncultured Akkermansia sp. | reverse complement strand
TGCCCGCAGACTTCTCCATCGAGGTGCACATCGAACTTCACCCCCTCGATGGATGACTTGTGTTTCCGGGCTGCGTGCAGGTGATATCCGCCCAGCCCCAGCTTCCGCAGCTCGCGGTCCAATTCCCGAAAGTCCACCCCCAGGTCGAGCATGGCCCCGATGAACATGTCGCCGCTGATGCCACTGAAGATGTCGAGATAGAGACTGCGCATGGCTGGAGACTGTGCCCAATTTCCTCGAGGAAATCAGGCGGAAATCGGGGGGTACAAGTCCCGGCAAGGTCTCGTCGAGCGCCCTCATCGTCGTCACCGATTCCTGTGCGAGACCGTCTCTGAATTCCCTCGAGGGCCTGAGGCGACATCACGCCTGGATCTCCGCCTGTTCCGATGTCACCGTCGGGCTTTCGATGGCGATGCGAAAACCCGGCCACGTTCCGTGGGTGACAGTTCACGCCACTGCCCGGCGGACATCGCTCCCAGCTCGAAGTCTCCGATCCTGACCCGGACCAGTCGCAGGGTCGGATGGCCCACCGCCGCGGTCATCCGCCGGACCTGTCGGTTCTTGCCCTCGCTCAGTTCGATGGCGATCCAGCAATCCGGCACCGACTTGCGAAACCGGATCGGCGGCATCCTCGGGGCCATTTCGGGCTGGGGGTCGAGCTTCCAGGCCCGCGCCGGCCGTGTTCGGTGACCTTGGATCCAAAGCCCATTTTCCAGGTCGCGCAGCGCGGCCTCCTCGGGAATCCGCTCCACCTGGACCCAGTAGGTCCGAAGGTGGCCCGCCTCGGGATCCAGGAGCCGGTGGTTCAGGCCCGCTTCATCGCTCAGCAGCAGCAGTCCCTCGGAGTCGGCATCCAGACGGCCGAGCGGGTAGACCCGGGGCGGGAATCGGAATTCCGCGAGTGTCCGGTTCGGCGACCCGTCGGGGCTGAACTGGGAAAGTACTCCGTAGGGCTTGTGGAAGGCGATCAGACTCAAGAGCGCCTCCAACCTCCGTCATTCCTGTTGCGTCCGGTGAACAGATTCTTGATCCACATCACGGCTCCGACCACCGCGGCGGCCACGAGTTTCCAGGCCTTCTTGAAGAAGAGGATCAACGGCCCGAAAAGCCCGAACTTCGCCGCTGCCGCAGCGGCTCCGCCGAGGACCAGGGCCCCGAGCCCATATTGGGCGATGCGATCGCCCTGGCGGTATTCGGCATACGATTCGCCGCTGGCGTAGCTGTGGCTGCGGAGGATCTCCCGGAACTGCGGAAGGGTCGCATCCACATGGGTCCGGTCCTCGATCAGCGTGACTTTGGTCACTCCCTTGCGCCCGAGCAGGCGGACGTTGTAGTTCACGAACTTCCCGCCACCGCTCTCGGCCTCCACGCTCCATTCGAGGTTCTTGGTGATGTCGTTGAAGTTGGGTGCGACGTGCCATCCGACAATGCGGATCGGCGGAGCACCGCGCTCCTGTCGGGACTCATTCATGGCCTCGGTGCCGCGGCGGTACGATTCGAGCAGTTTCTCGGCGTCGAGATCCTTCTTCTCGTCATCCTTCACGTAGCCGATCTCCTCGAATTCCAGGATGACCCACCACTCGTCCTGGGTGTGCATCAGCAGGCCAGTCTCTTCCCCGCTGGGGCGATTGCCTGTCATCTTGAGAAAATCCTGCGCGGCCTTGGCCTCGAGGAAGCGGAATCCCTTGGGGATCTGGAGCGAGGCGCGATTGGCCAGGCTGACGTTGGTCGGCCCCTGGATCCAGGCCAGCCGTTCCATGGGCGAGGCCTTGGCCACGGGGAGCTTCTCGCCTTTCCCCTGGGCCGTCAGGGAGAGAGAACAGCAGCAGCAGAGGAGGAACCAAGCCAGGTGCCTTCGGAGCAGGGGGGGCAGCGGAATCATCGAATGGGATAAGGAGGGCGGGGCGAGAGCGGTGCTTTAGGAAGCCATCAAGGATGGCAGGCGCAGGACCCGCCGCAGGACTGGGGCGCAGGCATTTCGCAGGCACCGCCCTCGCAGCCCGAGGTCGCCTCGGCCTTCAGCATCAGGAATCCTCCCGAGATCACTCGGCGGACCGGTTTCCCGGTCTCGGGATCGCGGGTGAGCGGTTTGTCGTTCATGGACTGCTTCACCTCGAAGCGGCGAATCGCTTCGTCGGGCACCGTCGGGATGGTCTCGTATTGATAGACAGGCATGGTGGAGATGAATTGAGCGGAAGATCGCCTTCAGGGCAACCCGAAGCCGAGGCTCCGGGAAGTTGCGGCTCGGGGAGAAGCAGATTCACGAGGCCTGTCTTCAGGGTCAGGAATCTTGAAATCCGACGTTCGCCGCGAGCCTGGCGCCTCTCGCTGAAGGTCGCCGAGAGGGTCCGCCGGCCTCGCGATGCGGTGGCCCGGAGACAGAGTTCAGGCTTCGGCGTTGCCGATCCGCGCCAGCGGCTCGGTGCTGTCGGCGAATCGGTCGGCACGGACCCCCATGCGGCGCATCAGTCCCAGATGCAGATTGGCCATGGGCGTGTCTTTGGAGAACACGAGGTGCCGCCCCGGCTCGAGAGTGCCTCCACCCCGGCCCGCCAAGACCAGGGGCAGGTTCCTGGGGTTGTGCGAATTGCCGTCGCGCATCCCGGCCCCGAACAGGATCATCGATTGGTCCAAGACGTTGCCGTTTCCCTCGGTCATCGATCGGAGTCGACCCAGGAAATAGGCGTATTGCTCGACATGCCACCGGGTGATCCGTTCGTAGGCCTCCAGTTTTTCAGGCCGATTCTCGTGGTGGCTGTATTCGTGGTGTCCGCCCTTGACCCCGTCGAGAAACGAGAAATTCCGTCCCGACACCGCATTGCCGAACATGAAGGTGCCGACGCGGGTGGAATCGGTCCAGAAGGCCAGCGCGAGGATGTCGAGCATCAGGCGCACATGCTCGGTGTGGTTGACGCCCCGCTCGCTGGCTCTTGCCGGATCCGAATAGACATCGATCCGACGACCCAGGCGCTCGATCTCGGCCCGTGCGGCCGGATCTTCCAGATACTCGCCCTGGGCCCGTCGACGGGCCCATTCGATCCGGTGTTCGACCGCGCGCACGCTCTCGAAGTATTCGGAGAGCTTCTGTTGGTCGGCCTTGCCCAGGCGCTTCTTCAGGCGCTCGGCATCGTCGGCGACCAGGTCGAGGACGCTGACATCGTCTCCGAATCGGGAGGCGGGCATGGCCCCGGCGTTCCGGAAAAGGCGGTCGAACGCCCGTCTGGGTTGGATCTCCTTGGCACAGGGTGTGGTCGGAGTGGCCCAACTGATGTGCGATCCGTAGAGGCGCGTGAAGCCGACGTTGGTGTCCACCCCGGTGGTGATCGGTTCGATGCCCAGCTCCAGCGAGGGAAGGGGTGTCAGGTGGCCGACCTGCCGGGCCATCCATTGATCCATCGAGGTGTTTCCGGAGCAGAGGTCGGCCCCGGTCGTCCGCGTGATGGTCGTGCTGGTGAGGAAGCCGCCGGTCTTGACGTAGTGGCCGTCGCCGGTGTTGGTGGCGGCATTCCACAGTTGGGTCAGGACGAGCAGTTCCGAGCGGTGGGACTCGAGCGGTGACAGGATGGGCGACAGCCGGAATTCTGAACCCTCGCCCTCGGGAGTCCATCGGTCGGCTCGCGCACCGTTGGGCATGTACAGGCAGGCGAACCGGCGCGGCGCCGCCCCCGACGGTGCCTCGGCCCGGAGCGTCGTCTTCGCGCCTGCCATGGCTTCCAACCACGGCAGGGCCAAGGTGGCTCCGACTCCCCGGAGGAGGGTTCTGCGCGAGAGTGTTCCGATCGCCATGGGGATAGACTAGTGGTGGAGGGATGCCGGAGGAAGGGGGGGCATCATCAAAAGGTGTACGAGATGCCGGCCATCAATCGGAGGTCGTTTTCGCGTCGTCCCGGGGCCGGCACCGAACGGTAGAAGTCCTGGAAGGTGATGGTGGCGCTGGCTTTTTCGGTGATCTTGGTCGAGAGCCCCAGATTGAAGTTCAAGACATAGTTGCCGAATTCCTCGACTTGGGGGAGGTACTCCACGCTTTGCCGGATCGAGGCCCGGTCGTTGATCTTCCATTGCACTTCTTCGGCCAGACGCAATGTCAGGTAGTTGTCGGTGCCGGCTCCCTTCAACCGTTCGAAGATGAAGGCGGGACCGCTTTCCAATTTCACCGTGAGCTTGTCGTTCTTGACGGCGTAATAACCGAAAGCGGGGGCCACGGTGGCGCGGTAGTCGATGAATGCGATCCGATCTTGCCGGGCATCGGATCGGAGACCCAGGTAGGTCCGCTCCGACATCATGTGATTGTATTGCCCATAAAGACCGTAGTTCTGGGCGGTGGTGCTCTCCTTGCGGGTCGTGGGGTCGCTGTTGCTCCCATAGGTGGCGTCGGCTCCCAGCGCGATCTCGTTCTTGTCCCACTTGCGCAGGGCGTTGATGGCGGAACCCAAGAGCAGGGTGTCGGCGTTGCCCCGCGACACGGCTGCATTCATGGATGCGGTGACAGTCCATGGGCTCGGGGGCTTCGGTGGAGCGGCTGGAGGTTTTGCCGCCGCCGCAGGCGCATTCGTTGCCGCATCGGCCGCGAACAAAGAGGTGGCGGTGACACCCAGAGCGAGGCAAAGGCCTGAAAATCGACGATTCATACGACAACGCACTCCTGACATTAAGTAACGCCGGGTTTCAGACAATAGGGAAACCCTCGGAATTCGACCCAAGTTCGGAAATCCCCACTTTCCGGACTTGTCTTTGCCCACCATTCCCGTCATCTCCGAGACCCGAAGATGGAGCTCAAACTTGTCTTGGAATCCTTGCTGTTCGCCGCGCAGAAGCCCCTGTCTCCGATGGAGTTGAGGGATGTCCTGAACCGCGCCGCGCAGGAGGAGAATGCCATCGAACCGGTGAGGGCTTTGTTGAAGCTCGACCTGGAGCGCATCCTGGAGGCGCTCAAAGCCTTGGAGGAAGACCACCGTGTGGCCGCGCGGAGTTATCGGTTGGTGTGCGTGGCCGGCGCTTGGCAATTCGTCAACGAGCCCGACTACGGGCCTTGGTTGAGGGCTTTCCTCGGGGTCAAAAATCGACCGTCGCGATTGAGTCAGCCGGCGCTGGAGACCCTGGCGATCGTGGCCTACCGGCAACCCATCACCCGGGCCGAGATGGAGCAGATCCGAGGGGTGGCCGTTGACGGGGTGCTCTCGAGTCTGGTCGAGCGGGGGTTGATCGAGCAGGTGGGCCGTGCCGAGGTGGTGGGCCGCCCGATGCAGTACGGCACCACCGCGGCATTTCTAGAGTACTTCGGCCTTCCGAGCCTCGACGGACTGCCCGATGCCTCGGAACTGCGACGGATCCCGGTGCAGAGGCCGGAGTCGCTGCTCACGGTCGATCCGGGATTGGCCACCGCGCCGGAGTCTCCGAAACTGGAGGAGGCCTCGCCGGACACGCTGGCGCTGGCGTTGGATGCCGATGCACCCCAACCAGGCTCCAGCACCGATTCCGCCCCGGAGCCGCCCACCGAGGCGCCGCCTTCGTCGGATCCCCGGGATTCCGCGGCCAGCGATGGATCGGCCGCCTGAGGGGGCAGGGTCGGCCTTGGTTGCCCGCGGAGGAATCCAAACACAGAGGCCCGGCCGAACCAGTGTCCGGACCGGGCCATGAAGTCGAGAGGGGATGCTGGGAGATCAGCCCTGGGGGGCCGCCTGGGCAGGGGCACCTTGGGGAGGTTGTTGCACCTGCACCACCGGGATCGGGAAGCGCAGCTTCATCACGTCATCCACCAGGACCTCGATGGTGTAGACGCCGGCCTCCTTGAATTCGACGTTGGCCATCACGCTCACCGTGGTCATTGCCTGGACCGGGTCGGCCAGCTGGAACTTCACGGAATTCTGGCGCAGGACAGTGTTCCCATCGGGCCCGATCAGTCGCACCACTTCGGTGAATTGGCCGATGCCGGCCACCCAGCGGTTGAACACGCAGAGTTTGAAGGCGGTGATCGGCAACTGGGGCACGCGGACGAGGCCGATGATGCCGATCAGGATGAAATTGCCGTTGGACTCCTGCTTCACGTCCTCGCAGAGAAGCGAGCACTGGAGGTCGGGAAGAATGCGATTCGGTTTCATGGTGGCTGCGGAGAAGACCAACCCCGGGCCGCTGGGTCAAAGCCAATCGGTTTCGAATCCGATGGACGGGGCGGTCCTTGGCCGCCGAGGAGCCTGCGGGTGAGGTTCTGTGGCGATCCGCAGGGAAGAAGGACCCGCCCATCAAGCGGTCTAGCACCGATGGTTTGGGGTGACGTCGTCCACTCGATCCGGTGTCCCCGGGATCGAGTCGGAGGATTTCCCGGCTGGAGGTTTCGGGAGATCCCGAATTCTGGGAAGGCCTATTGTGGACACCAAACCGGGATATGCCCGCGCGGCATTCGCATGTCGCATTCGGGTCTGCCGGCATCGATTGGCTGTCAACACGATGATTTCATCTTCGGCGGGTGATCTACTCCCGTTCGAGCCGAGGGAGCAGGCGACTGTCAGACCTTGGGTCGCCACCCTCGACGGTATTCGCGGCCCCAGAGCGCCGTGGCGGCTCGATCGTTGCGGATCGATGTGGTCTTGGGATCGAGGTGCAAGGTGTGACCGGTGCGCCAGGCGATGTTGCCCAGGTGGCAGAGCAGTGTGCTCTTCTGTCCTTCCTCGATCTCGGAGTTGAGACGGGCGTTGCCACGGATGGCCTCGATGAAATTCAGGAAGTGGTCGGAGTCGCGGCGAGGAGCTTGGCCTTCACGGACGGTCTTGCCCTTCGGGTCGACGTGTTTCCAACCGCTGTCCAGCAACAGGAAGGCGCCACCTTCGCCGAGGAATTCGACACCGACCCCCGTTCCATGATGGCCGCGGGTATTGCAGCTGTGGCATTCCCAGGTGATCTGGCTGGTACCGAAGTCGTAGGAGGCCTGGATGGTGTCCGGAGTCTCCTGGTCGTCCTGGAAATAGTAGCGCCCGCCGGTGCACGCGACCTGTGTCGGACAATCCACCCCGAGGCCCCATCGGGCCAGGTCGAGGAAATGCGGACCATTGTTGGCCAGTTCGCCGCCGCCCCAATGCCACCGCCAGTGCCAGTTGTAGTGGACGACATTGTCGCGGTAGGGACGTTCCGGGGCCGGACCCTGCCACAGAGAGTAGTCGAGCCATTCCGGCACCGGGGCGGGCCTGCCGCGGCCGATGGTGGTCCGGTCGGCGTTGTACCAGGTGCGGGCGGCATGGAGTCTGCCGATGATGCCGCCGTGGAGCTCGGCCATCGCCTCGCGGACGAGGGGCCAACTGCGCCGTTGGTTGCCCATCTGGACCAGGCGCCCGTGTTTTCGTGCGGCGAGCACCATCCAGCGCGCCTCTTGGGCGTTGTGGCTGCCCGGCTTCTCGACATACACGTGCTTGCCAGCGTCGCAGGCAAGGATCGTGGCGGGCGCGTGCCAGTGGTTGGGGGCGGCGATGCTGATGGCGTCCAGAGAGCGGTCATCGAGCATGCGTCGGAAATCGAGCACCTCGTTCGGGCGGCGTCCGGTTTTCTTCTCGACCCAATCGGCGGCTTCGGCGGCGGCTCTGCGGTCCACGTCGCAGACTGTGCCGATGACGCAACCGGGGACCGTCAGGAATCCCTCCAGATGGGCTTTGCCCCGGTGGAGCCCCATCACGCCGACTGAGACTTGGTGGACCGGCGAGGCGGCACGGCTCGTTCTCGTGAACGGCGTGGCGACAGCGAACGATACCGTGGTTTGAAGGAACCGTCGGCGTGACAGGGACGGGGAGTTCATGCCGGCATTGGATTCGGCCGGGCTGCGGGCGTCGAGCCTGGGGTTGCACGAGCCTCTCGAGGTGTCGGAGTCGGGAATGGCGGATTCAATCGAGTGGGCCTGGCAACCAGGCTGGGGACCGGGTTTGGCTTGCGCCGGCGCGGCGGCTCGTTCGAGATCGGTGGCCATGAACCGAACCGTCTGGACCAACCATCAACTGCAACCGGCAGCTGAGGGGCTCCTGAGGGCGGAGCTCGAGCGGCGTGGAGACCGATTGATTCAGTCCGTGGCGTCCTCGCGCTCGGTGTTGCTGCCGGGGCAATCGGATCCAAGCTTGGCAGAGGTGGACATCGCCTACGGTCAGCCGGCTCCCGAGGACGTGATGTCCTATCGTCGGATCCGTTGGGTTGCCCTCTCCACGGCCGGATACACCCGCTACGATCGGGATGATTTCCGGCAGGTGATGCGCACTCGGGGCGCTCAGGTGACCAACGCGTCTGCGGTGTTCGCCGATCCGTGTGCTCAGCAGGTGCTGGCGGGCATGCTGTCGTTGGCGCGGAATCTTCCGTCGCAGCTCCGTAACCAGGATGGCGCCCGCGAGTGGCGCTATCTGGAGGATCGCTTCACCGCCTCGGTGCTCACGGGGCAGACCGTTGTCATCCTCGGTTATGGGGCTATCGGGCGCCGCTTGGTGCGACTGTTGGCGCCGTTTGAGGTGCGTGTGCTGGTGCTCCGCCGGAAGGCCGAGTCGGAATCCGGCGTCACCCTCATCCCCGAGGGCCGGTTGTCCGAGGCCCTTGGTCAGGCAGATCATGTGATCAACGTCCTGCCGGACTCGTCGGCCACCCGGCGCTTTGTCGATCGTGAGCGATTGGCTCAATTCAAGAAAGGTGCCCGATTCTACAACATCGGTCGCGGGACCACCGTGGATCAGGAAGCGCTGATGGATGCGTTGGAATCAGGGAGAGTGGGTGCAGCCTGCCTCGATGTCATGGATCCGGAGCCGCTTCCTCCATCGCATCCCTTATGGTCCGCACCCAACTGCTTCATCACCTGCCATGTGGGCGGAGGCACAGCGGATCAGGATGACAAGTTGGTTCGTCATTTCCTGGCGAATCTGGATCTTTGGGAGAAGGGGCAGCCTTTGTCGGACAGCATTCTTTGATCTGGCGCGTGGGGTCTCATCCGCCGTTTTACCGCGTGAAAAGAATCCGCGGACATGATCGCTGGGAGTGTTTCCCCCCCCCCTCGATTTTCATTCGGGCTGGGATCCATCGATCAAAACCCATGGGTTGCTTTATGCAGCCCAAAATGGGCGGTCCAAACGAGGATCAGAATCTGACCCAATCACCCGAGAACTGGGACTCGTTTCGCGTATTCAACGAGTCGTCCGTTGGACCGCCATCTGGGCGATCCTGGCTGAGCGATTTGGATTGGGGGGTGGTGATGTTTGTGGAGCGGT
>CAYLTF010000099.1:0-12801 GCA_964386625.1 uncultured Akkermansia sp. | reverse complement strand
GCTCGCAGGGAAGCTCAGGGGAGGATGGGCTTTCGCGCTGCGCGCGAGGGGTGGGAGTGTGTTCGCTTCCAGAGCTCGCCTCGGACCGCTCCCGCTCCGCCTGGGATCGGCCAGGGTCAGGCGCGGATGAATTCGGCGTGCATGCGGGCGTAGAGCCCGTGTTGGGCGATGAGGCTCTCGTGGGTGCCTCGTTCGACGATGCGACCGTGGTCGAGGACGAGGATGAGGTCGGCGTGACGGACGGTGCTGAGGCGGTGGGCGATGACCAGGCTGGTGCGGCGTTGGAAGAGGGTGCGCAGGGCATCCTGGATGAGGCGCTCGGTCTGGGGGTCCACGGCGCTGGTGGCTTCGTCGAAGATGAGGATGCGGGGCGCGGCGACCATGGCCCGGGTGATGGTGATGAGCTGGCGCTCGCCGGCGCTGACGTTGGCGCCGCGTTCGCGGACCTCGGTGGCGTAGCCTGCGGGCAGGCGCTGGATGACGGCATGGGTTCCCAGGGCCTGGGCCGCGGTGATGACCTCGTCGTCGGTGGCCTCGGGGCGGCCGAACTTGAGGTTGTCCATGACGGTGCCGGTGAAGAGGAAGTTCTCCTGGGTGACCATGCCCAACTGTCGGTGGAGAGAGGCGAGGGTGTGCCCGGCGATGGGCAGGCCGTCGACGAGGATCCGGCCGGACTGGGGTTCGTAGAACCGGGCGAGGAGGCTGATGATGCTGGTCTTGCCCGATCCAGTGTGGCCGACGAGGGCGACGGTGGACCCGGCGGGCACCGAGAAGTCGACGTTGTCGAGGATCCAACGGTCGGGCGGTGTCGTGTCGTAGCGGAAGCGGACGGATTCGAAGGAGACGTCGCCGCGGAGGGGAGGCAGGTCGGTGGCGCCGGCGGAGTCCCGGACCTGGGGCTCGGTGTCGAGCAGGGCGAAGATGCGCTCGGCGCTGGCGGCAGCCGAAAGCATGGCGTTGTACAGGTCTCCCATGGTCTGGATCGGCCCGAAGAACATGCCCAGGTAGAGGACGAAGGCGGCCAGCCCGCCGACGGTCAGCGCCCCCTGCTGGACCCGCCAGCCGCCATAGCCGAGGACGATCGCGGTGGCCGTTCCGGACAGCAGTCCGACGGCCGGCATGTAGGTGTGGAAGACCCGGGCGGAGGCGACCCAGCGCTCGGTGAAGTCGGCGTGCAGTGCCCGGAATCGCCGCAGGTTCTCGGTTTCGCGGACGAAGGCCTGGACGACTCGGACGCCCGAGATGTTCTCGGCCATGGCGGCGATGAGCCGGGACTGGGTGCCCCTGAGGCTGCGGTAGGCTTCGCGCCCGCGACGGTGGAACCAGTGGGTCAGCCAGGCCAGGAGCGGCAGCACCGAGCACACCGCCAGGCTCAGTCGCAGGTCGTACTGAACCATCAGCACGACGACGCCCGCCAAGGTCACGAGGCTGGACAGCGCCTGGCCTGCGCCCCAGGTCAGCACCCGGTCCAGCGAGTCGATATCGGAGTCGGCCCGCGCGATGATGCGCCCCTGGTGAGTGCGGTCGAAGTAGTTCAACGACAGCCGCTGGATATGTTCGAAGACGGCCAATCGCAGGTCGTTCATCGCGCCCTGGCCGGTCTCGATGGAGGTCCGGACCTGCACGACGGTCAGGCCCCATCCCAGCAGCAGGTTGGCCAGGTAGAGTCCACTCAGGATCAGGATCTCCCGCGCCGCCGCGATCGTGCCTGCGGTGGTCGATGTCCCGGCCTGCAGGACCGGGGCCAAGGCGTGGTCGATGCCGTGCTGGATGAGTCTCGGTCCCGCGAGGGCCGATGCGGTCGCCAGGAGGGTGAGGGCCAGATTCGTGTAGAGGGCGCGGCGGTAGGGCCGGGTGTAGGCGAAAAGGCGTCGCAGCAGCGATCCGCGCAGGCTCCCCTGTGCGAACTCCTCGTCGAGGGCGATGTCGTCGTGGGTGGCCATCAGCGTGCGGCGGTCTCGGGTTCCGTGGCCGCGAACAAATCCCGGTACACCGGGCAATCGGCGAGGAGCGACTCGTGTCTGCCTTGGGCCACCAGGCGCCCCTCCTGAAGGACGAGGATGAGGTCGGCATGGCGGACCGTGGCCGCGCGGTGGGCCACCAGGAACGTCGTCCGCCCCCGGCACAAACCGCGCATGGCCTCCCGGATCTCCTGCTCGGTGGAGGGGTCCACGGCGCTGGTCGCGTCGTCCAGCAGGAGGATCCGGGGATCGATGAGCAGCGCCCGGGCGATGGCGATCCGCTGGCGCTGGCCGCCGCTGAGGGAGATGCCGCGTTCTCCGATGACGGTGTCGTAGCCCTGGGGGAGCTCCCGGATGAATCCGTCCGCCCGGGCGGCCTGGGCCGCGGCCTCGATCTGCTCGCGGGATGCGTCGGGCCTGCCGAGGGCGATGTTCTCGGCCAGCGTCGCACTGAAGAGGAAGGTCTCCTGGAAGACCACCCCGATGTTCCGCCTCAGCGTGTCCCGGTCCCAGTCCCGCACATCGATGCCGTCGATCCGGATGCGCCCGCGGGTCGGTTCATGGAATCGGGCGATGAGGGACAGCAGGGTGGACTTGCCCGAACCGGTCGGGCCCACGATGGCCACCGTGACGCCGGCCGGCACGGAGAATGACACCGACTCCAGGGCCCCGGTCCGCGAAGCGATGGACGGGATCGGCCGGGTCTCCGGTGCCGGCTTGGATTCGTCGAGCACGCGGAGCGAGGGCTCCGCGGTGTACCCGAAGGCGACGTCATCGAACTCGACGGTCCCACGGAGGGGGGTGGCCCTGGCAGGAGGGCTCGACGGCCGGACCGGCGTTCCTTCGTCTCGGTCGTCGAGCAATTCGCAGACCCGCTGGGCTGCTGAACTGGAGTTCTGGAGGATGTTGGTGATCTGGCCGATCACGCCGATGCGCCCGCCCAGGGCCATCTGGTAGACCAGCACCTTGGCCAGGTCACCCAGGGTGATCGCGCCGCGCAGGACTTCTCCGCCCCCCATCCACAGGGTGAGAGGCACGGCCAGGCCGAACAGGAACTGGGCGAAGGGCACACGGGCCGCCCAGAAATTCACGGCGTCACCCAGTTCACGGAGAAAGTCGGCGCGGCGCGCGCGGAACTTGGCGATCTCGGCCGGTTCCCGGGCGAAGGCCTTCACCACGCGCACACCGGCGATGTTCTCCTGGATCACCGTGCTCATGGCGCCGTGGCGCTCATGCACCCGACGCCAGCGGGGTTGGAGTTGCGCGGCGAACCAGGCCATCGTCGCCACGGTCGGGACCAGCGCCACGAGCGTCATCAGGCCCAGCCGGGGGCTCGTGAGGAAGATCAGCCACAGGGTTCCCAGGAGGCCCGCCGCGACGTCGACCCCGAACAGCAGGCACACGAAAAGGAGGTCCTGCAGCCGTCCCACATCGGTTCCCGCCCGCGAGATCAGTTCCCCGGTCCGGGCGTTGTCGTGCCAGGCGAACGAGCGCCGCTGCAGCGCATCGTACACGGCGGCCCGGATGTCGCCGAGGGTGGTCTGTGCCGTCCGGTTGCGGACCGGGCCGAGCACCAGGCCGATCCCCGCCCGCAGCACGACGAGCCCGAGGAAGACCGCCACGCCGGTCCCCAAGGCGGGCGGTGCGGAACGTTCGCCCAAGGCGGTGATGGTGAGGCCCAGGAACTGCGGCAGCGACAGTTCGATCCCGATGTTGAGGACCAGGAGGCCGATCGACAGCGCGGTCCAACCGGGGCGGCGGGCCAGGAAGCCCACGATGCGCCGCACCGCCGCCAACGGTCGGATCGGCTGCGGGAGATTCTCGGCGCGGTTGTCCGTCATGAACGGCGGCATCTTCAGGGACTTCGGCCCGCGGATCGCTCAGCGAATTCCTTGGTCGCCGACATGAGGTTCCGGAGGGTCCGCTGGCGGTTCTCGGCGAGTTGCCGGAGCAGGCCCAGCGAATCGAAGGGACTGAAATCCAGCACGAGGATCTCGTCGGGAGTGCCCCCGGACGCCAGTTCGGCGATCGCTCCGGCGAGGCACTTGAGCGTCATGGCATCCGAGTCGGTCCGGAACCAGCATCGGCCGTCGTGCCACGAGGCGATCCACCAGGTCCGCACGAGGCATCCCTGGACACGGTGGCTCTCCAGGCGATCGGTCGCGGGCAGGGCGACTTGTCGCCGCGCCGCCTCGACGAGGTGGGCCAGGCGACTCTGCGGGTCGGACAGGCTCGCCAGCCGGGAGGACCAACGGGCCATCCGCAGGGCCGGGCTGACGGGTGCGCCGGAAGGCGAGTCCAATCCGGGGCCGTCCGCTGCGGTCGAAGACTGCGGGCCTGTCGAGGCGGACATGGACGGATCAGTTCAGGAAGGCCGTCAGCGGACTGGTGGGGCTGGCCTGATCGGTGGCTTCGCCCAGCCCCAATTCGTAGGCGGTCCGGCCCGCGTGGACGGCATCTCGGAAGGCGACGGCCATCCGGGACGGGTCGGAGGCGACCGCGATGGCGGTGTTCACCAGGACCGCATCGGCTCCCAGTTCCATCGCCTCCGCGGCATGGCTGGGAGCCCCGATCCCGGCATCGACGACGATGGGCACCGTGGCCTGTTCAATGATGATCCGCAGTTGGTCGCGGGTCTGGAGACCCCGGTGGGAACCGATCGGCGAACCCAGGGGCATGACCGTGGCGGTCCCGACCTCCTGGAGGCGCTTGGCCAAGACGGGGTCGGCGTTGATGTAAGGCAGCACGACGAAACCTTCGGCCACGAGTTGCTTGGCCGCCTCGAAGGTCTCGACCGGATCCGGCAGCAGGTAGCGGGGGTCCGGGTGGATCTCGAGCTTCACCCATTTGGGCAGACCGGCCGCCGCTGCCAGTCGAGCCAGGCGCACGGCTTCGGCCGCGTTCATGGCCCCGCTGGTGTTGGGCAGGATGAGGTAGCGCTTGGGATCGATGAACTCGAGGATGTTGGCGAAGGGGTCCTTCTTGCCGCTGAGGTCCGCGCGCCGGAGAGCCACCGTCACCATTTGCGTGCCGCTGGCTGCCAACGCATCGCGCATGGATTCCGGCGAGGGGAATTTCCCCGTTCCCAGGAACAGGCGGGAATCAAAGGATCGGCCGGCGATCAGCAACGGTTTCGACATCGGCTGCAACGCTCTCAAAACGGTTGATGCCTTGTAAAGCCGGTGCCCGACCTTCACCCGGTCGAGCGGGTGCCACCAGGCCCCCAAGAATGGAGCCGGCCGGCGATCCCGGCCTGCCCTTGCCGTGCTCCCCCGAAACCGATGACAAGAACGCGCTCGGCCAGGGTTGCTGGTCCAAGGGAATCGTTCCGGAAAAAGTCAGGAGTAGGAGCTCCAGACTGAACGCACCACCGGAGCGTAGGAGCGGACCTGGCGGAGTTGGCGGGTGGAACGATCCAGCTCCGCCTCCTCGGCCAGGGCCCGGCATCGGACTTGGGCGAGGGTCTCGCCATTCCGGTTCTCGAGGTCGATCAGCGTCGCCACTTCGCGGCGGAGTTGCTGTTCGACCTCGGTCCAATTCCCGCCCGAGGAGGCCAGCTCGGCCCGGGTCGCCTGGGTGAACCGGACGATCCGGCCCTGGAGCTCGAGCTTGGCCCGTTGGCAGGAATGGACGCCGGGCCAGTCGCCGCACCGGATGGCCTCGCCCTCTCGGACGGTCCAATCCCGCCATTCGTCGTAGGTCTTGAACAAATCGTGACGGGCGCTCATGTCGGGGAGGGCGGGGGTGTATGGAGGTTCGGTGCCACCGGTGTCAGGCCGCCTGCAACGCGAGCTGCGACTCGAATTGGCCGCGGACATGAGGGGTGATGGACTGGGTGTCGAGAGCGCCTGGATCGGCCGCCGGGATCGACCGCCCGGTGAGCATCTCGGCCCAGGCCCCACGGATCACGGAGAGCAGCCGGATCACCAACTCCACCCCGGCCGGGTCTTTCTTCAGATTGCTCTGCGAAAGCTGCAGGTCGTAGAAGTTGTAAAGCCGGCGCATCGTCACGGCGAACTCGCCACCCTGCTCAAGGTTGAGCGAGGCGTTGAGTTCTCGGATGATCTCCTGCGCCTTGAGGATGTTGTTGTTGATGGCGAGGTTGGAGTCGAGAGGGTCGTCGAGCTCGAAACCGGCGAGGGCCTTGTCCAGGAAGCGCAGGGCTCCGTCGAACAGCATGAGGACCAGTTGACCCGGGGTCGCGGTCTTGGTGGCGACCTGTCGGTAGGATTGCCATGGGTTGGCGGTGTATCTCATGGGAGGATCGTGGGGTGGGAACGGGTGATGGAGTCGGGCTCAAGGCCCTGGATCGGAACCGATCGACGTGTTCAGGGGGGCTCAGAGAGCCATGGGGTCCTGCATCTTGACGGCGAGAAGGTTCGAGAGTTTCCGGATGGTGGTCACCGGGGGGTAGTCGACGTTGGCCGACAGGTCGCGACCTTGTCGGACCTTGTCGGGGCGGCTGCTCGGCAGGTTGTCCAGGGCGCCGCGGAGAGCGTCGGTCTTGGAGAAGTCCTGATCATCGGCGGCTGGAGCCGTGACCTCCCGGCGAGTGGTGTTGCGTTGGGCCTTCGACACGGAGTCGAGGCTGCCTGTGCGTTGGATGTCCATGATGTCTCACTTTCTCGGCAGGCGTGGATGATTCCTGTTATCCCCCAAGGACCAGCCACGAGAGGGACATCGACCGATGGCGCAAAAACTTGAGGGGCAGTCATGTCGAGGGGTTCCGTGGTCAGCGTTTCGGCAGCGTCTGCCAGAGCGCCTGAGCGGTGTATCGGCAGAAACGGGACGGGGAGCGCAAGTCGGCCTGGGGATCGGCCAACTCCGAAGAACCCGTATGGTGGGCGCGGAAGTAGTCGCGCGCGGCGCGGGCGACCTCGACCTGGGATGCGTCGAAGCTCTCGTCCACCGACCACAGGGTGCGCCCCTGGTCGGCCGTCACCAGACGCAGTTCCCACCCGATGGCCACGGGGGGAAACGGTCGGTAGCTGGCGATCTGCACGAAGAGGACCCCGTCGGCCGAGTGGGCCGACTGGATCCGGGAAAGCAGGTCCGCCGGCAGCACCTCGCCGGCCGAGAAGGCGTCCTTGCCGAACCCGCGGCGCAGTTCCTCGGGGGTGGCCTTCACCACTTCGAAACGATGGGCCTTGCGCAGTTCTTCTTCCAGGATCTGCCCGAGCTGCCTGCGGTGGTCCAGGGTTGCCAGGTCCGGGCTCGAGACGGTGACCGGCATGAGCACCACCCGCTGCAGGTCTCCGGGCAGCACCTCCATGGCGCGGTAGATGTTCTTGGGTTCGAAGCGCGCCCCCAGCTCCGGCAGCGACGGCTTGGAGGATTGGCATCCGGCGACGAGGAGGGTCCAGGCCAGGAGTCCGATCCGGAGCGGGGATCCGAAACGACTTGGGGCGGGGGCGAATTGGGGGTGCGGGAGGGGCATGGGGCGATTCGGGGTTCAGTGTTCCGGGCCGGACTCGGCGATCACTTGTCGGATCAGCAGGGCGGCCGATGGGGTTGCTGTCTCCAGAGCGTCGACCCGCCGGTGCAGCGCCTGGACCCAGGGGTCGAGGCCGAGCTCCACCGCTTGGCGGTAGCGCCGAAGCACCTCCTGGCTGACGGAACGCTCCTGGTCTTTGGGCAGTGCCTCCAGCGGCTCGTCCGCGAAGAGGCGGCTGAGGATCGATCCGCCGAGGCTTGTGGCGTCGTGGGGTTGGCCCGGAGCCGTCCAGAGCGGGGAGGCCTCCCGGCCGAGGCCGTTCAAGAGCAGCGCCTCGGCGCGATGCCGCCGCAGGGCCGGATGGTCCGGCAGATGGCGGAGGGATTCCTGGGTCCAATCGAGGGCGAACTCGAGGGTGTCGCGCTGGCGTAGCGAGAGGGTCGCCCCGGCCTCCCAGACCTTCGCCTGCCCGGGATCCTGTTGGATGCCCTCATGCAACAGGGTGAGTGCCGGGATGATCTGCCCTTCCTCGGCGAGGAAGGTCGCGAACTCGACCCGCGCCGCCGCGTTGTCGGGGGCGTCCTGGAGCGACCGGGTGTAGGCCTCGACGGCCTCGTCTTTGCGTCCGAGCTTTCGCAACGCGTGCGCCAGGCAGTGGCCCGGGGTTCCCCGGTGGATGTCCGGATGGATCGGTGTCAGCGCCGGTCGCTGCCGCAGCTCGAGGCACCGCCGGAGATGGTTCACGCAGGATTCCCACTGCTGCAGGGCCGAGTGCGCCAGTCCCAGCATGAAGTGATGGGAGGCGGTCAGGTCCTTCGGCGCTATGGCCCGCTCGTTGAAGATCGCCACCACCTCGCCGTGATGGCGGAGCCCGAGCAGGTGCGAGCCGTATTGAGTGAGGAGCACCTCGCGGAGTTCCGGAGGGGTCTGGCCATACGGGTGCTGGAGCATCGCCCGGTAGGCCTCCAGGTAATAGCCGAGGCCATGCCCCAACTGGCCGGATTTCCACAGCTCCAGGCCCAGGTTCATGAGCAGATTGACGTCGTTCGGGTGCTCCTCGTTCGCCCGTTCCAGCAGCCGGAGGTTCCGCGCGATCTTGTTCCGGTCTTTGACCACCGCGGCCTGGTAACCGTGGTGGATCAGCTGGGCGTCGCCGAACCGGTTCTCCATCGACCACTTCTCGCGGTTGATCTCGAGGCTGGCATAGACCTGCTCGTGGATGCGGCTGACGTAGAATTGCCGGGGCGCGTTGCGGAACAGGCGGGGCACCTGGCTCACGCCCTCGCCCTCGCGCCCCACGTCGACCAACGGGAGCCGGTAGGCGATCACGTTCGGTGTCGTGAGCAGCGTGCGGAGGGCCTGGTGATGGGCCATCGACACCTCTTCGTCGGCATCGAGGATCAGCACCCAGTCTCCCCGGGCGTGCAGCAGGGCGGCATTGCGGGCCGCGCTGAAGTCGTCGTCCCATGCCCGGAAGTGCACCTCGGCCCCGTGGGACCGGGCGATCTCCACGGTCCGGTCGGTGGATCCGGTGTCGACCAGCACGATCTGGTCGGCCAGACCGCGGACCGACTTCAGGCACCCGTCCAGGAAACGCTCCTCGTTCCGGGCGATCATGCAGACGGTCAGGCGCGGCGGCTCCCCGTCACGCAGCGGCGGTTCGCCGAATTCGACCGTGGGTTTGTCGGCCCCGCCGCCGAGGCCCGAGAGTTGGCGCTTGGCCGGCTTCCAGCCCGGGGCCTGGGCCACGGCCTTCTGGGCGCACCGGCGGGCCAGCGAGCGATGCCCGCCCCCGGCAGCCACCTCGCTCAGGAAGACCCACCCCTCGGGGTGGAAGGGGCGTTGCACGATGGCCTCGCAGGCCAGTCGCCATGCGGCGGCGAGATCCTTGTCTCGGAATGCGTTGCGGGCCGCCTGCAGATCGCCTTGGTAGGCCGCCTCCGGCAGGGAGATGGCCTTGCCGGCGGCTGCGTTCGTCTGCCGCACCTGTTCGGCGCGCCGGGCCGCCAGTTCCCGTGCGAAACGGGCCGCCGTCTGTGCGGCGTGTTTCCAGGTCCAATGGGCCGCGACATGTTCGGCCCCCTTGTGGGCGCGTTCCCGCCAGCGCGGGGCCTCGGTCACGGCCTCCCGCAGGGCGTGGCGCAAGGCCTCGGGGTCTGGGCTCAGCCACCAGCCGCGGTGGTCGAGCTTCATTCCGCTGACCTCGTGGCCGACGAACTCCCGCCAAGCCGGGATGCGATGGACAAACTCCTCGGTGGCGAAATCATCGGTGGAGCCGCCTCCGGTGCAGATGACCGGCAGCGCGCAGCCCATCGCCTCGAGCACCGGCAGCCCGAAACCTTCGCCGCGGTAGGGGTGCACCAGGCAGTCGCAGGCTGTGTAGAGTCCGGCCAGTTCCCGCTCGGGCATCTCGCGGTCGATGTAGACGATCTCCGGGGCGGTCGGATCGGCCTGTGCCGCATGGATGCGCTGCGAGAGGGTCTGTCCCTGGTAGGCCGACTTGCCCCCGAAATCCTTGATGACCAGGCACACGTCGTCGGAGTGCCGGAAGGTCTTCAGGTAGGTCTCCAGCAGGAGGTCGGCTCCCTTGCGTGCGATGGTTCCGCCCACGAAGAGGAACTTGAACCGCTTGGAGGTGGGAATCGGCGTCGGGGTGGCGCCCGGGTGGTGGATCGTCGGATTGTAGCCGTTGGGCAGCACCCGAAGCTTCTCGGGCGGGATGCCTGCCTGCAGATACAGGCTCCGGACATATCGGCTGGGGCACCAGATCTCATCCACGGCCTTCGCCTTCTCGGCCCACTCGGCGGGGATGGACCCGTATTCCCAAGGCTGGATGAGCACCCAGGCCCCGTGTTCAGGACGTCGCCAGTCCGGCGGCCAGTGATGTCGCACGGTGACCAGGGTGTCGGAGGGTGAACGGCGCTGGAGGCGTTGGGGCCAGGCCTTGAGTTCCGGAGGCACGGGGCCGGTGGCCACAGGTCCGTGGGAGATGGCGACGGCGCGGACCCGTGGTTCCTGGTTCAGGTGCTGCACGAGCGACCGGTTCACGTGCGAGAGTGAACCGAGGTCCAGGAACGATCCCTCGAAGGCCACGGTGACCAGCGGGGCGGTGGTTTTCGGATCCGTCGTGCCGACAGGGCTCGACGGGTCGCCAGGATGGGCGTTTCCCGAAGTCGTTGGTCCGTGGACATCGACCACCGGAGCGGGTGGCAACTGCGGCGAGAGCAGGGAACGCTCGATGGCCTGCAGGCGTCGGACCACCTGGTCGGCCACGGCCTCGCGGCTGTAGTGGCGGGCCATGTGCCGCCGGGCCGCCTGGCCTTTGGCACTGGCCTCCTCCGGATGGGTGGACACGTGGCGCATCAGGGTGCGCAGGTGGGATTCCGAGGGGTTGGCCCAGCGGTGTCCCTTGTAGTGCCAGAGCTCCGGTTCGAGCCCGCGGGCCTCCACCAGTTCGTAGTCGAGCAGGTAGCTCGTCTCCTCCGACATGAACTCGGTGTTCGCGCTCCAGTTCGTCGCGATCACGGGGCGCTCCATGAGCATCGCCTCGTGTTGCGGGCGGCCCCAGCCCTCGCCCCGGCTCGGGGCCACGTAGCAGTCGCAGGCGAGATACAGCCCGGGCAACTGGTCGCTGGGCACCTGCTGAGCGATGAGTTCGATGCGAGGCGGCGCCTTGTCGCCCAGTCCGAGACTGACGGTGAAGTCGCGGATCCGGCGGCGGATCTCCTCGGTCGGGTCGCCGTCAGGCTTCGAGAAGAGGTAGGTGCGCAGCCACAGGCACACGTCGTCCTCGGCCGAGAACTCCCGCAGGTACGCCGCCAGCAGCACGTCCCAGCCCTTGCGCGACGACCACTCGAAGATCGACAGGAAGTTGAACTTGGCCCGGTTGGGCAACGGGTAGGCCGAGTGCCGTGCCGGATCGAAGAACTCCGCATCCACCGCGCCGGGCATCACCACCAGCTTGGAGCGTTCCACCCCGCTGGCCGCGAAGGTCTCGACGTTGAACCGTGACGGCACCCAGACCTCGTCCATCCGGTTGCAGGCCGCGACCCATTCCGGCGCAATCCGGTCGGTCTCGAACATCGTGCGGCCGATGCTGTAGTCGGCATCGGGAAGACGGATGAATCCGTTGGCCGGGTTGTGCGAGATGACGATGCCCTCCTTGAGCGTGCTGAACCGATCCCGCATCCGGAAGAGGGCCTCGCGGTCGGCGGCCGGCAATCCCTGGGTGAAACTCTCCGAGTAGACCGTGGTCTGGTGATGAATGCCCAGCGGGCACCGATCCTCCAGCGGCAGTACGAAGTTGATCGCTTCGCTGGCATAGCCGCTGGGGTTGAAGATCGGGGCGGCCCAGCGGAGGGGGAGGCCGATCTCGGTGTTCCGGCGGATCATTTGACGGCCCTCCGCCGTGGTTCCCATCGTGTACCTCCCGTCGTCGTGGGTGGTCGTGCTGTGGCGATTGAAGGCGATGCGGATGCCGGCCTTCCTCAGGCGACCAGAGAAATCGAGATCCTCGCCCTGGTAGAAACCCCTGCCTTCATCCCACTTCACCCGGTCGGCGACGCCGGCCTTCAAGAGGATCAATCCGCCGGTGATGTACACGTGCTCGTCGGTCTCGTCGTAGTCCAACAGCACGTGGCCCCTGGGGCCTCCATGAGTGGCCCAGTCCCAGAAACGGGAGCCGTCGGGGTTGAGAATGCGCACGGACAGCGCCTCCCAATCGTCCCCGAAGCGCTGCAGGCCGGAGTAGAAGTCCGGGTGGAAGATGAAATCGTCATCCACCACCACCAGGTGGTCGTAGTTCGCGGCGGCCGTCAGGGCGTTGCGCATCTCGCCCAGGCGCCCGTTGCGGGCCGCGTCGAGGGCCGGGACGGTGCCGACTCCATCGGGCAGATCGGCGGGGGGTTCTCCGCCCACCAGGATCTCATGCCGGGGAATGCCCAATGCGCGGATCGATTCGATTTCGCGGGCCAATTTCGTGGGCCGTTTCCCATTGGTGATGATGAGGAACGACCACCCCGTTTCGCGTTGTCTGGCCGAGTGCTTCGTGACCGGGGCTGTTTCCGTTGGCGTCGCTGTCACCGGGTGCGCATTCGGCGGTGCGTCTTGGGGATGGCAGGCCAGACGGATCTCCAGTTCCCGGACGATGTGGTCCAGGTCGGGGTGCGCCGGTCCAAGCGACTGGGCCTCGCGATAGTGTCTCAAGGCCTCGGCAACCTGTTCCTTCTCCAACGCCTCCAAGCCTCGGGCGATGGCCGATTCCTGCTCAGGCGTCAGAGTCGCATCCGATCCGATCCTCGATTCAAGTTCCTGCAGGCGGCCCCGGACCGAAGTGTCGTGGGGTTGGGTCCGGCACGCTTCGCGGTACACCTCCAGGGCGCTGGAAATGTCCTGAAGATTCACCAG
>CAYLTF010000098.1:2673-13205 GCA_964386625.1 uncultured Akkermansia sp. | reverse complement strand
TGCCGGCATCTCGAGCGAGGGACTGGAGGATGCCCAGCACGTCGGCCGCCGACTTCGAGTCGAGATTGCCCGTGGGCTCGTCGGCGATGATGAGGGTCGGATCGGTGGCGATGGCCCGCGCGATCGCCACCCGCTGTTGCTGGCCGCCCGACATCTGGTCGGGCCGATGATGACCGCGGTCGGCCAAGCCCACCAGCTCGAGGGAGGTCTCGACCTGCCGGCGACGCTCCGCCTTCGACAACGCCGTGAGCAGGAGCGGCAGCTCGACGTTCTCGAAGGCCGTCAGCACCGGGATGAGGTTGAAGCTCTGGAAGACGAACCCGACGTTCTGGTTGCGCCAGTCGGCCAGTTCCGACTCGTTCAGGCCGGCCACGTTGACGCCCTGCACTTCCACCGTGCCGCGGCTGGCGGTGTCGATCCCGGCCAGGATGTGCAGCAGGGTCGACTTGCCCGAACCTGAAGGCCCCATCAGCACCACGAACTCCCCCGGGGCGATGTCCAGGGACACGCCGTTGAGCGCGGTGACGTCGATGTCGCCCTGACGATAGATCTGGAACAGGTCGCGGATCCGGACGATGGGCTGGGGGGAAGGCTCGGGCATGGGGTCGATCAAGGGAGGGGCCGGGTTCCTTGGATGGGTTCCTTAGATGGGTTCAGGATCGCAGTTCCGGTTCCGGGTGCCCTGCCCTACCCAGCCTCGGGTCGACCGGAGCCGCCACGAACGACACATCTCAGGCGCTGAAACTCTCGCCGCAGGAGCAACTGGTGGCCGCGTTGGGGTTCTTCACCTTGAAGCCGCCCTCCTGCAGGGCATCGACGTAGTCGAGCTCGCTGCCGGTCACGTACAAGGCGCTCTTGGGGTCCACCACCACGCGCACGCCGGCGCTTTCCACCAGGATGTCGCGGTTCTGGGGCTTGTCCTGCAGGTCCATCTTGTACTGGAGCCCGGAACACCCGCCTCCGACCACGGAGACCCGAAGCACGCCCTGGGGGCGCCCTTGCTTGGTCAGCAATCCAGACACCTTGCGCCCGGCGCTGTCGGTGAGCTTGATCAGGCGCTCATCACCCACCCGGAAGGAAGGCTGCTGGCTGGCGGCGGCTCCAATTTTTCCTGCGATCATCGTTGGACAACCAACCTACGAACGGACCCACGCCAAGTCAACGCACCCTCCGTGGCGGACCGCCCCAGGATCCTAGCCCTTGTAGCCCAGCAGGTGACGCTGCTTGATGAGCGCGGCGACCTCGTTGGGGACCATCGGTTCCCAACCGGGTTCGTTGTTCTGCAGCATCCTGAGCACATTGCGGCTCATGACGCTCATGTTCGCCTCGTTCACATCGCGCAGCCCCTGGATGAAGAAATTCTCCATCAAGAACAGGTACAGGTGACGCAGATGCGGGGCCACCCGCAGGTTGCCCGAGGTGATGATCGCCCCGCTCTCCGGATCCTTGTAGGGATACACGAAGAGCTTGAGGTCGTTTTTGAACATCCGGCCAAAGCTTTCCAGGATGCCGCCGGCCAACTCCGAGTAGTAGCGTTCCTCGAAGAGTTCCTTGAGCGTCGGGATGCCCATCACGAACCCGACGGGGTTCTTGGTGAACCGATGGAGGTAGGCGGCCAAGCGATGGAACTCGCCGTAGTTGGAGATCAGGACCGGGTGCCCCAGGGTGGCCAGCATGTCCACGCGATCGAGGAAATCCTGGTGATCGATCCGCCCCTCGGCACTGAGGTTCTTGAGGGTCATCTCCATGAGCACCACCAGATTCTTCCCGTCCACGTGGGGTTCCTGGATGAACTGGGCCTGGGCGTAGCGGAGCATGTCGACCGTGACATGGGTGACGGGGCGGAATGAGCCGCGCTCGACGAGGATGCTCTTCTTGTAGAGAGCGTCGGCCGGTTGGACGATGCGTCCGTCGGGCATGAACATCGCCGCATTGGTGAGTCCCTTCTCCACCAACTGGAGAGCCAGCAAGCGGTTGTCCACCGAGGCGAACTCCTTGCCCCGGAACTCGATCATGTCGACCTCGATGCGCTCGATGGAGAGGCTGTCGAGCAGGGCGTTGACGATGGCCTCGGGATGCCAGTTCAGGTACATCGCCGCGTGGATGAGGTTCACCCCCAGGATGCCGATGGCCTCGGCCTGCTGGAGGCTGTCGCGATCCCACATCGCCACATGCAGAAGGATGTCGCTGGGCTCGGAACCCGGCTCGCTCTGGAACCGGATGCCCATCCACCCGTGGGTCTCGTCCTTCCGCTGGAAGCTCTTGGCGGCCACCGTGGTGGCGAAGGCGAAGAACTTGGTGGTGGCTCCGCGCTGGCCCTTGAGGCGCTCGACCAGCAGCGGGTACTCGTGATCGAGCATCGCGATCAGGCGCTTGCGGCTCACGTACCGGTCGCTCTGGCCGTAGATCGCATCGCTGACCGTCATGTCGTAGGCCGAGATGGTCTTGGCGATGGTGCCGCTGGCGCCGCCGACCCGGAAGAACCACCGCGCCACCTCCTGTCCGGCACCGATCTCGGCGAACACGCCGTACTTGGTCGGATCGAGGTTGATCTGCAGGGCTTTCTGGTGGGTGTCGAGTTGGTCGCTCATTCCTTGAGTCGTATAGAAAACCGGAATTCGCCGGCACGCAACCTCGGGTCGGGCTGGGGATTCACCCGCACCGCCACCGGGCACTACTTCGCATCGGCAGGAGCGTGCTCCACCTTCAACCACCGCAGGTAGCACAGGGTGTTGTCGTAGACATAGACCCCCAGGTGGCAGGGATCGAAGGTCCGGGGGATCCTCCCCTGGGCGATCTCCAGGCCGCAGTTGTTCACCGACCACTCGACTTCGCGCGCGCCCACCGTCATCGAGAGCCAGTAGGTCTGGAGGTTGTTGGTGCGGATGAGGGGGTTCCAGGATTCCGGGGGCAATGGCACCGGTTTCCCCTGATGGAAGGCCGTCGGTGCGACCAACTCATCGCCGTCGACGTGGAGGATGAACTGAGCCGGGAGGAGGCCAAAATGCTCCCGATGACCGAACTGGGCCTGGGGTTCCTGGAAGTAAGGACGTGGCGACAGGTACACCCCGACATGCCCTCTCCAGACCTCCTTGCGCAAACCCATCTCCACCCGGTCGCCAGTCCTGAGGGGCTCGGCGCGAGTCAGGTGAGTGTTGAAGAGTTGGAGCGCAGGCGCCTCCCCCAGGGATCCCCGTCGCACATAACCATCATTCTCGCCTTGGGGATGGCGATACAGCGTGACCTGCAATCGATCGCCCTGGAACGACACAGCATCGTCTTGGGGCGCCGCCGACCGGAAGAAGAACGCCACGATCAGGAGGGTCATGGCGACGATTGCACCGCCCCACATCCACGATCGCCGGCGGTGCGAGCTGCGGTTCGAGATCCAGCGCCCGAGTCGAATCTGATCGGCCTCCGATCCGGCGATCAGAGCCGACAGCACGGGTCGGATCGACTCCGGCTTGGACAACCGGTGGAGCCCCACCGGGGAGCACAGCGCATTGATGAGGTCGTTGAGCAACCGCTCACTTCGGGACCAACGGGTGCGGGCCACCAGTCGCGGCGGCAGGTTGGGGTATTCCAGTCGATCGTTCCCGGTCCACAACTCGTAGAGCAGCTTCCCCAACGCATAGGTGTCGCATTCGACGCCGTGCCCGCCACCGGGCGGGCGGTATCCCTCGGTCGAGGCGCCACGAGGGGCCGAAGCCTCCACCGTTGAGGCCGAGTCGTAATCGCCCAGGACCCACTTGGAGCGGTAGCGGAACACATTCGACGGCTTGAGGTCCCCATGGACCAACCCCAGCGAGGCGAGGTGCTCGATGGCCCTCAGCAAATCGAGCCCCACCACGGCCACCCGTTCCACCAGTCCGGATTCGTCACCGACGCCCGCGGTCCGCAGCAGCTCGGGCGAGTAGTCCTCGAGCGAGTAACCACCGGGATCGGAGTGATCCACCACGGCCAACTCCTCCCAGGCGAGTCCCCGGTCGCGGCTCACGCCGTGGGCGAGGATCGGCAGCAGCCAAGGACATCGGGCCACCGAATCCAATCGGCGGTGGACTTCCTGGAATCGACGAAGGTCCTCCTCCGTCTGGTGCCGGAGGATCTTGAAGACACGGAACGATCCCGAGGTCTCCTGAACCAGGTAGACCTGCCGTTGCGCCCGGTCGGAAAGGCAACGGACCCGATGCGGCACCCCGAGGGACGGCAACGCCTCGGAGGGAAACGACGGCTCGGGGATGGGCTCAGAATGGCCCATTCTGCAACGATCTCCACTCTTCCTTGAGACGGTTGCGCACCCGGAAGGCATTGACACGGACCAGCACCGAACTCACCCCGATCTGACGGGCCACCTCGGTGGCCGACATGCCGTGCAGCACGAAGGCCTCGAACAACTGCCAGTGCTGCGGCCGCACCGCCGCCTTCACCCGCTGCATGGCCATGGCCAGGAGTTCGAAGTCGTGACCGGTGGGCTCCCGGGACGCCGCCTGGGCGGGATCCGACAATTCGAGGAGCATCTCCGAATAGCGGCGCTTCACGGACTCGTCGCGGATGCGGGAACGGAAACATTCCCCGATCTGCTGGTTGACCATGAGGTTCAACCACGACCGGAAACGCCCCACCGCCTCCCGGTACTCGAAGGTGGGCAGGTAGCGGAAACAGCGAATGAAGCAGTCTTGGGCCACTTCCTCGGACTGGTCGGCAGTCAAACCATAGTCGCGGCAATGCCGCACGATGGGAGCCCGGTAAAACTCGACGAACTGCGCCCAGGCAGCCTGATCATCGGCGCTTCGGACCCGTCTCATCAGGTCGGGATCGGTGGTGTCGCAGTGCATGAGAATCCTTCGGAGAAACCTTCCTCCACGTTAAACAGGCCCGCGGCCGATCCGCAAGGTCCCTCGGGGCGACGATCAGGGCATCGGATTCCCGCAGACCCCGGTCTCGTGGGCCAGCGGAACGGCGCCACCTCGCGACCTCTCCGTTCTTTCAGGCCTCGGCCTGGACTGTTAGGGTTTCCTCCTCAGATCCACATGTCGCTCCCCGCCATCAGCATCGTCATCCGCACCCTGGATGCCGCCGAGACCCTCGGGGCCGTGCTGGCCGGGCTGCATCGCACCGGGGCCGACCAACTCATCGTCGTCGATTCCGGATCCACCGACGGGACCCTCGAACTGGCGGGACGCCATGGGGCCGAGATCGTGCCGATCCGCAGGCAGGAGTTCACCTACGGGCGAGCCCTCAACCGGGGATTCGCGGCCGCGCGGCACGACTGGGTGTTGAGCTTGAGCGCCCACACCATTCCGGCCGATCCGGATTTCCTGGAGGCCTACCGCCGGGCCATCGGGCGGTTCCCCGATGCGGTGACGGCCGCGGTGGGTCCGATCCTGGGCGAATTCGATGCGGCCCTGAGCGGCGGCATCACCCTGTTCGAGGGCGACGACTTGCGGCGCGGCTTCGGTTTCGGGGCCGGCAACCCCAACAGCCTCTACCGCCGCCGCGCCTGGCAAACGCGCCCGTTCGATGAGCAGATCGGCGGCGGCGAAGACCTGCAGTGGTACTTCGATGCCCTGAAGGCCGGCGAACTCGTCGCGGCCGTGCACGCGGCCCGGGTGCACTACCGCAATCGACGCTCGATGCGGGCCTTCTACCAGAAGGGCCGCGTGGACTACCGGGCGATGGCCCGGTTCTTCGAGCCGCACCGGCCAACCCTGCCGGGCCTGCTGATCCGGGCGGCCAAGCTCGCGCTGTACGTGCCGCTCGGGCGCGTGGACTGGGCCGGAGCCAAGGGCAGCCTGGCGCATTGCCTGGGCAATTACGTCGAGGCCCGTGCGCTGGCCGCCGCGCCTCCCCCGCCCCAGGGGGCTTCCCGCTCCCGGTGATTGATTCGGTCGGCCCGAACGGCTACGACTGGCCCAACACCATGAGCGTTTTCCCTTCCCGGACCCTCGTCACCTGCCTCGCCGCCACCCTCCTGGGGACGATCCCGCTTGCAGCCGCCCGTCCCGATGTGGCGGCGGCGGCCCTCAAGCCCGCCAAACCCGGGCCGAAATATGCGACGACGGGCCGCGTCGAGCGGCTCGCCCCGGAGTTCGACTCGCTGGTGGCCCCTGGCACCGAGATGGAGCTTCTGGCCGAGGGCTTCGATTGGTCCGAGGGACCGGTCTGGATCCGCAAGAACCAGGAACTGCTCTTCTCCGATGTGCCGGTCAACAAGGTCTATCGCTGGAGCGAGAAGGGGGGGCTCAGCGTGGCGTTGAACCCGAGCGGCTACACCGGCCAGGCCCTGAAGTTCCGCGAGCAGGGCTCCAACGGGTTGACCACCGACCGCGGTGAACGGCTCATCCTCTGCCAGCACGGCAACCGCCAGATCGCCCGATTGAACCCGGACGGCAGCTTCACCCCGCTGGCCGAGCACTATCAGGGCCGGCGCTTCAATTCGCCGAACGACCTGTGCCTGGCCTCCAACGGCAACCTCTACTTCACCGATCCCCCCTACGGCCTCGACGGGATGAACAACAGCCCGCTGAAGGAACTGATGTTCAACGGTGTCTATTTGCGCCGGCCGTCCGGTGAAGTGGTGCTGATTTCCCGAAAGCTGGATTTCCCGAACGGCATCGCCCTGTCGCCGGATGAAAAGACGCTGTATGTGAACCAGTCCGACTCCAAGGCCGCCACCATCACCGCGTTCCCGGTGCTTCCAGACGGCACGGTCGGCGAGGGTCGCGTGTTCTTCGATGCGACCCCGAGGGTGGCCGGCAACAAGGGGCTGCCCGATGGCCTGAAGGTCGATGAACGGGGCAACCTGTGGACCAGCGGCCCGGGCGGCATCCTGGTCATCTCCCCGGAGGGCAAACTGCTCGGCGTGCTCAACACCGGCGAGGCCACGGCCAATTGCGCGTGGGGCAACGACGGTCGGACTCTCTACATCACCGCCGACAGCAAGCTCATCCGCATCCGCACCCTCAGTCGCGGTGCGCGTTGGCCCCGCTGAAGACGGCCGACACCGCCCCCGATCGGGCAATTCCCGGTGTGCTTCCACCATTGTTGAAGGCCCGGGCTTGCCCCACGATCTCCACCGTCGTTGGAGACCGTCCCGGCATCCGGGTCGACGGCCCGACTGGGTCATGCCAAAGCCAGCCAAGAAATCCTTCAAGACCCTCCAGGGGAAACTGCTGCTGGACGGCGGGAGCCTCGGTGGATCGTGCTTCCACCGCTCGGTGGTGCTGGTCTGCGAGCACACGCCAGAGGGGGCTCTGGGCCTGGTGTTGACCCAGCCCGGAACCCTGGCCTTGGAAGATTCGCTGCCGGGTGAGGTTCCCCCCGCGTTCCAAGGGGTGCGGCTTTTCGAGGGGGGCCCGGTGCAACCCACGGCGTTGAGCTACCTCTACAACAACCCGGGCCACCTGCTCGGCAACGTGCTGCCGCAACTCACCATCGGTCACCAGATCGAGGAACTCCAAGAACTGATGAACTCCGGGAACGCCCACCTCCGCCTGAAGGTGTTCTCCGGGTATGCGGGGTGGTCTCCGGGCCAACTCGACAACGAAATGCGCCAGAACAGTTGGCTGATCGCCCCGGCCGACTTGTCGCTCGTCTTCGAGGTGCCGCCCCAGGACCTCTGGAAGAAACTGCTGCGCCAACGCGCGCGGTGGCAGGAACGGATCCTGGCCGACGCCCCGGAAGACATCGCCTTCAATTGACCGTGGAATCGACCCTGCTGTTCTTCGCGCTGCCCCAGGAAGCCGCGGCCTTCGTGAAGCTCGGGCTTCGACACGGCTGGCCGCTGAAACGCACCGAACCACCGAAGGCCCGCGCCGCCCTGCAGCGGTTCGCGTTTCCGGGACTGGAGGTCTGGGTCACGGGCATGGGGCCCGACAATGCCCATCGAAGCGGCACGGTCGCGCTCGAGGCCGCCCGCCCGGACCGCGTGTTCACCTGCGGGGTCGCCGGGGCCCTGAATCCAGAGGCGCAAGTCGGTTGGGTGTTCCATGAGACCGACGCGGGGTTTCCCGGGGCCGATCGACTCCGGAACACGGCCGCGCGCCCGGGCCGCATGGTCACCCTCGATCGGGTGGTCGTCACGCGCACCGAAAAAGCCAAGCTCCATGCGGAGACTCGCGCCGATCTGGTGGACATGGAATCGGCACCGCTGCGGGATCTGGCCCGCGCCCGGGGCATCCCTTCGGCGACCGTACGATCGGTCTCCGACACCGCACACGCCGACCTGGTGCTCGATTTCAACCGCATCTACACGACCGACAAGACCCTCCATCCCGGCCGCCTGGCCCTGGAGATTGCCCGGGCCCCGTGGAAGATCCCCGCCCTGATCCGGTTCGGCAACGATGCCCAGACAGCTTCCGCTCGCCTGGCCGAGGTGCTGCTCCAGACGCTCGCTTGAGCCGACACCGCCGGCGTCCGGCAGGGTCACATCCCCAACTGCTTGAGGACTTCGGGGGCCATGCGCTGGATCCACTCCTTGTTCCAGACGATCACGGCCAACAGCACGAAGGTGCTGGCGTCGAAGAACCCGTGGGCCAGGACGGCGGCCCAGAGGGAACGGTGCCCCATCATCACGAGCGCCAGGATGAACCCGACCACCCCGGTGAGCACCACGCCCCCGATGCCTTGCGGGAGATGCCCCAGCCCGAAGACCACGGCGGCCAGTCCGGCCACCAGCAAGGAGGGGCCCCACCGGCGCATCTGCCAACGGAACCACCGTTCCGACGGGTCCCGCGGCCGAGGCATCCACCAGGATCGGGGCAACAGGTCCCGGACGGCGGCCATGAATCCCGCCCGCCACAACTCTTCTCTCAGGCCGGCGGTCACGAAACTCAGCAAGGTCACCGCCAGGAGCAGGTAGAGCGGATCGCCCAAGGCATCGAACTGCAGGAGCGCCTCCAGCTTGGGGCGGAATTGCTGCAACCGCTCCTCGACGGAGGGACCTTCGGCGGCCTCGCCCGCCACCTTGGACCTCAGGGCCTCGACCATCAGGAACGGAGCCAGGGCCCCGTACACGACGGCCACGGCCCCCAGGCGAACCCCTACCGACCAGAGCGCGCCCCAGAGCCAGTCCCTAAGTCGCATCGGGCGCCAGAACAACTCCTGCCGGGTCGGCCGCCCGACCCAGGCACCGGCCCCGAAAAACAAGGCGAACACCGCCACGCTCTCCAGGCAGACGGCGATCAGGCCCACGGTCGTCGGGGGCAAGGCGGGTCCCCGGTCGGCTCCACCCAGATGCAGGACCTGGCTCAGGATCCCCAGCACCAGCGGATAGAACCCGACCAGCAGCAGGAAGGCCGCCGAACGCCATCGCGGGCGGACCGGGCCAGGATGGGGAGCATCCGGATGCGACAACACCGGCGGCGCCGCCCCTTCGGAGGCCAAAAGCGGCGGAGTCTGCCCGTCCGGCGCGATCGGCGGTGGCACCTCCAGCCGGGGAGGAACGGAGCCAGGGCTTTCCGGGGAGTCCATGGGTCAGCGGGATTGGGCCTTGGCGGAGGTCTCCGCGGCCCTGCGACAGGCCATGGCCACGATTTCCAGTTGCTCCAGGAATCGTTCGCGCTCCGATTCCGGCAGGTCGGCGAGCACGTCGGATTGGAGTCCCACGGCCACATCCCGCACTTCGCGGTACTTTTCCTGTCCTTCGGGAAGGAGCCGGATCCGATAGGCACGCCGGTCGGTCTCATGGGCGCGACGCTCGACCCAACCGGCCTCCTCCATGCGTTCCAGCAACGAGGCGACGGTGTTGGGGTCGCTCGACATGGCCTCGGTCAGGCTCCGCTGGGTCATGCCCAAGGGATCGCCCTCCAGCAATGTCCGCAGGGCGGTGAACTGGTCCGGGGTCACGCCCGTATGCGCGATGCGACGGCGGAACGTCTGATTGAGACTGTACCAAGCCCGCCGGAGCAGCGGCGGCAGGCGGCGACGGCGGGGCGAATCCAGGGGGATCACCGATCCGGGGGTTGAGGAAGCGGGGCTGGACACAACGGCGGACGGTTTGTCGCGGACGGTGGCTCCTTTGGCAAGGGCCGTTCCCGGCACCGCCGAGCGGACTTCCCCGCCCGGACCTGCTGCGGGACGCTCGATCCGGGCGCCCCCCTCGCCCGGATTTCCTGGTGACACCTCCGAACAATCCTCGATCGTATCACGTCAACACGAGGTATTGTCATGAGCCATCCCTCTCATTCCGCGGGGACCCGATCCCCGATCCGCCAGGACGCCCTGCCCCGTCGGGAATTCCTGCGCCAGTGCGGCATGGGCATGGGATCGGTCGCGCTGACCTCCCTGCTTGGGTCCGTCGGCCTGCTGACCCCTGCGCAACGGGCGCTCGCCGAGGCCGGCTCGCTGAATCCCCTCACGCCCAAGGCGCCCCAGTTCGCGGGCCGGGCCAAGCGGGTGATCCACATCTTCGCCAACGGCGGGCCGTCGCATGTCGACACCTTCGATCCCAAGCCGTCGCTGGACCGCTGGCACGGCAAGGAGATCCCCATCCACCACAACACCGAGCGCAAGACCGGCGCGGCATGGCGATC
>CAYLTF010000098.1:0-2573 GCA_964386625.1 uncultured Akkermansia sp. | reverse complement strand
ATCCAGGAATCCCAGAACTGGCAAAGCGGCTTCCTGCCCGGCGTGTACCAGGGCACCTACATCAACACCCAGCACACCCAGATCGAGAAGCTCATCGAGAACATCCGCAACGCCCGCACCTCGCCCGAGGCCCAAAAGGGGCAGTTGGCGCTCCTGCGCAAGCTCAACGAAGAACACCGACGGGCGCGCACCGTCGATCCCCAGCTCGACGCCCGCATCCAGAGCTTCGAACTGGCCTACCGGATGCAGATGGATGCGGCCGACGCCTTCGACATCCAGCGCGAGCCGGAGTCGGTGCGGAAGCTCTACGGCGAGGGCACCCAATCTCGCCAATTGCTCATCGCCCGGCGACTGGTGGAACGCGGTGTCCGCTTCGTCCAGGTGTGGCACGGGGCCGGCCAGCCCTGGGACAACCACGACGACCTCGAGGTCAACCACCGCAAGCTGGCCCGAGAGAGCGACCAGGCCATCGCCGGCCTGCTCACCGACCTGAAACAGCGGGGCATGCTCGAGGACACCCTGGTGATCTGGGGTGGCGAGTTCGGCCGCACCCCCACGGTGGAGCTACCCACCCCCGGAGCCAACTCCGGCAAGATCAACGGCCGGGATCACAACAACCACGGGTTCACGATGTGGCTGGCCGGGGGTGGCGTGAAGGGCGGCACGGTGTACGGCGCCACCGACGAGTTCGGCTTCGCCGCGGCCGAGAACCCGGTGCACGTGCACGACCTGCACGCCACGCTGTTGGCGCTGCTCGGCTTCGACCACGAGAAGTTCACCTACCGCCATGCCGGGCGTGATTTCCGTCTGACCGATCTGCACGGCAAGGTGGTCCGGGAGATCATGGCCTGACCGGGTGCTCGGAGTCGCCCACGGACCGTGCGATGGCATGCGACGACCGTCATTCCTTGCGGATGGCCCCAAGGCCCGGAAGAACCTTTTCAGGACCGGCCCGAGGCGGCACCCTCGGGACTGAAGATACCCATGTCGGATCCCCTTCCTCCCGAGACCCTGACCGCAGACGTGTTCGCGGCGGAACTGCGGACGGCCCTGCGCAGCTATGAGCGGCACATCGTGTGCATCGAGCAGGTGCCAGAGGAGGCCGAGAGCGCGCTGCGGTCGCTGGTCGAGAAGGCCATCCAAGCCTACCAGAACCGGGCTCCTGGGCTGAAACACGGCATCGCCCTGAACCGTCAGGTGACGGTCATCCTGAGCGAGAGCGCCTCGGCCAAGCCGCTCTGCGGCATCTATTTCAATCTCCACTCCCCCTACGCCCGAAAGATCACGCCGGCGCAGGGTTCCAAGGAGGGGTAGACGCCTCTCCAGAACCTCATTCTCCGGATCGCACCGAACCTCCCACCCCTTCCCGCCATGACACCCCCGCTTCGGAGCCCCGGCACGACGAGCCTCCTTGAACTCAGCCTCGGACTGGGCCTCGGACTGGCCGCATCGCTCTCCCCGCAGGTCCTTGGGGCCACCCCGCAGAAAACCGTCACCCGACACATCGGCGCCCACACCTTCACCTTGCCCTACGGGTTCCAGATCGAGGCCGTGGCCACGAACGACCAGGTCGCTCGGCCCGTGAACGGATCGCTCGATGACCAGGGCCGCCTCTACGTCACCGACTCGAGCGGGTCGACCGAGGCGCCGGCGGTCCAAGCCAAGAACCCGCAATGGCGGGTGATCCGTCTCGAGGACACCGATGGCGACGGCCGCTACGACCGATCGGTGGTCTTCGCCGACAAACTGCCCATGCTCCAGGGCATCCTCTGGCATCAGGGCGCGGTGTATGTGGGTGGCACCCCGGCCATCTGGAAGCTGACCGACGCCGATGGCGACGGCCGGGCCGATCGGCGCGACGAGTGGTGGAACGTGGGCCATCCGTCGACCCACTGCGGCAATGAGGTCCACGGCCCCTACGCCGGACCCGACGGCCTGATCTATTGGACCAAGGGCGCCTTCGAGCCCGTGCGTTGGACCAACGGCTTCACGGGCACCGTCCATCAAGACCGCGCGTCCCACATCTTCCGGGCCCGCCCCGACGGATCGGCCCTGGAGTCGGTGATGACCGGCGGCATGGACAACCCGGTGGATGTGGTCTTCAACGCCGACGGCGAGGCCTTCTTCACCAGCACCTTCATCGATTTCTCCCAGCCGGGATTCCGAGACGGCGTGGCCCATGCCTCCTACGGGGCGGTCTTCGGCAAGGCCAACTCGGTGCTGGACGATCGGGCGGTGTTCCGGCCCGGCCCGGCGCTGGCCCATCCCATCGCGCAGCTCGGAGCCGCCGCCCCGAGCGGATTGGCCGCGTATGACCACAGCGCTTTCGGTGCGAGCTACTCGGGGAACCTGTTCGCCTCGGCCTTCAACCTGCGGAAGATCTCCCGCCTCCAACTCGAACGGGACGGGGCCTCGTTCCGGGCCACCGAAAGCGACTTCGTGGTGAGCAGCAGCCTCGATTTCCATCCCACCGACGTGCTCGCCGACGCCGACGGCTCGGTGCTGATCCTCGACACGGGCGGCTGGTACAAGCTCTGTTGCCCGAGCTCGCAGCTCTGGAAGGCCGACGTGCT
>CAYLTF010000097.1:0-13438 GCA_964386625.1 uncultured Akkermansia sp. | reverse complement strand
CCGACCGATCAGACCATCCACACCGCCGGAACATCCGCGTCGCTGGACCATCCGCACCACCGGACCATCCACATCGCCGAACCATCGGCGTCGCTGGACCATCCGCGTCGGCCCATGGGGCGGTTGGCGCACCACCTCGGGCGGGGTCCCATCGGGGCCCTAGGTGATAGCCCAGGGCAACGCCCTGGGTTCACCCAGTCCCCAAGGTTCCCGCCCTGAAGGGGCGGAATATCCCTCACACCCATTCCGCCCCTTCAGGGCGGTTCTCCTCGCGGGGGCATCGACCCAGGGCGTAGCCAGGTGGGGCGAATCCTTGAGATGAAAGCGGACTTCCTGCGACGCCATTCACTTTTGCGGCAACGAACGAGATCCAGTGCCGCTTGACCCTGGGACGGGGTGTCGAGGGGGCGAGGCCTCCCGGCTCAACCGGAGGTGCCGGCGCGACCCCGGAGAAGTCGCAGGCTGTTGAGGACCACCAGAACGGTGCTGCCTTCGTGCACGGCCACACCGACGGAAAGCGGGAGCTTGGAATACGTCAGCGAAACCACCGCCATCACCAGGATGGTCCCCAGCGAGAGAGCGATGTTCTGACGGATGATGCGCCGGGAGCGGACGCTGAGTTCGCGCGCGAAAAGGAAATTCTCGAGGCGGTCGTTGGCGAGAACGACCTCCGCCTGCTCGATGGCGGCATCCGAACCGCGCGCACCCATGGCGATGCCGACATCGGCCGCCACCAGGCACGGTGCGTCATTGACCCCATCTCCAATCATCGCCACCCCCTTGCCCTGACGTTGAAATTCACGGATGGCCGAGACCTTGTCCTCGGGCTTGAGCGCCGCCCGAACCTCATCGACGCCCGAGGCGGCCCCCATCTCCTGGGCCGGGGCGAGACGGTCCCCGGTCAGCATCACCGTGCGAAGCCCCGCTTCGCGGAGCTGCCCCACCACCGCCTTCGAATTGGTCCGGAGCGCATCCTTGAGGATGATCCGGGCCAGAAGCCCCGGGCCCGCGATCCACGTCTCCGACGCCTTCTCAACGGGCGGAGGCAGCGGCATCCGGGCGAACTCCTCCAGATGCGCCACGAACTCGCGGTTCCCCAGGAACATCGACCGCCCACGCCAGCGGCCCGAGAGTCCCTTGCCCGGGACGGTCTCGGTCGATTCCACCGCCCCGGCCGGGATGGCCTTGGCATCGGCCCATCGGGCGATGGATCGTGACACCGGATGATTGGACACATGCGCCAACGCCGACGCCGCCTCCAACGCCTCCGACTCGGTTCCCACCAGCACCTCCACCCGCTCCACGATCAAACGCCCTTCGGTCAGAGTCCCGGTCTTGTCGAAGGCCACCACCTGGATGCCGGCGAGATTTTCGATGGCGGCCCCGCCCCGGAACAGAACACCACGGCGGGCTCCGGAGGCGATCGCCGAGAGGATGGCCGACGGCACGGACAGCACCAAGGCGCAGGGTGACAGGACCACCAAGAGGGTCATCGCCCGATAAAAGGCACTGAATTGCCCGCCCTCATCGAAGAACGGTGGCCTTCCGGCCCACCGCCACTGGTGGAAGAACGTGATGAGGCATGCCGAGAGGACGAGGATCGTGTAAGCGGTCCCGAAGCGGTCGGTGAACCGCTGCGACGGTGCCTTCAAGTGCCTCGCCTCGAGGATCAAGTTCAGGATGCGGTGGAGCGCACTGTCGCCGACCGGTCTCAGCACCCGGCCTTCCAAGACGCCCCAGAGGTTCAGCGTCCCGCCCATCACGGAATCGCCCGGAACCTTGGGGACCGCATCGGATTCGCCCGTCAACGACGATTCATCGCAGGCGCTTTCGCCTCGCAGCACCACCAGATCCACCGGGGCCAGTTCGCCGGCCGTGACCCGGATCACGTCACCCGGCTTGAGAGTCTCCACGGCGACCACGCTCTCCTCGTCTCCGGTGAGCAGGCGCGCCGTCTTCGGGGCCCGCCTGAGCAGGGCATCGATCTCGCGGCGCGTCCGGCCAGCCGCGAAGCTCTCCATCGCCGACGACGCCGAGAACAGGAACAACAGCAACGCCGCTTCTCCCAACGCCCCGACCGCGACCGAGCCGGGCACCACCAGGAACATCAGGAAGTGCGTGTCGAAGCGCAGCAGACGCAGGTCGACCCACACTTCACGGGCGAGGTCCCAGCCACCGGCCAGGAAGGCGAACATGAAAGCCGCCGTGGACACCGTAGGCCAGCGACCCGCCACAGCCCACCCCAAGGTGCCCAGGACCAGGCAGACTCCCGACCGCACCGCCATCGGCTTCCAGGCGTGGATCGATGGTTCGGCGGGGTTCATGGTTGAAGGCCCGGTCGGGCCGCGGGATCACTCGTTCTCGATCTTGGCGGCTTTCTTCCGCGGAGCCGGCGGCTTGACCTGGGGGGCGTCGGCCCATAGGCCCTCGATGTCGTAGTGGGCGCGCACATCGGCCTTCATGATGTGGACGATCACATCGAAGAAATCGGCCACGATCCAGTTGGACTGGGCCGAGCCCTCGGTGTGCACCGGCTTCAGGTCGTATTCCTTGCGGAGGCCGTCGAGGACCTCGGTCTCGATGGCGCGCAGGTGCGGCTCGCTGGTGCCGGTCGCGATCACAAAGAAGTCGGTCACGGTGGACAGCTTCCGCACGTCCAGAACGACGAGGTTCTCCGCCTTCTTGTTGTCGGCCAACGCCCGGCAGGCGAGAGCCAGCTTTTTCGAATCCATTGGGAGCGAAGATCGCCCGAAACCGGCCCTGAAGAAAGCCGATTTCCGCCATCGATCGCTGGAGGCCCGGACGCACGGCATCCGGATGGGCCGGATCAGGGGGCCGTCACCGAGACGCTGCGGTCGGTGGCCCCCACCGGGACCGTCTGGCGTCGTCCTCCGGGCCAACGGACCTGCAGCTCGACAGCGGGCCTCGGCAGGGCCAACACCGGGATCCATCCGTCCTGGCCTCCGGAACCGGAACCGGCCAGCACGGTCTTCACTGGTCCCTCTGATCCATCGGCATGGCGCAGGCGCAACTGGGCGCCGATGCCCGCAGGATTGGCGGCAGGCCCCTGCAGGCGGACCCGAAGGCCGGCCCTGGCCCGGGCGTTGCGGTACAGCCGGGAGGGCCCCTGGTTCTGCGAGATCGCCAGGTCCAGCCGGCCGTCCTGATCGAGATCGGCCACCGCCACTCCGCGCTGGTCGCCCTCGCAGCGGAGGCCCGATTCCCCGGTTGGCACCGCGCGGAAGCCTCCGCCTCCCGTTCCCCGCAACCACAACCCTCGACCTGCGTCGTCTCGGGTGATGGGACTCACCCGCTCGGTGCGGTTCTGGGCCAGCACGAGGTCTTCCAGCCCGTCGCCGTCCAGGTCGGCCACGCCAATGGCGAAGACCGGGGATTCCTGGGCCTCGCGCGGCAGTGCCCGGCGCTCGAATCGGCCGCCTCGATTGAGGAACACCGCCGACTCGAGTTCCGAGATTTCGCAGCGAAGCCTGCGGCCCGCACGCCCCTCCAGGAGCGACGCCTCGGTCGCCTCACCGAAAGCCTGATGGGTGGGAAACCGCTGGGGGAGATCGGGAAACACCGTCGCCAGCCACGAACGATCGCGGAACGGTCGCCAGACTCCACCGCGCTCCCAGACCTCCACGACCTGGAGCGCCCCTTCTCCCAGCCATTCACCGAACACCAGCGCCATGCGGGCGGGCTGCACCAGTTCGTACTCGGTGTTGCGCCCGACGTTTCCGGCGACCAGGTCCATCCGACCGTCGCCATCCAGGTCGCCGGTGGCCAGGCAGTTCCAGATGCCCGCCCGGGCCTTCAGACCCCAGGGCTCGGACGCATCCTCGAAGCGGCCGCCGTGGTTGATAAAGATCCGGAGCGATCCCCATTCCAGCGACAGGGCGAGGTCGCTGTCGCCGTCGTTGTCGGCATCGAAGAACACCGCGCCGCTGACACGGCCCAGGTCTCGGAACGGCAGGCTCCAGTCGTCGGCAGGCACCAGAGTGCCGCGGTCGTTCCGAAGGCACAGCGAAGAGGCGGCCTCGGGAAACCGCCCGGGAACACCCCGACCGGCCACGAATGCGTCGAGATCGCCATCCTGATCGATGTCGGCCAGCACGACAGGCCCCAGGCTGGCGCGCCCGACCGGCAGGAGCGTCGGAGCCGCTGTCGGCGAGAACACCTGCAGCAGGCTCGGTTCACCGGAGGCCGATTCCTCGTTGGAGATCCCCACCAGGAATTGGTGGTTGCCCTGCCCGTTGTCCCACCCGACCAGCGCGGTGTGGTCTCCCGGGGCGGCTCCCGCGCCGTCGAGGCGCAGCAGCGATCGCCCCTGCTGGTTGGCGAAGACGCTGAGGCGACCGCCCCGACCGGCCCCCAGGAGCAGGTCTTCCCAGCCGTCGCCGTTGAAATCGTAGACACCGACCACGGGGCCATTGCGGGTCATGCATGCCGGCAATCCCGGCTGCCGGGCGAACTCGTCGAAGGCCGCCTCGGAATGGACGGGAGCCCCCCATCCCGGCCAATCCGAAAAGTGCGGCTCGGGCGTGGCCGGTGGTTTCTCTGCGACGGTCCCCGGGGCGACGGGCTCCTCGATCTCATAGCGGTGATCGCCCGCCAGTCCCTCGAACCGGCTGACGGCACCACTCCGCCATCGGACCTCCAGCGAGTGTCCCTGCCCGCCAGGAGCCAGGGCGGCGAAGACCCGTTCGGGCGGCTCGCCGGAAAGATAACGACCGCCCGCGAGGATCTCCTGCGACTGCGTGAGGCCGCCTCCGGTCCACAGGATCCGCGATCCGATGCCATGCCGATTGCCACCCCGCCCCCGGAGCCGGATGGCGACCCGGGGAGCCGAGGTGTTGTTGCGATAAACCTGGGCCGGGGCATTGAACGCGTTGACCACCACATCGAGATCCCCATCACCGTCCAGGTCGGCGAGGGCCATCCCGTGCGACACCTCGGTGGCCGCGAACCCCCATGCCTCGGCCGCCGGCTCGAACCGCCCCGCCCCGAGATTCCGGAACGCTGCATTCGGGGTGCGCCACCGCGGGTAGAACTGCCGGTGCCGGCGGACCTGCTCGGGCGTCCACTTGCGCCGCCGAAACGCCTCCGGAGCATCCTGGTCGAGCACATCCTGGTCGAAGCCGTTGGTGATGAGCAGGTCCTCGCGGCCATCGAGGTCCACATCGATGAAGGCCGGGCACCAGGACCAGTCGCTCGCAGCGATGCCGGCCATCAGGGCCGCTTCGACGTAGTTCCCGCCATCGCGGCCCAGGAGCAGCGAATTGCGATTGAACACGGGCCGCACCTCCACGGGCTCCGGAAGGGTGGCACCGGGACCGCCCCGGCCGGCATGCCTCATGCGGGTGGCGTGATCGCGGGCCAGCATGTCCACGATGAAGACATCGTCGCGCCCATCGCGGTCGATGTCGGCCACATCCAGCCCCATCGAGGATCGGCTGCCGTGCCGCACGGCCTCGGAGGCGATGGCGCGAAAGCTTCCCCGACCGGTGTTGATCCAGAGGCGGTCGGGCGAACCATTGTCATTGGAGACGACCAGGTCCGGCAATCGATCGCCGTCGAGATCCCGGAATTGCACCCCGAGCCCCCAATCCCGCGGTGGATCCATGGGCCGGCCCTGATCGTCGAGGAAGGTGCCCGGGACCCCGGTCAGCAGGGTGAATCGACCGCCTCCATCATTGCGGTACAGCCCGTCGGCCTCGGGCAATTCGAGCGCCGACCCGTCCGGCCCCACGGTGAAACGCCCCAACCAACGCGGATGGGTCGCCGGTTGCCCGTTCACTTGGGAAATGCGGGGTACTCCGCCCTCCTGGCTGATACCCACCTGGATCGTGGGGTCGGCCAGCGCGACCATGTCGCTGTAGTGGGCACAGTACACGTCGAGGTCGCCGTCGCCGTCGATGTCGGCCAGCGCCATCGACATCGGTGTGGCCGAGCGCGACAGACCGGAATCGACGACCTCGGAAAGTCGGCCCTTCCCGTCGTTCAGGAAGAGCCGCGTGCCAACGGCGATGCCATTCACCCAGAGGTCGAGATCGCCGTCGCCATCGGCATCGGCCAGCACGGCCCCGGTCGAGAGTTGGTCCGGACAAGAGGCGGCCCCAAGAGGGCGCTCCTCGAATCGGAATCCGCCGAGGTTCCGAAACAGGCGGTTGGGGCCCTCCAGCGCGCACAGGTACACGTCCGGACGCCCGTCTCCATCGACGTCGCCGACGGCCACCCCCGAGCCGTTGTGGGCCACGGCATTGGTGAGGAAGGCGTCACCTTCGAGACGATTGGTGAAGAGCAACCCGGTGCGCCCGGAATCCAGGCGGGTGAACCCAGGTGAGCCCCCCGGCTCCGCCTTGAGGGGAAGGGCCCGCAACCCGGTCGCCTCATTCGTGGCCGGGGTCGAAGCCAGGCCCGAGGACACGCAAGCCAACCAAGCCGCGGCCACGGCAGTGACGGCCGCGAACGACCGACGGCGGAGCCAAGACTGGAGACGGAAAGAAACGGTGGACACGGGGCAACGTTGGCCAACGCTCACCGCCGCCCCGTTTCCGGTCAAGGCGTCGATCCGTCAGCCTGCCTGAGGAACGGCGCAGTGCGGCTCTCGGACACCGCAGCCACGTGGTCGGGCGGACCGGCTGCCACGATCCGCCCTCCCTGGTCTCCCGACTCCGGTCCCAGGTCGATGAGCCAATCCACACAGCGCAGCAGTTCGATGTGGTGCTCGATGAGCACCACCGAATGGCCCTGATCGACCAGTCGCTGGAACACCGTGAGCAGGATCCGCACGTCTTCCAGATGCAGGCCGGTGGTGGGTTCATCGAAGAGGAACAGGGTCGGCCGGAATCCGTCGGTCGCACCCGATCGCGGTCCGGGATCGGCCGAGGCCCGCCGACGGGAACCCGACTGCGGGACCGGGACCGCCCCGGATGGGGCCGAGGCCGCCGGGGTGGCGGCCAGGTGACTGACCAACTTCAGTCGCTGACTCTCCCCCCCGGAGAGGGTGTTGAGCGGTTGGCCCAATCGGAGATACCCCAACCCGACCTCCGACAGCAGCGAGAGTTTCGCGCGGGCCCGGGTGGCGGGCTTGGACTCCGGGAACGCCGCGAGGAACCCCAGGGCTTCCTCGACCGTGGCGTCCAGGAAATCGGAGATGGACAGCGGCTGGAGGCCGGAGCCCTCCGGCGGCGAGACCTTCACCGCGGCGACCCGGGCCTGGTATCGTCGCCCGTTGCAGGCGGCGCAGCGGATGAGCACGTCGCTCAGGAACTGCATCTCGATCTTCTCGAAACCGGCGCCGCGACAGGTCTCGCACTGCCCCCGCTTGGAGTTGAAACTGAAACAACCCGCCGGGAGTTCATGGGCCACGGCCTCCGGGCTCGCCGCATAGAAGTCGCGGATGTCATCGAACGCGCCGATGTACACGGCCGGATTGGATCGAGGCGTCCGGCCCAGCAACGACTGGTCCACCAGCACCACCGCGCCGAGATGTTCAGCCCCCTCCAGCTCAGCCGTGCGGAGTGCCGCCTGGGCCTCGCCGATCGATTCGCCGTCCACCTCTTCCTCGAGGGCCGCGGTTGGATCGCCGGAATGAAGACGGGCCTCGAGCAACGGCAGCAGGATCTCCCGGATGAGCGTGGTCTTCCCCGAACCGCTCACCCCGCTGATCCCCACCAACCGACCCAGGGGAAAGGTCACGGTGACATCGCGCAGGCAATGGGCCGTGGCATGGCGCAGCACCAGGGTCGGGATCTCCGCCAGGTATCGGGCGGTCGGCAAGGCTTCCCGGAGGATGGCGGATTCGCGGCTCGCTCCCTTCGACGATCCTCTCGGAACAGGCTCTTCCACCACTCCGATGCGGGCCAAGGGGACGGGCCTTTGGCGGGGTTCTCCGACACTGCGCCGACCGGACAGGTAGTCGGCCGTCAGCGATCCCACGGCCGACCTCAAGGCGCGGGGAGGTCCCTGGAAGATCACCTGACCGCCCTGGGCTCCCTGCCCCGGTCCGATGTCCAAGATCTGGTCGGCCGCCCGCATCACCTCCGGCTCATGCTCCACCACCACGACGGTGTTGCCGGCATCCCGGAGCGTCTTGAGGACGCGGATCAATCGCTGACTGTCGCGCGGGTGCAGCCCCACGCTCGGCTCATCGAGCACATACAGCGTGTTGACGAGGCGGGTGCCCAGGCAGGTCGTCAGGTTGACCCGGGCAGTCTCTCCGCCGCTCAGGGTACGGGTCGTCCGGTCGAGGGTCAGGTAGCCCAGTCCCACCGCCTCCAGGAAGCCCAGGCGCGCCCGGACCTCGCCCAGCACGAGGCCGACAGGATCGTGCGAAGGCAGGTTCAGGGCCCGGCCTGCCGTCTCGAGTAGCCCCAACGCCTCGCGGACCGGCAGCGCATAGAAGTCCGCCAGGTCCAGCGACCGCGACAGCCCCGGCGCAGCCCAGCGGAACGTCAGCGCCTCCGGTCGCAGGCGACGCCCCTGACATTCGGCGCAGGTCTGGTAGCTGCGGTATCGCGAGAGCAGCACCCGAACGTGCATCTTGTAGGCCTTGCTCTCCAGCCAGCGGAAGTAGCCCCTCACCCCGTACCACTTGTTCGGCCAGGACTTCTCGGGATCCTTCGGATCGTAGTCCGGCTCCCCGTCCATCACCCAACTCTGGTGGGCCTCGGAGAGTTCGCGGAAGGGCACCCGGGTCGGCACTCCGGCCGCGCGCACCTTGCGCATCATGTCCTGCTGGCACTCCACGCCCATGCCCGTCTGCCAGGGTTTCACCACGCCGCCCTCGATGGACTTGGAGGTGTCGGGGATGGCCAGCGTCGGGTCGATGGAGATGATGCGCCCGAACCCCTTGCACGCCGGACACGCACCGAGCGGATGATTGAAGGAGAAGAGCGCCGGCTTCGCCTCCGGGGCATCGAGATCGCAGGCCGCGCAATGCAGGCGTTGCGAGAACGGCCGCGGCGACACCGCCCCACCATTCCGGAAATCCCACACCGACAGGTGTCCCTGGCCGAAGCGGTAGGCCGTCTCACAGGCCTCGCGGAAGCGATTCCGCTGACCCGCCTCAAGCCGCAGGCGATCCGCGATGATCTCCACCGACTCCGCACCCGTCTTCACCGACCCCAGCGCCTCCTCGAGTCGGACCACCTTGCCGTCGCTCAGCATCCGCTGGAACCCCTGCTGGGTCATCAACTGGAATTGCTCGGCCAGGCCCATCTTCTCGGACAATGGCAACCGGAACGTCACCAAGGCCTCGGTCGAGCACTCCCCGGCCTGGAACCGTTGGAGCACCGTCTCCCAGACCCGGTCTGGCGGCTCGGCCTGCACGAGGTTTCCGCACTGCCGACAGTGCGGGCGCGCCAAGTGCGGCCACACCACCTTCATGTGATCGCAGACCTCCGTCATCGTGCCCACCGTGCTGCGCGTGGAGCGGACCGCATTGCACTGCTCGATGGCGATGGCCGGAGGGATGTTCTCGATGCGATCGACCGCCGGCTTGTCCATGCGATCGAAGAACTGCCGCGCATACGGCGAAAACGTCTCGATGTAGCGACGTTGTCCCTCGGCGTAGAGCGTGTCGAAGGCCAGCGAACTCTTGCCCGAACCGCTCAGCCCGGTGATCACGATCCACTGTCCCAGCGGCAGATCGAGGTCGAACCCCTTCAGGTTGTTCTGGCGCACCCCGTGCAACCGGATGCAACGGGACGTCTCGACGGCCGGGACCGTCTCCGAAGTCGCGGGAGTCGCGGCGGCGGTCACCGCGCGGGAGGATTTCGAACCGGGTCCGTTCATCAAGAAAGCCAACCTATGGCCACCCCTCCCCGAGTCAATCGCGTCGGTCCCGATCCGGTCCGGACGCCGAAAGAGGACGCCGCGAACGACGTCCTCTCTGGCATTCCCCGGGATCGCTGGTCTCGATCGGGAAGATCTGGGATTGGACCGACGGCCTGGACCTGTGCTTCAGGCCGGGATCTCGTCGGCGCGGAAGAAGCGCTTCACCTCGATCTCCGCGTTCTCCACGGAATCGGAGGCGTGGGCGATGTTCAGCATGTTGCTCTCGCCCAGGTCCCCGCGGATGGTGCCCTTGGCCGCCTTGCGGCTATCCGTCGGCCCGAGGAGGTCGCGGACCGTCGCCACGGCGTTGTTACCCGTCAGGATCAGCGCCAACACCGGAGCCGACTTCATGAACGTGACGATCTCGGGAAAGAACGGCTTGTCGGTCAGGTGCGAGTAATGCTCAGCGAGCAACGCATCGGTCAAACGAAGAACCTTGGCGGCCTGGATGCGGAGACCGGCCTTCTGAAGACGACTGATCACCTCGCCGGCGAGGTTCTTTTGCATGCAGTCGGGTTTGCAGAGAATCAACGTGCGTTCCATGAATCGGAAATCCTAGCCAAGACCCTCGACCAAGTCCACGAAACCCTGACCGCGAACGCGGAACGAACTCACCTCGGGTCCAATCCCTCCGGGTGCTGTCATCCGAGGTGCCAGCCACGCCCCAGGCGCGGCGGGACCCGTCCGGAGCGAGCACTGGCAGCGGACATCCTCCCCCCTCGAGCTTGCCTGCGAGCACCGGATGGGTCCCGCGGAGGCCTCCCGAGGCCCACCCGGTTGACCGCGAAAAAACCTGTCGGATGATTCCCCGGTAAAACATCACATGAAAACACTTCGCCCCGCTCCGCGTCCGGAGGATCGCCTCATCGCCCAAGCCATCCGGAAGGCGGAGCGACGCACCTCGGGCGAGATCCGGGTGTTCGTGTCCGAGACCGAGTCGGGTGATCCGTCGGTCGAGGCCGCGCGGGAGTTCGAACGCCTTCAAATGCGCCGAACCCCCTTGAGGAACGCGGTGTTGTTGCATTTCTCGACCGCATCCCATCGGTTGACCGTGATCGGCGACGAGGGGATCCACCTCCGCTGCGGCCCCCGTTTCTGGGCGGCCATCACCCGCGAAACCGATCCCCTGCTGCGCGCATCGCGCACGACCGAGGCCATCGTGGCGGCCATCGAGGCGGCTGGCACCGAACTGGCGCGGGTCTTCCCCAAGCACGACCTGGACCGCAACGACCTGCCCGATACGGTGGTGCGGAGTTGAGGGACGGGATGCCACCGCCGCTGCCACCCGCCACGGATCGAGGATGTCCGCCGCGGGTTCAGTCTTGGCGACGCTGACGGGCGATCCAGGCGTCGATGCGGCGCTCGAGCACGTCAAGGGGCAAGGCGCCTTTCTCCAGCAACGCATCGTGGAATGCCCGGAGATCGAAGCGACCACCCAACTCGCGCTCGGCCCGACGACGCAACTCCTGGATCTTCAACTCCCCCATCTTGTACGCCAACGCCTGCCCGGGCCACACGATGTACCGGTCGATCTCCACCACGATGTCGTGCTCGCTCTTGCTCGAGTTGGCCTTGAAGAACTCGATCGCCTTCTCCCGGCTCCACCCCAGCGAGTGCATGCCCGTGTCCACCACCAGGCGCACCGCTCGCCACATCTCGTAGGTCAGTTGTCCGAACTTGCTGTACGGGTCCTGATACAACCCCAACGCCGGGCCGAGACTCTCCGAATACAACGCCCACCCCTCCACGAACACGGTCATCTCCGAGTGCTTCTGGAACTCCGGCACCCCTTCCAACTCCTGCGACAAGGCGATTTGCAGGTGATGGCCCGGCACCGCCTCGTGGACCGTCAACGCCTCCATCTCCCACTTGGGCCGCGTATTCAGCGCGTAGGTGTTCGCCACGAAATTGCCCGGGCGACCGAAGTTCCAGGCCCCTGGCTGGTAGTAGGCCGTGGTCTGCGATTTCTCCGCGTAGCTCGGCACCGGCACCACCCCGTACGGCAGGCGCGGAAGACGCCCGAAGAGCCGGGGCAACTCCCCGTCGATGCGCTTCGAGATGTCCCGGTAACCGGCCAGCAGGCCCGCCGGTGACTCGTAGAAAAAGCGCGGGTCCGTCCGAAGGAAGGTCAGGAATTCCGCGAACGTCCCCTGGAACCCCGACTTGCGCATCGTCGACTCCATCTCGGCCCGGATCCGCGCCACCTCGGCCAGGCCGACCTCATGGATCTCTCGCGGAGTCTTGGAGGTCGTCGTCGAACCGCGCACCGCGTGGGCGTACCAGGCGGCACCGTCGGGCAGGTCCGAGCAGGCGATCGAGGTGCGAGCCTTGGGCAGATATTCCTCGACGAGGAACCGGTGCATCTCACGGAAGGCCGGCTCGACCCCCTGCCGGATGGCGGTGCGCGCGGCCTCCTGCAAGCGCTGGCGGTCGGCCTCCGGGATCGTGCCAGGCATCTCCGCGAACCGCCGGTACAGCGGGCTCTTGGCCAGGTCGTCCGGGATCTGGTTGAGCACCTGTTGAGGCACATCGCGCAGCGTGATGGCCGGCGGTGTCAGGCCCCGCTTCAGACCTTCCCGCATCAACGCCAGGTTCTGCCGGATCCAGACCGGGGCACGCTCGAGGCGAGCCACCATGTCCCGATAATCGGCGACGGTATTGCCCGGCATGATCAACAGGGTCTGCGCCACCCCCTGCTGCACGCCCCCCATCTGGTTGATGGGCAGCAGTTCCATCGGGAACCGATGCCCCTCCTCTTCGCGGCGCAATTGCCGACCCAGCAAGTCCAACCAGAGCGCGTCGTCCTCGGACAACTTGGCGGCATCGAAGCTCTTCACCACCGCCAAGGCCCGGCCCACCTCCCGCTTGCGCCGGGCGATCGCCTCGGCCGAACCGTCTGGCCAGCGGTCGTTGAGCCCGCGGTATCCCGAGTAGGTCGCCGCGTCGGGCGACTCCTGCATCAGGTAGGCCCAGTGCAGATCAAAGAACCGGCGCAGGCGGGCCGCCTCGGTCTGCGTCGCCCCCCGCTGGGCCAGGGCCTGATACTCGGCGGTCCACTGTTCAGGAGACCGGTCCGCAGGCCCACCTGTCCCGCCGCGGACAGACAGTGCCGAGACCGCCACCGCCACGGCCACCGACCGGAGAAACCCTCGAGAACGCATGGGCGGAGGCTCCCGTTTTGAGCCGACGAGGAAAGCCCGAAATCGAGGACCACCCCACCCGCCTCAAACCGTGGGACGCAGCCCACTTCTGGAGTTCCCAGCCGCGATCCCTTGGGGCAGCGTAGCCCCATGATGACCCGACGGGATTTCCTGCGCACCGCGACCGGGGTCGCGCCCCTCGCCCTGGGTTTCGCCACGGGATGCGCTCACCCAGCGCCTCCGCCGGGGATCATCGACACCCACACCCATTTCTACGATCCCACCCGTCCGCAAGGCGTCCCGTGGCCCCCGAAAGACGACACGGTGCTGTACCGGCGTGTCCTTCCGCGCGACTTCAAGGCCCTCGCCCAGCCGCTCGGGATCACCGGCACGGTGGTGGTCGAGGCCAGCCCGTGGGAGGAGGACAACCAATGGATCCTCGACCTGGCGGCGCAGGA
>CAYLTF010000096.1:2096-13506 GCA_964386625.1 uncultured Akkermansia sp. | reverse complement strand
GTCGCGCAGGAAGTTCTTGTGACCCTTGGCGAAGTGGTCGGCCATCTTCTCGTCGGCGGCCATCATGTCTTCGTAGGCCTTGCTGGTCTTGGCCACGATGTTGAGGTTGGGCCCCAGTTCGATGGTCCGCGTGGCGATGTTGGTGTACAGGCGCCCGCGCTGGAAGGCGGTGAGCATCGACTGGAAGACCACCCGGCGTAGGGGAGCGCGGTCGGCCTCCTTCTTGGACTCGCTCAGGCCCCGGTAGCCCCAGTACACGGCGTGCGACTCGGGCAACCGCCACTCGAGCGGGCCGTACTGGTCGTCGACCTCCTTCATGATGGCGGGCACCAGCTTGAACTTGTTGACCATGGTCGCCACCCGGTTGCTGGCGGCGGCGGTGTCGGGCTTGAGCAGCAGGGCGTAGTCGGGCCGGCCTCCGGGAATCAGGTCGTCGATCTGTTTGGCCCAGCGGGCCTTGTAGGTCATGTGGGCGTCGTCGAGGTAGGCGCCCATCTTGTGTTGGTAGATCCAGCCCAGCTCGCGGTACATCAGCGCCTCGTGGGGGTTGTAGCGCATGCCCTCGTCGCGCAGCAGCTCGATGGCCCGCTGCACCCACAGCCAGCGGTCCTCGGGGTTGGGGAACTTCACCGAGATGTTGTAGGCCATGTTCCAGGCCTGGTGGACCCAGACGCTGGTGAAGTGGGGCTGCAGCTTGGTGATCCAGTCGGCCAACTGCACGGCCTCGAAGTATTTGCCGTCTTCCTGCAGCTCGGTGGTGCGGATCCACAGGGCGTTGGCGATGAGCCCGCGGAAGCCGCCCAGGGCCACGGTGGTGAAGGCCAGGATCGGCGGGGCATTGCTGATGATGGCCGTGCGCGTGAGGCCGAAGGTCTCGCGGTCGCGGTTCAACGTGCCCTGCAGGAAGTGGGAGGCGAAGAATGCCGCGATGATGACGACGGAGAGGATGGCCTTTCGGAGAGTCATCAGAACTTGGTGGGGGCTGCGAGTTCCCGGCGGGTGAGCACCACGATGCCGACGATGGAGATGCCGCCGCCGACCAGGAGGTTGATCACGACGAAGGCGCGGACGAGCTCCAGCCAGGTGATGCTGCGCCCGGTGCTCAGGCTCGAGATGGGCGAGTAGCCGCTGACCTGGTCGATGACCTGCTTGGCCGACCCGTACACGGCGACGCTCAGCTGGTTGACGAGGGTGTTCTCGGTCACCATGCCGTTCTCGCTGTTGATGCCCACGATGCCGCCCTGGTCGACCACCTGCTTGAGGGTGTTGCTCGAGAGCCCGAGCACGAGCAGGGCGATGGAGCAGAAGGAGGCCACCGGGAACGACAGGAAGCTCGAGCAGGCCAGCCCGACGGCCGTCAACAGGCCGAGCCAGAAGGCGATGATCATCAGGCCCCGGGCGTAGTTGAGCGCGAAGCCACCCTCGTGGAAGAGCACTTCCATGCCTTCATCGAGCGGGAAGAGCAGGGGTTGCTGCGTCCAGTTCTGGAAGTCGACCGCCAGCACGCCGTTGGCGTTGATCAGGTCGGCCGTGGCGCGCGGATCGAGGCCGAACTCGACGAATGACTCGGCCGGCAGGGAGTTCTCGAGGCGCAGGCGTCGGCCCTCGGGCGGTCCGATCTCCCAGTAGGCGGGGTAGAGGGTGCCCTCGGAGTTGTATTGGGTGGTGAAGAACTTGACGCGGATGAACAGCGGCCGGCCGGCCAGACGTTGCTTGGCGTCGGCCCCGAGAGGCACTTCCCAACGGCGGAGCATTCCCGGCGGCACGACTTGCTGGCGGGCCTTGACCATCTCTTCGACCTGCTTGCGCACGAAGGCCGGATCGAGCGCGGCGGCGGCGGGGTCTTTGAGGCGCTCCTTGAGCAGGGTCTGGATGTCCTGGGTGAGGTCGACGGCCAGTTCCTTGGCTCCGGCGCGTGCCACGAGCACCTCGTTGCGCAGTTTGACCTGCTGATCGGCGGAGAGCTCACCGGTGCGCAACTGGAGCAATCCGTAGGCGACCGAGCCCGAGATGGCCAGCATGCCCAGATTCACGGCCATGATGCCGATCCACTTGCCCAGCCAGATCTGCCAGCGGGCGATGGGCTTGGAGGCGATGAGGAAGAGCTGCATCTCCTCGATGTCGCGGGCCAGCGTGCCGCAGGCGATCCAGAGCGTGGTGAACCCGAGCAGGGCCGTGATGGCGCTGAGGGTGTAGGTGATGAGGATCTGGGTGAATCCCTGCGCCGAGCCGTCGTGCTTGATGGCGCTGGGCAAGATGAACACCAGGGCGATGAGCAGGCCCAGCAGGGTGATGACCAGGCGGTAGCGGAAGGCCGCCTTGATGGTCAGCAGTGCCACGGCCAAGAGGGGGCGCAGGTGTTTCGGCACGAGGTCGGGCACGCCGGTGAGGTGGCGGCCTTTCCACTCGGGCAGCGGAATTCCACCCACCTGGAGCACCTTGGCCACGGCTTCGGCCGCATTGCGGGCCGGCACCGTGCAGAGGTAGGCGTAGCCTTGGCGCTCGGCCGACAGTTCGCGGAATCGGCGGGCGGAGAACCCGATGATGATGCCCTGGACGACCTGGCTGACGAGGTACGACTTCCACCCGGCCCGGTTGGCGTACAGGACCGCGCCGCTGATCAGGTTGAGGATCAGGAACACGATGCCCAGCTGGGGCAGCCGGAGCCAGAACGCCCAGATCCAGTCGAGGGCCGCCGCCGCCCAGGAGAACCCCAGGGGCAGGGCCATCAACTGCCGTTCGGCGTTGCGGTAAACCTCAAAGCGACGGGTCATGGCGGGTCACTTCTTGTCGCCCTTGCCGCCACCCTTGCCGCCGAGCAGGCCCGAGAGCGCGTCGTTGGCCTTGGAGAGGTCGACAGGCTTGGCGGGTTCGGCGGGCTGGGCCGATGGAGACTTCGGTGCCGGGGCCTGGGAAATCGTGGCGTGCTTGGCCGGGGGCTCGTGACGGACGAGCGATTCGAGCACCGCCTCGGCCGAGGGTTGCGAAGGCGCGGCGACCTCGGAGACGACCGGGGCCGACGCTTCGGTGGGCCGGGTCAGGCGCTCGAGCACCGATTCGGCCTGGTGGGTGGCCTGGGCGCTGGTGGATGACGCATCGGGACCTCCGCCGCGCAGGTATTCGGCCACCCGGTTGCCGCTGGTGGCGCCGCTGGTCTCGGCCTGCCGGCGCGCCGCCTCGACCACGCCCAGGAAGTACGATTCGAGATTCTGGGTGGGGTTCTCGAGCCGGAAGGTGTCGCCCACTTCGGCCCGGATGAGATTGAGGACCTTGTCGGTGGTCTCGCGGGAGAGCACCGGGGCGGTGATGCGCACCGAGTCGGGCTTGGCGAGCAGTTGGTGCAGCGGACCCTGGGCCTGGATGCGCCCGCCGTAATAGATCACGGCGCGGTCGCAGACATCTTCGACATCGCTGAGCAGGTGGCTCGACAGGATGACCGTCTTGCCGCGCTGGGCCAGCGCGAGGATCAGGTCTTTGACCTCGCGGCAGCCCAGCGGATCGAGGCCCGCGGTGGGTTCGTCGAGGATGACGAGGTCCGGGTCGTTGATGAGCGCCTGGGCGATGCCGATGCGGCGCTGCATGCCCTTGGAGAATTCGCCCACGGTGCGGGTGCGGGCCTGGTTCAGGCCCACCATCTCGATGAGCTGCTCGGCTCGGCGGCGGCGCTCCGGCGAATCGATCTGGAAGAGGCTGCCGAAGAAATCGAGCGTCTCGCCCGGGTTGAGGAAACGGTAGAGGTAGCTCTCTTCGGGCAGGTAGCCGATGCGGGCCTTGGTGGCGACATCGCGCGGGGATTGCCCGAACACCGTGATGTGCCCCTTGGTGGGGTACAGCAGCCCGAGCAGCAGCTTGATGGTGGTGGACTTGCCCGAGCCGTTGGGCCCGAGGAGCCCGAACACCTCGCCGCGGCGGATCTCGAAGTCGACGTTGTCGACCGCCCGCGCCTTGGGCCGACCCCAGAAGTCTTTGAACACCTTGGTGAGTCCCGTGGCCCGGACGACGACGTCGTCGCCGGGTTGCTCGGTCATCGCTCTGCCGGTGGGGGAGGGAGGGTTCATGGGCCGAAGATGGAGGCGGAGAGGGGAGTGGGTTGCGACGGTCCGGCCGGTCCCGATCAGACGGGGATCTGCGAGGGGTTGGGGGCCGGGGCACCCTGCACGAAGGGTTCCAGTTCCTCGCCCTGGCGGACCAGGCGGGCGCTGTTGAAGACCACGAAGAGCGAACCGACGTTGTGCAGGATGGCGGCCACGATCGGGTTGAGGTAGCCGAACGACGCGGCGGCGAGGCCGCCGATGATGAAGACCACGCCGAAGAGGAAGTTCTGGTTGATCACCGTGCGGGCCATGCGGCTCAGGCGCACCAGGAAGGGCAGGCGGCGCAGGTCGTTGTTCATCAGGGCGATGGTCGCCGAATTGATGGCCACTTCGCTGCCGGCCGCGCCCATGGCGATGCTGATGTCGCCCGAGGCGAGGGCCGGGGCGTCGTTGACGCCGTCACCAATCACGGCCACGCGGTGGCCCTTGGCCTTGGTCTGGCGCACGTACTCGACCTTGTCTTGCGGGAGACACTCGGCCACCACCTCGGGCACGCCGATCTCCTGGGCCACACGCTCGGCCACGGGGCGACGGTCGCCGCTGACCATGGCGATGCGGCGGATGCCGGAGGACTGGAGCTGCTGGAGGGCCTCGGCGGCCTCGGGGCGGGTCTGGTCTTGCAGGCCGATCCACCCGATGCAGTGCCCGTCACGCGCCACGAAGAGCAGGCTGTATCCGGCGGTCTCGTCGAGGTCCACCGATTCGAACAGGTCGCCGGCGACTCCCTGGTCTTTCAAGAAGGTGGCACGGCCGATGAGCACGCGACGCCCCTCGATGAGCGCGCTGACGCCCTTGCCGGCGATCTCCTTGAAGTCGTCGGCCTTGGCCAGCGGCACGCCGGCCTCCTGCGCCAACGCGGTGATGGACCGGGCCGTCGGGTGGTTGGAGAACTGCTCGGCGCTGGCGGCGCAGCGCAGCAGCTCGGCCGGGGCGATGCCGTCGAGCGGATTGAGGCGGCTGACGGCGAGGCGGCCGGTGGTCAGGGTGCCGGTCTTGTCGAACACGAAGGCGGTGATCCGCGCGGCGGCCTCGAGGTCGCCGATGTTCTTCACCAGGATGCCCAACCGGGCGGCGGCGCTCAGGGCGGCGACCATCGCAGTGGGCGTGGCCAGGATGAAGGCGCACGGGCAGGCGACGATCAGGATGGTGATGACGCGGTTGAGGTCTTGGGTGAAGCCCCAGACCAGGGCGGCGATGATCAGCACCAGCGGGGTGTAGTAGCCCATGTACTGGTCGATGATCCGCATGAAGGGCAGCTTGGTCTTCTCGGCGGCCAGGATGAGGTCGCGGACGCGGCCCAGGGTGGTGTCTTCACCGGCCTTGCTGACCTTGACCTCCAAGAGGCCGTTCATGTTGATGGTGCCCGCGAAGACGGCCTCGCCCACGCCCTTGTCGACCGGGAGCGATTCGCCCGTGATGTTGGCCTGGTTGATGGAGCCTTGCCCGGAGACGATCTGGCCATCGGCGGCGATGTTGTCGCCGGGGCGGATGCGGATGAGGTCGCCGACCTTGAGTTCGCTGACGGCGACTTCGACTTCCTGGTTGCCCGACACGCGGCGGGCCTTGGTCGGGGTCAGTTTGATGAGCGATTGGATGGAAGCCCGGGCGCCTGCGGCGGTGCGGGTCTCGATGATCTCACCGAGCAGCATGAAGAAGGCGACGATGCCGGCGGTCTGGAACCCACCGGCCAGGCTCGAGCCCTCGCCCTTCATGCCGTAGTTGCCCGAGACTGCGCAGGCCAGGACGCCGAGCGCGACGAGTTCGTTGATGGAGAGCAGGCCCTTCCGGAGATCCTTGAAGGCCACCACCATGATGGGGCTGCCGAGGATGACGGCTCCGATCATGGCGCTGAAGGCGGCCACGGTGGTGCCGCGCTCGAAGAGCCAGTCCACCGCGAACGAGTTCAGCACGAAGATCAGGCCGATGATCGTCGTGGAGAGCTTGGTGTTGGTGTGCGAATGGTCGAGACCTCCGTGGTCGTGGCCGCATTCGGCGCACGAGGCGTCTTTCTTGGCGTCTTCCTCGAGGGTCAGCAGGCTGGTGACTTGCATGGATGGGAGAGGGGCTGGGGGTTCCCGGATCAACGACCGGTCTCGGGGCGCTTCTGGGGCTGGGGCTCCCGGTTGAGCTGGATGCGGACCTCGCGGCGGTCGCCATTGGCGCGCGAGGGCAGGAAGAACTTGTCGGGCGAGTTGGTGAGGATGCGGGTGATGGTGTCGACCCGGAGGCGGTCGCGGTAGAGCGAGGGGTTCTGCTGGTAGGTCGCCAGCTGGTCCTGGAAGAACCGGGCCTCGGCGGCCAGACCCTGGACAAGCTGATCGGCCGCGGCCTGGCCCTGGGCGATGATCCGGTCGGCTTCGCCCTTGGCCTCGCGGGTGACGCGATCGTATTCACCCTGCGCCTCGTTGATGCGGCTGCTGCGGGTCTGGCCGGCGGTGATGACCGCGTCGAAGAATTCCTTCACATAGCCCGGCGCCACCCGTTCCACGTCGAGGCCCTCGATGAGGACTCCCAGGTTGGAGACGGTGAGCTGGTCGGAGAGGCGCTGTTTCACGGCGTCGCGGAAGCTGGCCACGTCGCCATAGATCGAGTCGGCCTTGGTGCGGGCGGCGGCCCAGTAGATGGCGTTGTTCAGGCAGTTCTCGACCGTGTTGGAGGCGGCCGCGAAGGCGAAGGTGTAGGCCACCGGGTCGCTGATGCGGTAGCGCAGGGTGGCCCGGACATGGAGGATGTTGCCGTCGCCGGTCAGCACATAGCCGTCGGTGGCCGGGTTGAGCGAGGTGTTGACCGGGGCCGCGGTGATGCCGGCGGCCTCGGCGGCAGGGTCGACCGCGTACCAGGCGTTGGTGGCCCGGACGATCTTGGAGTCGCCGACGCCGATGCGGACGATCTCGTCGATCGGGTAGGGCAGGGCGAAGTGGAGCCCGTTGGTGCGGAGGATCTCGCGACCTTCGCCGACCGGCTTGCCGAAGCGCAGCACCACGGCGACCTCGTTGGGCTTGACCGTGAAGACGCACGAGAAGACGAACGCGGCCAAGAGCAGGGCGCCGAGGATCCGGATCAGGACCAGACTGCTGCCGAGGGCCTCGGAGAGCGCCTGACTGGAGGCGTCGTCCGAGGAGATCCGCGGGCCGTCGGGCCGCAGATTGCCGGAAGGTGTGTTTGCGGCGGCCATGGGATCAGTTCTTGGAGGGTGCGGTGGCCGCGGCATCGCCGCGGAGCAGGTTCAGCGGGGCCGTCTTCTCGTCGAGGATGAGCGTGGTGCGCTCCTTCAGGCTGGCCTCGAGGCTGTTGAGCGAGATGAGGAAGCGGGCCAGCGACTCGTCCTGGTTGAGCACCTTGTAGAACTCGGTGGCCTTGGCCTCGGCCTCGCCGCGCAGCACCAGCGCCTTGCGGCGGGCCTCGGCGAGGGTGGTGTCGCGCTGCAACTCGGCCTCGGAGCGGATGCGCATGGCCTCGGCGTTGCCCTCGGCGACGAACTTCTTGCTGAGGCGCTCGCGCTCGGCCTTCATGCGCTCGAAGACCTTGGCGGTCTGCGACTCGGGCAGGCCCAGCTGCTTGATGCCGACGATCTCGATGGCGATGCCGTAGGTCTTGAGGGTGGTCTCGGCCATGGCCTGCTTCATCTCGTTCTCGATCTCCTCGAACTTCACCTGCTTGGGATCGGGGGCGATGAGCTCGGAGAAGTCGTGCCGGCCGACCACCGAGTTCTTGGCGTCGCGGACGACGTTCTCGAGGCTCGTCTCGGCGCGGAAGAGGTCGCCATTGAAGCGCTTCAGGAAGAGCTCGGCGTCGGCGATGCGCCACCCGACGAAGACCGAGAGGATCGGCGATTTCTTGTCGCGGGTGAGGCTCTGCTCGTACTTGCGCTCGAAGTTCTGGAGGCGGCGGTCGAACTTGTAGACGTTCTGGATCGGGTAGGGCAGCCGCAGGTAGAGGCCCGGTTCCGTCTTCGGTGTGCCGCTGATGCTGCCGAAGGTGGTCACGACGGCCACCTCGGTGGTGCGCACCTGGAAGGCGAACAACAAGAAGAGGAAGATCGCCAGGAGCAATCCGCCGATGATCAGGGTGGGGGTACGGGGCTTCATCTTGGGAAAGGGGGAAGGGGAGGGTTGAAAGTGTCGGGGCCTTGCAGCCGGGTCATTTCTTGGGTTCGCCGGTCTTGACCGGTTCGATGTTCACGTCGAGCAGGTCTTGGCGGATCTTGTCTTCGAGGTTGAAGAGGATGACGTCCTGAGTGTTGGTCGGCAGGATGACGATCTTGCGGGATCCGGCCGAGGCCTTGGCGAAGGTCTCGAGGTGGTTGCGGGCGGTGAAGACCTTCGGGGCGGCCTGGTAGGCGAGCAATTGCGAGGAGAACTGGGCGGCGCGTCCGGAGGCCTCGGCGACCTTCTGCTCTGCGATGGCCTTGGATTCGTTGAGGGTCTTGGCGGCGGCGGCCTTGGCCGTGGGCACGGTCTCGAGGGCGTAGGCATCGGCCTCGAGGATGCGGGCTTCTTTCTCCTGCTCGGCCCCGATGACCTTCTCGTAGGCCTCGGCGACCTTGAGTTCCTTGGTGCCGATCGGGGGGTGGATGTCTTGCAGGCCCACGAAGACGATCTCGGTGCCCAGCTTGGCGGCGTCGGCGGCGGCCTGGATGTTGGCCTTGAGTTCGAGGGCGGCCTTCTGGCGGCCGTGGGACATGATGGTCTCGATGTCCACGCTGGCCATGTAGCGGACGACTTCGCGGTTGGCCAGGCGCTCGAGCATGGCCTGGGGCTCGCCGTGGCCGTAGGCCCAGGCGCGGATGTCTTTGATCAGGAACTGGACCGGGATGCTGACCGTGAGCAAGTTGACCGGGACGATCTGTTCCGATTCGCCGGCATTGCTGGCGATGTTCTGCTCACGCGAGGCCACCAGGAGGTTGAACTCTTCTTTGTAGTGGGCGCGGGTCCACAGGGTGGTGCGCTCTTTCTCCAGCTTTTCATCGGGCACGAAGCCGACGTTGAAGCTCTGCACCTCGGACACCGGGTGACGGTGGATCTGGTCGATGGGGCGGGGGAGCTTGAAGGCGATGCCGGGGGTGAGCACGGAACCGGCCGGCTTGCCGAAGCGCTCGCGGAGGCCCTGTTCGCCGGCATCGATGAACACGACGCAGTCGCTGGCGGCGAGGATGCCGATCCAGATGAGGGCGAAGCGGCTGAGCTTCTCTTCGAGGAAGCGGTAGAACCAGCTGTCGCTGACGCGGAAGCCGAACTGGTAGTCGAGGGCCTGGGCGGCGGTGGCGAAGAGGCCGGCGGGCTGGCCCAGGAGGCCGACGAGGCGGCTCTCGTAGATGAGGCGGACTTCCTTGCCCTGGACGCGGGGGCGGTAGGCCTCGAAGACGAGGGCCAGCAGGGTCTCGAACGCGACCAGGGCCAGGAGGGCGGTGAGCACCCAGGCGATCTGGCGGTCGTACTGCGGGAATCCGAACCACTGGAGGCCTTCGCTGGCGGTGGCGAGGAAGGCGAGCAGGGAGCCGAGCATCAGGGCCGAGCCTCCGGGTCGGAGCAGGCGGATGCCCTCGAGTTGGGCGAGGCGGCAGGCGTATTTGCCGAGCAGGAAGGCCACGAGGCTCAGGCCGGCGAACATGGCCATGGCCAAGGTGGACGGGGCCGATGCGGCCGCACCCATGTCTCTGAGGTCTTTGAAGAAGTAGTAGGCGCCCCCGGCCTGCATGAGGAAGAGCACCAGGGTGAGGCCCGGGACGAACCACTTCTCGAAGAGGATGCGGGATTTGCGGGCGGGGAAGGCTTCGTCGGCGGTGGAGTCGAAGAGGGCGGCTTTGCTGCGGGAGCGGGCCAGTTCGTCCATCTCGAGGCGCTCGGTCTCTTCAGCGGCTTCGAGGCGCATCTGGAACCAGGCCACCAGGGCGGTGACGAGGCCGACCAGGGTGAATGCGGCCCCGAGTTCGGCGGTGGCCGAGTCGGCGATCTTGGACACCACTTCGAGGCCGATGGCCAATCCCAGCAGGGCGATCCAGTTCAGCATTCCGGTCTTGAGGGCGTGTCGTTCCATGGGCGGTCAGGCGGGTGGGGAGATTCGGGAAAAGGGTCAGCTGAGTTCGCGGTCTTCGAAGAGCCAGACTCCGGCGGCGAGGGCGGCGGCGATGCAGGACCCCATGTAGACGGCGGCCTTGGCGACGTAGGACCAGGGGATGCTCTTCTTGTCTTCGAGGGCGTCGGCGAGCCAGAACTGCTGCCAGTTGGGGATGAGGGCGTAGGCGGTCTTGGCCCAGAGGCTGCCGGCGTCGGCGGCGGCCTTGAAGAGGTAGTCGCCCATGAGGCCGGCGATGAACAGGGCGGAACAGACGGCGAGGGTGGGCACGGTGTCGAGCCGCGTCGAGCAGGCGAGGGCGACGGCCGCCAGGATGAGCAGGGCGAAGAGGATGAGGACGGCGGCGGGGACCATGCGCCAGTCGACGAAGGCGACTTCGCCGAAGGCGCGTTCGTCGTGGATGAAGAAGTGGATGCCGAGGACGGCCAGGGTGGTGAAGAGGATGAAGGTGAGGACGGCGTCGGCGACGAATCCGCGGCGGAGGAAGAAGTTGGAGAATCCGGCGACGGCGTAGGCGAGGGCGCCGGATCCGGCGTAGATGAGGAGGGATTTGACGTCGGTGTCGCCGTAGGCGTCGAAGGCCATGCGGCCGGCGAGGAGAGCGGCGACGATGTTGGCGTAGGTCATCAGGGCCAACGAGGCGGAGAGGCCGACGTATTTGGCCGTGAGGAAGGTCCAGCGGCCGACGGGTTTGGAGAGGACGGTGAGGGCGGTTCCGAGGCGGATTTCCTGGGCGACGCTGGAGGAGGCGCAGAGGACGGCGCCGAACAGTCCGGACAGGAGCATGAGGGCGAGGGACATGTCCTTCACGAGCTTGGGATCTTCGCCGAATCCGAAGTAGGGGACGGCGGCGATGAAGACGCAAAAGCCGGCCGACGTGGTCATGAGCAGCAGGAAGATCGGCTGCCGGACCAGTTCCATGAACGCATTGAGCGCGATGGATACGAAGGATCGCATGGTGGACTGTGAGCGCTGGAGATTATGGATGGAACCTTGGGCTTAAAAGTCAATTCGGGGAAGCGATGAATGCAAATCAATTGCAATGATGGGGCCCCCAGGGGAGTCCAAGGGGGGCGGTCCGGCCCGGTTGCGCGGAGGGAGGGTGGGGGAGGGGCAGGGCCTTGGGGGAGCTCGGGTGGGTCCAAGGCTTCTAGCCTGTCCCTTTGAGGCTGGGAGGGTTTCGGGAGGGGCTCCGCGGGTCGGGGGCTGCGCTCGCAGGGAACGTGGGGACAGGAGGGGCT
>CAYLTF010000096.1:0-1996 GCA_964386625.1 uncultured Akkermansia sp. | reverse complement strand
GGATGTCGACGTTCCAGAGCTCGCTCCGCCCCCGACCCGCTGCCGCCAGGTGCGCCAAAGGGGGGCACACTGTGACGCTGACGGGTGGGGCTTTGGGATGGGGTTGGGGGTTGGGCCGGGGGCTGGTGGGTCGGTGGGGGGCTCCGCGGGTCGGGGGCTGCGCTCGCAGGGAACGTGGGGACAGGAGGGGCTTTCGCGCTGAACGCGCGAGGGGGAAAAGGATGTCGACGTTCCAGAGCTCGCTCCGCCCCCGACCCGCTGCCGCCAGGTGCGCACAGGCCTTTTAGCCTGTCCCTAGCCTGTCCCTAGCCTGTCCCTAGCCCGTCCCTAGCCTGTCCCTTCTGGGCCGTCCGGAGTCGGGGCTGGTCAACAGGGGGGTGGGAGGAGCAGGTTCGGTGGATCCTCCGATGAACATGTCCTCCAGGGTCTTTTGGTGTTCGGTTTTCCGGTTTCGGGAGTTTCGGACGGGAGTGGGCTGGTTGCTGGTCGCTTGGGGCTTGGCGGGGCTCGGTGACAGGGGAGAGGCGGCCGGGGCGCGGGGCTCTCGTCCAAATGTGATCGTGATTTTGGCGGATGATTTGGGGATCGGGGATGTGTCTTGCCTGAATCCCGGGAGTGCTTGGAAGACTCCGTCGATCGATCGGTTGGCGAGGGAGGGGCGGACGTTCACTGATGCGCATTCGGCTTCGGGGGTGTGTACGCCGAGCCGTTACAGTTTGTTGACGGGGCGTTATTCGTGGCGGGGACGGCTGAAGTCGAATGTGCTCTACGGGTATGATCGGGCGTTGCTGGAGCCGGGGCGGATGACGGTGGCGGGCTTCCTCCGGCAGCAAGGGTATGCGACGGGGATGGTGGGGAAGTGGCACTTGGGCTTGGATTGGGTGCGGACGGGGGCTCAGGCCGAGGAGGTGGATTTTGGACAGCCCTTTGGCGGGGGGCCGTTGTCCCATGGGTTCGACAGGTTTTTCGGGATCAGCGCGTCGCTCGACATGCCGCCGTTCGTGTATTTGAGCCAGGATCGCGCGACGACGGTGCCGCGGGATCGGGTGGGAGCGAGTCCGGCGCCGAAGATGTGGCGGGCGGGGGTGATCGGTCCGGATTTCCGGCATGACGAGGTGGATCCGCGGTTCCGACGCGAGGCGTTGTCCTGGATCGAGTCGAGGGCACGGGCGCGGGCGGCCGATGGGACTCCGTTTTTCCTCTACCTGGCGCTGGCTTCGCCCCATACGCCGACGCTGCCGACCTCGGAATTCGCGGGTCGGACGGGCACGAATCCATACGGGGATTTCGTGGTGCAGGTGGATGCGACGGTGGGGGCGATCTTGGACAAGCTCGATTCGCTGGGGATCTCCCGCGATACGATGGTGGTGTTCACCTCGGACAACGGCTGTTCTCCGGCGGCCAACCTGGGGGAATTGAAGGCCTTGGGGCATGATCCGAGCGCGGGCTTCCGCGGGCACAAGGCGGATTTGTTCGAGGGCGGGCATCGGGTGCCATTTTTGGTCCGATGGCCTGCCGAGGTGCCGGCCGGGTCGACGTGCTCGCGCTTGATTGGCCAATTGGATCTGTTGGCGACTCTGGCCGAGGTCTTGGGCCGGCCTCTGCCCGCCGGGGCGGCCGAGGACAGTGTGAGCTTTCTGCCGCAGTTGCGCCGCGGAGACGCTGGCCGGGTCGGGCGGGAGTCTTTGGTGCACCATTCGATCACGGGCGGGTTCGCCCTGAGGCACGGTCTGTGGAAGTTGCTCTTCACGCCGGACAGCGGTGGGTGGAGCGACCCGAAACCGGGGAGCAAGGAGGCCGCCGGGCTGCCGAAGCTGCAGTTGTATCATCTGGGCCGCGATCCCGCCGAGCGGACCAACCGGGTGGCGGCGGAGGCGTCGGTGGCTCGAAGGATGACCCGGCAGATGCGCCGGATCCTGGTGCAGGGCCGATCAACGCCGGGCCCGGTGCAGCCCTATGACGATCCTGCCGACTGGCCGCAGGTGGCCCCGTTCCG
>CAYLTF010000095.1:0-13588 GCA_964386625.1 uncultured Akkermansia sp. | reverse complement strand
GTTCAAGTGCGCCACCATCGCCGAGGCCGAGATGGTGGCCGGGGTCGCGGGCGTCGAGAGGGTCCTGCTGGCGGTCCAGCCCGTGGGTCCGCAGATCGAGCGTCTGGTGCGCCTCGCGGAGCGATTCCCGACGATCCGGTGGTCGGCGGTCGTGGATGACCCGGGCATCGTGGAGTCGCTGCGGGCGACCGCCGCCGCCCACCGGCTCGGCCAACCGCTGGGCCTCTGGATCGACCTCGATGTCGGGCAACACCGGACCGGCCTCGCGGCGGACCGGGTGCACGGTGCCTTGCTGACCGGCCTCCGGGCCTCGGAGCCCGTCCTGTGGCTCGAGGGCCTCCACGCCTACGATGGGCACCTGGGGATCCCCGACCTGGCCGAGCGGACCCGCCTGTGCGACCTGGGCTTCGCCCCCGTGGCCTCCCTGCGGAGCCGGCTCGAGGCCGAGTTGGGCAGGCCACTGGAGGTGATCGCCGGCGGATCACCGACCTTCGCCCTGCACGCGGCCCGTCCCGGTGTCTCGCTCAGCCCCGGCACGACGGTGCTCTGGGATGCGGGATACGCCCACAAACTGGCAGACCTGCCCTTCCAACCGGCGGCCGTGCTGCTGTCGCGGGTCCTGAGCCGTCCGGCCCCGGGCCAATTGTGCCTCGACCTGGGGCACAAGGCCGTCGCCTCCGAGATGCCGCAGCCGCGGACTGTCTTCCTCGACCTCCCCGACGCCACGGCGGTCAGCCACAGCGAGGAGCACCTCGTGGTCGAGTCTCCGGCCGCGGACGGTTTCCATGTGGGGGATGCGCTCCACTCCCTGCCCTGGCATGTCTGCCCGACGGTCGCCCTGCATCAGGAAGTCTGGCTGGCCGAGGGCGGCCGGGCCACGACCTGCTGGACGGTCCGCGCCCGCAGCCGACGCCTCACTCTCTGACCGCCGCCACCCCTCCATCCCCATGCTCGTCGTCCATGTCTTCGTCCGGGTGAAACCCGATTCGATCCCCGAGTTCATCGCCGCCACCCGGGCCAATGCCGAGGCCTCGCTCCAGGAACCCGGCGTGGCCCGCTTCGATGTGGTGCAACAGCAGGACGACCCGTGCCGGTTCGTGCTCGTCGAGGCCTACCGCACCGAGTCGGCCCCGGCAGACCACAAGGCCACCGCGCATTATGCCACCTGGCGCGACACCGTCGCCCCGATGATGGCCGAACCGCGGCAAAGCCTGCGCTACCACTCGATCCACCTTCCGGACTGATGCCCGCACCGACCGGCTCTGTGTCTTCCTGCCTGTCGCCGTTCGAATTCGCCACGCCCGAGCGGATCGTCTTCGGCCCCGGCGTCGTCTCGCAGGCGGGTGCTCTGGCCGCGTCGCTGTTGGATCCGATCCCCGCAACGGGACGGGCGGGCTCCACGGTGCTGCTGGTCACCGGTCGTGATCCCCGGCGGGCCGATCCCGTGCGGGCGTCTTTCCAGCGGGCGGGCCTCGGATGGACGGAGTTCGCGGTGAAGGGCGAGCCCACCATCGCCGAGGCCCAAACCGGGGCCCAACGGGCCATCGACACCGGAGCGGCCTGCATCGTGTCGTGCGGCGGCGGTGCGGTGATCGATGCCGGCAAGGCCATCTCGGCGCTGGCCACCCACCCGGGCGACCCGTTCCGGTTCCTCGAGATCATCGGTCAGGCGCTCCCGCTCCCGAATGCACCCCTGCCCTTCCTGGCGGTGCCGACCACGGCGGGAACAGGAGCCGAGGCCACTCGGAACGCCGTCCTGACCTCGCCCGGGCACTCGCTCAAGGTGAGCCTTCGCAGTCCACGAATGGTGCCGAAGGTGGCCCTGATCGACCCGGAACTCGCCCTCGACCTGCCGCCCGACCTCACCGCCTGCACGGGCCTCGATGCGCTCACGCAACTCCTCGAACCCTGGGTGGGCAGCAAGTCCAACGGACTGACCGATGCCTGCTGCCGCGAGGGCCTGCCACGAATGGCCCGTTCTCTCACCCGAGCCCTCGCCGACGGTCGCGATCCGCAGGCCCGCAGCGATCTGGCCTTCGGGGCTTTCCTGAGCGGGTTGGCCCTTGCCCATTCCGGGCTCGGGGCGGTCCATGGGCTGGCGGGCCCGATCGGGGGGCGGTTCCAGGCCCCGCACGGGGCCGTGTGCGCGGCGCTCCTGGGTCCGGTGTGGCGGGCCAATGTCGAGACCCTGCGACGGAACGCCCCCGGTCATCCCGCCCTTGAACGCTACCGGCAAGCCGCCTGCTGGCTGACGGGCTCCGGCGACGCCTCGATCGATGAGGGCCACCGGTGGATCACCGAATCGGTGGCCGGCTGGCCGGTGCCGCGACTGTCACGATTCGGAATCGACGCCTCGGAGTTCCCCGCTCTGATCCAGGCGGCCCAGGCCTCCAGCAGCATGAAGGGCAACCCGATCCGTCTGCCGGATGCCGCATTGGGGCAGGCGCTGGCCGAGGCGCTCTGAACCGGCACCCGCCCCCCAAACGCGGGTGTCCGACGGTGTGGACACCGAGCGATCAAGCCGATGGCCATCGGATTCTCCCGACGCTGCGCGGATGCCTAACGTCCCGAGGCGAGGCGATCCAGGGCCTCCGACACCCGGGCCACAAGCGGGCGGACGGTGTCGCGACCGAAATCGAACCGGCATCCCGCCTTGGCGAACAACTCGGGCAACGGGCGACTGCCGCCGAGGGCGAGGCCGGCCTGGTAGTCAGCCAGAGCCTTGGCGGGATCGAGTTGGGCATTGACCCAGACCTGCAAGGCCCCGAGCTGGGCGATGCCATATTCCACGTAGTAGAAGGGGTAGAGGAAGACGTGGAGCTGCTTGTGCCAAAGGTGGGCGCGGGCCGCCTCGCAACCCGACCAGTCGATGTCTCCGCCAAAGCGGTCCATCAGCGCCAACCAGGCGGCCCGGCGTTCGTCGCGGGTGTGCTCGGGATGGGCGTACAGCCAATGCTGAAAAGCATCGATGGTGGCGATCCAGGGAAAGACCCCGATGACCCCCTCGAGGTGCACCGTCCGGGCCCGGACCGCCTCTTCCGGCGAATAAAACACGTCGAGGTGCTCGGCCCCGAGCAGTTCCATCGCCATGGAGGCCACCTCGCAGAATTCGATCGGCGCCTCGCGGTACAAAGGAAGGTCCTCTTCCCGGCAGGCCAGGGCATGGAAGGCATGCCCCGCCTCGTGCAGGATGGTCTCCAGGTCACGCTGCAGGCCCACGGAGTTCATGAAGATGAACGGCAGGCGCGCCTCGCTCAGCGTGTATTGGTAGCCGCCCGGCGCCTTGCCCTTGCGGTTGTCCAGATCGAGCAAGCGCTTTTGCCGCATGGTCCGGAAACCCGCCGCCAGGCCGGGATGCATGCGGTCGAACACCGTCTGGACCCCCGTCTCCATCTCGACCGAGGTGGAGAACGGTCGCAGCGGCGGTCGGTTCAAGGGGTCGACCTGTGTGTCCCAGGGACGCAACCGATCCACCCCGAGCTTCTGTCGGCGCTGCGCCTGCAACCGGCGGAAGATCGGCATCACCTCCGTTTCGATGGCGTCGTGGAAACGGCGGCAATCGTCCGGTCCGTAGTCGAACCGGCCCCGCATGCGGTAGGCATAGGCGACGTAATCGGGAAATCCCGCGTTGCGGGCGATCTGGTGCCGGATGCGGACCAGCTCATCCAGGAAGGCATCGAACCGATCGGCCTCCTGCACCCGGCGTCCGGCCACCGACCTCCAGGCCTCCTCGCGGAGGGCGCGGTCGGGCTCCTCCTGGAAACGCCCCATGGCCACAAGGGTCTTCTCCTCGCCGCGGAACTCCACGGTCAGGCTGCCGCTGAGCTTGTTGTACTCGTTGCCGACCTTGGCCTCTTCGGTCTCCAGGGGGATGTTCTCCGGGCGGTAGAGTTCCACCTGCAGGGCCGTCGCCCGGTCGAAGACCTCGTACCGGGCCTTGGGCAACCGCGCTCGCAACGGATGCTTGAGGAACAGCTCGGCCAGGGTGAACTGGCGGGGCTTGAGGGCCGGATCGATCACCTCCACGAAGTGCAGGTAGGCTTTCTCGGCCTCGGCATTGTCGGTATGACAGGTCTTGGCGATGTATCGTCGGGCCCGCTCCTCATCGAGCGCGGCCGACAGTTCACCCGCATCCACCAACCATCGCTCCAGTTCGGCCACCGTGGCGCATCCGCTGGCCCGCTCCTGGAGGCGGTCGAAGAACGGAGCCACGGATTCCCAGTCTCCCAGATCGACAGTGGCGGGCACGAAACGTCGGGCGCGGAAAGGCGGCAAATCACCGAAGGGCAACAGACTCATGCTGCGTTACCATGGAAACCCCCGACCGGATCCGCAAGCCTGACGGGATCCCGACGCGGATCCGGGGCGATCGACAGCGTCGGTCCGGAGCCCGGGCCACCCTGGATTTTCCGCGTGCGCCTTGGCACGGGACTTTCTAGCCTGCGGACATGCTTATCTGGGTCGTCGCGGTCGTCTTGGTCGGCGGGTTTGGCCTGTTGGGTCACCAGTCCGGGGCCATTCGTTGGGGCATCGGCTTCATTGGGGCCGCGCTGGGCCTGGCTCTCGCGGGGGTCGCCAGCGGACCGGTGGCCGCGGGCTTGGCGACGATGGGCGTGAAAGACTACATCGACCTGACCCTGCTGCCCGGCGTGATCGTCTTCGCCCTCTTGACGATCGTCTTCCTGGTCGCCGGAGTCGCGGCGCACCGCCCCGTCGAACTGTATTTCAAGTACCGGTCCGACGAACCCACCCGGGCGGCTTTCGAGCGGATGAACCAGGCCATCGGACTGTTTGTGGGCCTGATCTCGGGCATCTGCGTCTTCTTCAGCGTCGGCAACTTCATCTACCGTCAGGGCTACCTGATCACCCAGGTCACCGGTGACAATGGCGAGGCCACCCCGGTGCGCTACATCGCCCAATTGCGCAGCGAAATGGAATCGACGGGTTGGGCCCGAACCTTCGCCGCGATGGACAACTCGCCCGCCAAGTACTACGAGGTGTCCGACATCCTCGGCATTCTGCACGCCAACCCGTTGGTCCAAGGGCGTGCCGAGAACTATCCTCCGTTCCTGGCATTGGGTTCCCAGCAGGAGTTCGCCGAGATCGGGTCCGACGCCGAGTTCCTCAAATTGATCCAAGGTCAACCGTCCCTCACCGCCGTGCTGAATCATCCGAAGGCCCAGGCGGTGCTCAACAGCCCGACTCTGCGGGAGACCTTCTCGAAGGTGGACCTGAAGGATTTCCGGAAGTACCTCGAAACCGGCATCTCTCCCCGGTATGAAGACGAGAAAATACTGGGCCGCTGGCGGATGGATCCCGGCACGGTGTTCACCCAACTCAAGCGGCAGCGCCTGAACCTCAGCCCGGTGGAGATGCGCAACATCCGCGCCGCCGTGGGCTCGGTGCTGTCCGGAGCCACCCTGGTCGCGTACACCGACGGCCGATTCTCGGTCAAGATCGCCGCCCCGGCCGCCCCGGCACCCTCGACCGCTCCCACCGAGGGCGGAGAAGCCGCCGCGGCCAACACCGGGTCCCCCCAGAACGCCTACCTGGCTCGCTACGGACTGCGCCCGCAACCCACCGGAGCGCCGGCCGCAACCGCTCCCCAACCCAAAGCGGCCAAGCCGGTGAAGCTGCCCCCGGGGATCGATTTCATCCAGAATCTGAAGTCGTTCGACGGCACCTGGGTACGGGCCGACGGTCGGTACCTGCTCGGAGCTGAAGTGCAGGGCTCGAAACTCTCCTTGGACGCCTCGGTCAACGAAACAGGCCGACTGACTTGGACCTTCGGCAGCGGAGACCAGAAGTTCACCGTGTTCTTTGTCCGCACCAGTTGAACGGTCGCTTCGAGGGCATTGCCGTTCTGCTGAAGCGGCCAACTGGTCCATGAAAAGGGCCGCCTGTGAAAACAGGCGGCCCTTTGACATTCATGGGCTCGCAGGAGCAGGGGGCACGGCATGGCCCCATGGGCTCCCGCTGACGGCGATGGAAATGCCACAGACCGGCTGCAGGCTGCGCGAAGGGCGCTGGAATCGACGCCTCCGGTGGGGAGCGGCGCGGCGTCGAACCTTAACGAGGGGTGTCGCCGAATCGGACGCGGTAGGCTTCGGAACCTCCGCCGGAAGCACCAGGCAACCGGAACAGTCCGGGGGGAAAGGGATTGGTGGACGAGATCTCTGAGGAGGTCCCGGCCATCGAGACGGAAACGGGCCACCGGAATCCGCCATCCACCGGGGAAACCGCAACTCGAAACGCCGTGGATCGCCCCCCCTCGGACATGCGCAACAAGGCCCCCTCCCCCTCCGAGGCCCCGGCAAGATGGGATCCCGAGGCGAACGTCACCCCAGCCATCCCGACTCCGGGACGCACGGCCTGCATCCCCGCCGTTTCAAGACCACCCCCCTCGGCGTCCAGACTCCCGGAGGCCCAATAGAGTCCGCCGGAAAGGGTCAGAAGCGCGGCGAATCCTGCGGCGGCCCAGCCCCACATCGGCCAGGTGCGCTCGTCGGATGCGGGTCCGGAGGAGGGCTGGGTGAACGATCGGTGCGACCCAAAAAACCAACGGCGCCATCCGGAAACGGATTTCTCGGACTCGGCCACACGGATGCGATCGATCACGCCGCTCGAGAACTCCCTGAAATACCCCGGCGGAGGCGACTCATGACGCTTCAGGCGGAGCAGTTGCTGCAATCTCTTGGAGGATTCTTCTTCGGTCATGGCCTGCGTTGCACTGGGGTAAGACGGGTCACTTCATCCAATCCGACAGCCACCCTTGGAGCTGTTGGTGGGCATAGAACAACCTCGATCGCACCGTCCCGGGATTCACTCCGAGAATCTTCGCGATCTGCTCGTGGGGCAATCCCTGGATGTCATGCAAGGTCACCACGGTGCGGTGGTCTTCAGACAGCTTGAGGATCGCTTCGTTCAACCGGCGCTGGAGTTCCGCCAGATTGGCTTCGCGTCGCGGGGTCTTGTCGGAGACCAGTGCCACCAGATCCGGATCATTCTCAGGCTGGACATCCAGGTCGTTGAGGCTGAGATGCGGAGTGCGGTTGCGCCGGAGCTTGAGGTGATTCAGGCAACTGTTGACGGCGATGCGGTAGATCCAGGTGTAGAAACTCGAATCTCCCTTGAAATTCTTCAGTGCCTGCCAGGCCTTCACGAACGTGTCTTGGGCCAGGTCATGGGCATCCTCATGATTCGACGTCATGTGGTAGCACAGCCCGTAGATGCGTTCCTGAAACTGGGTGACCAACTGATCGTAGGCCACCAGATCGCCGGCCTGGGCCCGACGGACACGATGAGCCACCTCGGAAGCCTCTTCGGCGTTCGGGGCGGGTCGGGCCGTCACGGCCGACTCGGCGAGTGGATCCATCAATGCTGCGACGCTCACGGCTCAAGAGCCGGCGAGCAAGTCGGTTTGTCGCGCCAGGAAACGATTCAGCGCATGCAATGCGTCGACTTGCGGTCCGGTCTTGAGGATGGACAACGCCATGTCGGAATCGTTCAAAATTTTCCCGATCACCGCGCGGGAGCGATCCAAGGCCTGGTGCCGGTCGAGGAGGTTTCTCACCTGGGGGAAGAATTCCGGCTTCCAGTCCTCCAGCCAACCGATGAGGCGGGCACGATCGTCCGCGGAGGAGTGGTCGAGCCCCATGATCAATGGAAGGGTCACCTTGCCACTGGCCAGATCGGTTCCGAGGGATTTCCCCGCCGCGGACTCGGCCCCGTAGAGATCCAGGCAATCGTCGTAGATCTGGTAGGCCGTGCCGAGGGACAGCCCGTACTGGCGGAGGGCGGCGATCTCGCGAGGGGTGCCCCCGGAAAGCCTGGCCCCGAGGTCGCAGGACAGCGCGAACAATTCGGCCGTCTTCATCTCGATCACCTTGAAGTAATCGGCGCGATCCACGGCCCAACGACGACGACGATGGCTCTGGAGGATCTCACCGGCGCAGACTCGGCCGCTGGAGGAGGCCACCAAGCGCGACACCTCGGCGCTGGGCAGTTCGGCCGCCAGCTTGAGGGCATGGGCGAAGAGGCAGTCCCCCAGCAGGACCGCGACCTGGTTTCCCCACTTGGCGGCCAGGGTCGCCTTGCGACGGCGCATGCTGGCCTCATCCATGATGTCGTCATGGACCAACGTGGCCAAGTGGATCATCTCGATGATCACCGCCACCGACACCGAGTCGTCGGTGAGCGGACCGACGGCCCCCCCGGCCAGGGCGACCAGCGTGGGACGCAGCTGCTTGCCCTGGTTCTCGAGCGCGTAACGGGCGTATTCGGCGATCTCCGAGTCGAACTCGTCCACCTGGGCCTCCATCATGGACGAAACCCGACCCAGGAATTCGCGGGCCGGTGCGATCACGGGCTCCCAATCGGCCATGGCCAAGGCCTCGGACATCCCGGACTGCGTCTCAAGTGCGACCAACATCGTTGGAAACACTATGGGTGCACTTCCACGGGGGTCAAACTCGGCATGGATGGAACCGCCCGACCTGATCGCGCCCGTCCGTGTCCAAGCGGTCACGATCGACGGCTGGAATGGCCGTTTCCGCCTTCCATCCCGCCGGTGGATTCCAACTCTCCGGAATTTGGGATTGCCCCGCCCGCGACAAAGGCGTTCAACAACGGCACATGTCCGCCTACGACCAATTCGTCTCCGTCGCCCGCGACCAGTTCGACCGCGTTGCCCAAACCCAAAGAGCCGCCATCACCACCGCCGGCGATTGGTTGGCCGACTCGTTGGCGGCCGAGGGTTTTCTTTACGCGTTCGGCACCGGGCACTCCCACATGGTCGCCGAGGAGATCTTCTACCGGGCGGGACACCTGGCCCGAGCGGTGCCCATCCTTGAGGAGACACTGATGATGCACCTCAACGCGATCGAGGCGACCTACCTCGAGCGGGAACAGGGGCGGGCCAAGGAGATCCTGGACAAGTACCCGGTCAAGGCCGGGGATCTGCTCGTGGTGGCCTCCAATGGCGGACGCAATGCAGTGCCGATCGAGATGGTCCTCGAGGGCAAGGCCCGCGGCCTGAAGACCGTCGCCATCACCAATCTGGACCAGACCCGACGGTGGCCCTCCCGCCACCCCTCGGGCAAGCGCCTCGCCGACGTGGCCGACCTGGTGATCGACAATTGCGGAGTCGACGGCGATGCCGCGATGGGGATCGACGGCTTCCCACACCGCGTCGGGCCGCCCTCGACCATCACGGGCATCCTCATCATCAACCTGATGGTCGTCCACGCCATCGAACGGCTGGTGCAGCGCGGGGTGGAGCCCGAGATCTACATCAGCAGCAACACCCAGGGAGACGACCACAACGATCGTCTTTTGAAGAAATACAAGTCCCACATCCGTCATCTCTGAGAACCAGCATTCCCCGCCCCTCATGAACCTCACCTCCCTGCTCGCCCTCTCCTCCGCGCTGACCCTGTCGCTTTCGGCCGCCAGTGCGACCGACTGGCCGCAATGGCGCGGCCCGAACCAGAACGGCTCGATCCGCATGGAGGGCCTGCCGACCAAGGTCGGGCCTGAAACCCTCCGCTGGAGCACCCCGCTGCCGGGCAAGGCGGGTTCCACCCCCGTGGTCACCGGAAACCGGGTCTTCCTGACCTCGCCCGATGAACAGAGGAACCTGGTGTTGTTCTGCCTCGACCGGACCACGGGCAAGGTGCTCTGGAATCGCACCGTCGGCGTGGGCGACAAGGACGTGGGGCGCAACAACACCTGCGCCCCCTCCCCCGTCACCGATGGCAAGCGGGTGTATGCGCTCTTCGGCACCGGCGACTTCGCCGCCTTCGACCTCGACGGCAAGCAACTCTGGGCCCGCAACCTGGGCAAGGATTTCGGGAGCCTCGGCTTGATGTGGATCTACGGAGCAAGCCCCCTGCTGCATGAGGGACGGCTCTACCTGTCGATCCTCCAACGCAAGGAAGTGCCCCCGGACTATCCCCGCTTCGACGGCAGGCCGGAGCGGGACTCGTTCGTCCTGTGCGTCGATCCGAAGACGGGCAAGGACCTCTGGAAAGCGATCCGGACGACCGACTCCACCAAGGAAAGCAGCGAATCCTACGCCACCCCGATCCCCTTCCAGGGACCGAACGGCACCGAATTGATCATCGTCGGTGGAGACCATGTCAGCGGCCATCGCCTCAAGGACGGCTCGGAGATCTGGCGCGCCCGCCTGTATGAGAAGCGCGATGACTGGTATCGCATCGTGACCTCCCCGGTGATCGCCGGCGGACACGTCATCGCCTCCGGGCCGAAGGGGCAACCGGTGGTGGCCTTCAAGGCCGGGGGCAAGGGCGACGTCACGACCACCCACCGCGCCTGGGATTTCCGGGAGGCACCGACCGACTGGAGCACTCCCTGCCTGCTGGATGGAAACCTCTTCGTCCTCGACGGGCAGAAACGGGTGGTCACCAAGCTGAATCCGGTCGATGGCCAGAAGATCTGGTCGGGCAAGATCCCTGGCAACGGCCCGATCTGGGGCTCCCTGTCCGGCGCTGATGGCAAGCTCTACTGCCACGATGAGGGCGGCACCGTCTTCGTCTTGAGCGCCGGCAAAGACTTTGAAGTGCTCTCCAGCCACGCCTTCTCGGGCGAGGCCCCATGCAAGGGAAGCGTCGCCTTGGGCCACGGGAACCTCTTCGTCCGGACCGCCAAGGCCATCCACTGCTTCGGCAAACCGTGAACACCCCCGCCCATCCGGCACCGACCCTGCGGGTCTTGTTCTCGCCGGCCGAGTACGAGTCGGCGGATCCTGCGGACCTGCGCGGGACGACCTGCGTCGTCTTCGACGTGCTGCGCGCCACATCGACCATGCTCGAGGCGCTCGGAAACGGGGCCGTGGCCATCCTGCCGGCCCGGGAGATCGCCGGGGCGCTGGCCCTGAAGGCACGCCATCCCGAGGCGTTGCTCGCGGGGGAACGCGACGGGTTGAGGATCCGAGCCCATCAGACCGGGGGCGTGGACTTCGACCTGGGGAACTCCCCGCGCGAGTTCATCCGGCCCCGCGTGGAAGACCGTCAGATCATCATGACAACCACCAACGGCACCCGGGCCCTCGAGGCATGCCGCGGAGCCGAGGCCGTGCACATCGCCTCCTTCGGCAACCTCACGGCCCTCGCGCGGCACCTGGTGGCCTCCGGTGCCGAGCGGCTCTGGCTGGTCTGCGCCGGGACCCTGGAGAACGCCTCCTTCGAGGATGCGCTCGGAGCCGGGGCCTTGGTGGACCGGCTGGCGAAGGAATCCAGTGGAGCCCGAACCTGGGCTTTAGACGATTCGGCCCAGATCGCCTGGGACCTGTACCAACGGCATCGCGACCGACTGCCCGAGGCGGCGCGCAATGCTCGGAATGGCCGGCGTTTGCTCGCCCAACCGGAGCTCGCCGGCGATGTCCCCATCTGCTTCGAGGAAGACCGCAATCCACGGGTCGTGAGACTCGAGGCGGACGGCACCTTGAGAACCTGCGCCTGAACGGAGTCGCCGCTTCGCCCGAGGCCGCGTCCCAAAGCCGCGCCTCAGAATGCCGGGGGATTCTGCGGCGTGAGCTTGTTCCGCGACACCTCGACCTTCACGAAGTGGAGGATGACCGGTGCCAGGATCATGCCCGGGATGCCCATGAGCTTCTCCCCGATCACCAGGCCCAGCAGGGTCAACCACATGGGGTTGCGGATGCGGTCGCCGATGATCTTGGAGTTGAGGAAGTACTCGCCCTTGTGGAGCACCACCAGGAACACCAGCGCCGCCAGCGCCATGTTCGGGCTGATCGTGAGGCCGATCCCCACGATCAGCGTGTTGCTGAGCAGGTTCCCCAGGATGGGCAGCATGCCGAAGAGGAAGGTCAACCCGATGACCACCGTGACGAACGGATAGCCGTTCCAGATGAGGAATCCGGCGGTGAAGAAGGTGTTGATCGCCGAGATGAGCATCTGGGCACCCATCACCTTGGAGAAGCTGTCGTAGAGCCCCCGGAAGCGCTCGGCGATCTCACGACCGACAGCGGTGTAGAGATTGTCGTCCCCGGCATCGGGTTCGGCCCCGAAATCGAGCTTCAGACTGAGAAACAGGCTGATGGCGACGACCAATCCGATCAGCAGCGAAACCGCCTCGACGGCCAGGATGCGTGCGTATTGCCCGAGGTTGGCCAATTTCGCCTTCACCATGTCGAGCGCCGTCACCTTGAGGCTTGCCAGGTCGGTGAACGGCAATTCGAAGCCGATATTCTGGGCGAACTCCACCACCGCCGGGATGGTCTTTTCGGCAATCTGCGGCACGACCACATAGGCGTGCTTGAGGAAGCTGTAGAACCCGATCCCCAACCCTCCGAGCAGCAGCAGGAAGAGGGTGAGGCCCACCCAGCGACTGCGGTTGAGCGAGAGCAGGTTGAGGGCGAAGTAGGCGAACAGCGCCGTGATGAGCGGGGTCGCCAGATGGAGCACACCCACCAGCACCAACAGCACACCCATGAACGCGTAGGAGATCCGGATCGGTTTGCCCATCGCGTGGAAAACTAATCGATCGGGCGAAAAAAGCGATCCCGACCGAAAGGCCCGGGCCGGGGGGAGTGATCGGTGAACGAGACCGGGCATCCTCAGGCCGCGCCGCCGACGGTCCTCCGCGATGGCAGGGTCCACTCCCCGAGTCCGCGGATTCAGACCCAGCGTTCCAGGTAGGCGACATCCAGCCAACGGTCGAACTTGAACCCCACCCGCTTGAACAGACCGACCTGCTCGAAACCGAATCGGGCATGGAGCTTCAGGCTCGCCGTGTTCTGGGCGTCGATCGCCGCCAGGATCGCCCGGACGCCGATCTCCGCCGCGGCCGGGATCAACGGCTCCAGCAGGCGAGCCCCGAGCCCCTGCCCCCGGGATCCCTCCGCCACGTACACCGAATTCTCGGCCGTGAACCGGAAGCCCATCCGGTCGTGGTAGCGGTTCAACGCGCTCCATCCGACGATTTTCCCGTCGGCCGCCTCCGCCACGAAGATGGCGTGCCCCGTGCGCTGGTGATCATCGAACCAGGCCAGCCGGTGTTCCAGCGGCCGCGGCTCATAGTCGTAGGTCGCCGTCGTCTTGAGCACCGCATCATTGTAGATGTCCAGGATGCCCAAGCAGTCGGACCGAACGGCCCGTCGGATGTGGATTTCAGTCATGGATAGGGAAACGGGAGTGCCTGATCACGGGTCCGTTGCTACGTCCTCGCTGGTCTTCAGGACGAGACAAGTAGGACCCGGAACCGGGTTCAAGGACAACTCTCCGGCGCACCCTCCGATGGATCCAGAGGCATGAACCGAGCAGGATCAATCCCGCGTCCCCCATCACCGAGAGGAACTCCGTATGAATCGGCAAAGATTCCTGTCGGATTTCCCCACTCACCGGCAGGTTTCCATGCAAGAGCCCTTTGAACCGGGACTGCAATGATGCAAGACGAGCAACCCGCTGACGAAACGCTGCTGCAAGCCTATCTGGAGCGGCGCGATGAGGCTGCGTTCGGCCACCTCGTGCATCGTCACCGGGACCTGGTCTTCGGGACGGCTTTTCGGCTTCTCGGTGAGCGGACCTCCGCCGAAGAAGTGGCTCAG
>CAYLTF010000094.1:0-13617 GCA_964386625.1 uncultured Akkermansia sp. | reverse complement strand
AGGCCAGCCCGTGGGAGGAGGACAACCAATGGATCCTCGACCTGGCGGCGCAGGACCCGTACCTGCTCGGGCTGGTTGGTCACCTGAAGCCGGGACGCCCGGGCTTCCGGGACCAATTGCTCCGGTTTGCCGCGCATCGACGGTTCCGAGGCATCCGGACCGGTGGTTGGGACGGTGGGCTGCCCCTCGACGACCCCGCCTGGAAACGCGATATCGCCCTCTTGGCCGACCGGGACCTCAGCGTCGACCTGCTCATCGGGGCCGAACGATTCCCGGACGCCGTCCGCATCGCCGAGGCTTTTCCGCGACTGCGCATCATCGTGGATCACTGCTGCAACGTGCCCGTACGCCAACCGCTGCCCGAGGCGTGGGTCTCTGCAGTCCGCGCCGCCCGCCGGCATCCGAACCTCATCATGAAGGTCTCGGGATTGGTCGAGGGCACCGGACGCGCCGACGGCACCGCGCCCCGTGACGTCGAGGCCTACCGCTTCATCCTCGACCCGATCGCCGACGCCTTCGGCGAGGACCGGATGGTCTTCGGCAGCAACTGGCCGGTCAGCGAACGGTTCGCCCCGCTGTCGACGGTGGTCGGCATCGTGGACGACTACTTCAGCGCCCACGGGGCCACGGCCCGATCCAAGTTCTTCACCCGCAACGCCTGCCGCATCTACCTCGGCTCCACGGCGCCCGCCTCCCGGACGAGGCATCATCCCCACTTTCCCCGGATTCCCCACGCCCACGACTTCCGCCTCGCATGAATCGCCTGAGTTTGTCCCTCGGATTGGCCGCCACCGTCCTGGCAACGCATGCCTCCAGTCTCCTGCTGAAGGACGGATGGGTCTTCACCGCTTCGGGCCCGATCCTCACCAACGGCTCGGTCCTCATCCGGGACGGCCGCATCGAGAAGGTCGGGACCGGCCTGACCGACAAGGCCGACACGGTCGTCGAACTGGGCGGCCAACGGGTGTTCCCCGGTCTCATCGCTCCTACGACGGTCCTGGGACTCCTCGAGATCGATGCCCTCCGCGCCACGCGCGACACGACCGAAGTCGGCGAGTACACCCCGGATGTCTCCGCCTGGGTCGCCATCAACCCCGACAGTGAGCTGATCCCGGTCGCCCGGGCCAACGGGTACACCCACGTGCAGGTCATTCCGGCCGGGGGTGCCGTGTCCGGGGTCAGCGGACTCATCCAACTCGACGGTTGGACCATCGAGGATCTCGCGATCGAGAAGACCGTGGCCCTGCACGTCCGCTGGCCCGGTTTCGGCCTCGACACGACTCCGAGGCCCCCGGGCAAGGACGCGGGCCCATCCCTGGAGGACCAGATCCGCGACCGCGATCGGAAGCTGCGCGAGATCGATTCGTTCTTCACCGAAGCCACCGCGTATGCGGACGCCAAGAAGGCGGCGGGCGCAGGGTTCCGCATCGTGCCCGCCTGGGAAGCGATGCTGCCCTTCGTCCGCAAGGAACGCCCCCTCTGGATCCACGTGAACGAAGCCCGTGCCATCCGGTCGGCGGCCGAGTGGTCGGTGCGCCGCGGGTTCAAGGCGGTCATCGCCGGCGGCCGTGACGCTTGGCGCGAGGCCGCCTACCTGGCCGAACACCGCATCCCCGTCGCCTTCGAGCATGTCTTCACCCAACCGGTGAGAGACACCGACCCGTACGATGTGCATTACACGGCGGCCTCCAAGCTGGCCAAGGCGGGGGTCCTGACGGCGTTCACCGAGGGCACCGACCAGTTCGGGGCCAGCAACATCCGCAACATCCCCTACGCGGCCGCCCAGGCCCGGGCGTTCGGGCTGCCGTACGACGATGCGGTGCGCGGCTTGACCCTCAATGCCGCCAAGATGCTGGGAGTCGCCGACCGACTGGGTTCCATCGAGCCCGGCAAAGAGGCCACGGTGTTCGTGGCCGACGGAGACATCCTCGATCTCAAGGCCCGGGTGAAGCGGATGTGGATCCGGGGTCGGGAGGTGGATCTGTCGTCACGGCATACACGGCTGTACGAGAAATACCGCAAACGCCCGGCTCCCGCCGCGGCACCAAAGCCGCAGCCCTGATCAGGAAGGCCGCGCGACGCTGGTAGCGGTGACCTCCTGCTTCAGGAACAGCGTCTGGGTGGGGAAGGCGAACTCCAGCTTCTCAGCGTCGAAACGCTCCTTCACCTGAAGATTCAGGCCGTGAAGCGCGGCGAGGTAGGTCGGCCAGTCGCGGGTCTTGCACTGGTGGTTCACCTCGATGTTCAGCGCTGAGGCGTCGAACCGATTGAAGGTGACATGGCACTCCCCGGTGAGCGGGTGCGCAGTGAAGATCGACCGGAGCAACTCGGCGGCCCGGTCGATGCGATGGGCCGGGGTGTCGTAGGTCAGGCCGTAGTTCAGCACGGTCCGGATGAACGGCCGTGCCGTCACGTTGATGACCGTGTTGTTGCCCACCGACTTGTTCGGGAGCGTGATCAGGAAACCGTCGGCATTGCGGACCTTCGTGGCCCGGAGCCCCATGGTCTCCACCACACCGTCCACGTCGGAGCCCACCTTGATCCGGTCTCCGACCTTGAAAGGCTTGTCGACGAAGACCGCCACCGCGCCGAAGAGATTGGCCACCGAATCCTGGGCGGCCAGACCGAAGGCCAGACCCAGCACCGACACCGAACCGAGGATGGCCGTGATGTCGACCCCCAGGTTGCCCAACAGGGTCAGCGCCGTGATCAGGATCAACACCGCCTTGAGCAGCTTGCCGACCAGCATCACGAACTGGTCGTTGAAGGCCACATCGCCTCCCTGCCTGGGCTGCTTGCGCCACACGGCCATGGCCAGGTCGATGACCCTCAGGGCGATGAACGTCAGGGCGATCGCGCCCACGATGAGCGACAACCGGGACAGGTTGACCTCCAGCCATGTGGGCCACTCGTAGAGCTCCAGGCCGATGTGGATCAGGAACACCAGCGAGATGGCCTTCACCGGACCATCGGCCAACTTCACCAGGATGTCGTCCCACTCGGTCTCCGTCTTGGAGGCCCAGTGCTTCAGTCGATTCTGGATGAACCAATCGAGGGCGCGGGAGAAGAAGAAGGCCAGGACCAGGTACAGCAACGAGGCCAGGTACTGCCATCGCGGAATGCCCAGGAACGGCTCTTCCATGCCCGGAATGCGGTTGATCCAGAACGACAGCTCGGTCTGGTGGCTCTGGATGAACTGCGGGTCGATGACCTTGCGGGTCAGGGCGCTCGCCTTGGAGGCGAGGTCGCCGTCCTTCGAGGCCGGAGCATTGGTGCCCTCGGCCGCCAAGGCCATGGACCAGAGGCTCCAGACCAGGGTGGCGGAACACAGGAACATCCCGAACTGGAGGGCCAGGCGTGGCAACAGGCGTCGGATCATGGGCGGTGACGAGGTAGTCGCGGAAAGACCGACTGGCAAGGCCGATTCCGGTGGCCGCGACTCCGGCCGTGGTTCACTCCACGTCGGCCGGGTGCGGGCGCCGGGGCATCCCGGCTTTGCGATAGAACACCTTCCAAAGCACCAACCCCAGGGCCGGCGCGGTCATGCCCACCAGCCGCCGATCCCGGGTCCGCAGGAGCGGGACGATCTCGTCGGGCCGGAAACGACCATGGCCCACCTGGACGAGCGTGCCGACAATGCCGCGGCACATCTTGTACAGGAACCCGTCGGCCTCGATGACCACCGTGATGCGGGGCCCTGACCGGAGGACGTCGCAGCGGGTCACATGGCGGACGGTGTGCCGGCGCTCGTAGCCGGGAGAGGCGCTGAAGGCCAGGAAGTCGTGCCTTCCCACCAGCGTGGCCGCCGCGGCCCGCATGGCCTCCAGGTCGATGGGTTTGGGCACATGCCATTGCTGCCGCAGTCCCAGCGGATCATGGGCCGAATCGTTCCAGACCGTGTAGCGGTACTGCTTGCCGATCGAATCGAACCGCGCATGGAAGTCGGCCCGGGCCCGGACGGCCGCCGTGACGCGGATGTCTTCCGGCAGGTGGGCGTTGGCGGCGAGGATGAGCTTGTCGGGGGTCATCCGCCACTCCGCCCGAGGCACATCGAAATGCACCGACATCCCCCGGGCATGGACCCCGGTGTCGGTGCGACTGGAACTGACCACCCGGGGAGCGCTTCGGAAGAGCCGACCCAGGGCAGCCTCAAGGCAGCCCTGGACGCTGGTGCCCTCGGGCTGCACCTGCCATCCGCAGTAGGCGGTGCCGTCGTAGGCCACCGTGAGCCGGACCCTTTGGAATCCCTCCGGGGCCGAATCGGGCCGCTCACGGGTGCGCTTCACGGCGACCCGGGGCGAACCTTCGGGGGTTCCGCTCACAGGGTCGATCACGGGGCCAGGCTGTCGAGGTAGCCCTGCAGCAGGATGGCCGCGGCTGCCGCGTCGATCTTGCCCCGCTGTTGGGAGGCCTTGGTGCCGCCGCTGCGCAGGGCCTTGGCCGCCGACACGGTGGTCAGTCGCTCGTCCCAGGTGCGGATCGGCACCAGGATCACGTCCTTGAGAGCCGCGACGAACTCGCGCGCCTTGGCCGCCGCCTCGCCGTAGGTGCCGTCCATGTTGCGGGGCATGCCCACGACGATGAGCTCGACCTGCTGGTCGCGGATCAGTTCCTTGACGCGGTCCACCAGCGCCGTGAACGGCTCGGCCGGAATGAATTCGAGCGGTCGGGCCATCATCCGCAACTCATCGCTGATGGCGACGCCGACGCGGACGGTGCCGGGATCGAGGGCCAGGATGCGCATGGTGGATTCGGAGGTCGTGGAGTGGATCAGAGCAACGCGGCGGAATCGGTGTCGATCAGCAGCACGGCGGCCGGATTGCGCCGCAGGATCGAGGCCGGGCAGAGCGAATTCACCGGGCCCTGGAGCATGTTCTTCACGGGCACCGCCTTGCGCTTCTCGGGGGCCACGCAGACCACCTTGCGGGCGGTCATCAGGGCCGGCAACGTCAGGGTGATGGCGTAGGGCGGCACCGCCTCGAGCGAGGGGAAATGACCTTCCTTGACCTGCTGCATCTTGCACGCGTCGTCGAGCCGGACCAGCTTGACCCATTCGGTGTCGTCCAGCCGGGCGACATGGGGATCGTTGAAGGCGAGGTGTCCATTCTCGCCCACGCCGAGGCAGCACAGGTCGATGGCCTGGGACTGGAGCAGCGCGGTGTATCGGGCGCATTCCACGTGCGGCAGGTCGCAATCGCCGTGGATGTAGTGGAACGCCTTGGGCTTCACCAGCGACTCGACCCGGTGCTTCATGTAATGCCGGAAGCTCGCCGGGTGGTCGGCGGAGATGCCCAGATACTCGTCCATGTGGAACAAGGTCACCTTGGACCAGTCGATGCCGCCCAGCGCCACGAGGTTCTTCAGGAATTGGATCTGGGAATTGCCGGTGGCCAGGATGGCGGCGGCGGAACCGTTGCGGGCGATGGTGTCCGCCAGGTAGTTGCGGACATCGAGCGCCACATAGGACGCGAGGTCGGGTTGGCTGGCGAAGACATGGACGTCCAGGGCATCGGCCTTGAACGAGCGGACCGGGGCATTCGTTTGACTCATTGCAGTGCCCAAACCATGGCCTGACTGAGGTCTCAGGACAAGGTCGGGTCGCAGGTCGCTCGGCGATGGCGCGCCGCGGGTCTGGAGGCTCCGACGACCGGGCACGGGTGGGGCCTGCCGCGACTTCGTCGCCCCCGGCCCGCAAAAGGCCCGATCAGCCCCCCTCGACGGCGGCCGCGAGCAACGAAGCCTCGGTCCACTGGCTGGTCGGCCGGAGAGCGACCAGTCGACCTCGGTGGAAGACCCCGATGGTGTCGCAGACCCCCAGCAATTCGGGCAGGTACGAACTGGCCATCACCACCGCCTTGCCCTGAGACGCGGCCGCGTCGATCTGCCGGTAGATATGGACCTTGCTGCCGACATCGATACCCCGGGTCGGCTCATCGAGGAGCAGCACCTGGGAGTCGTGGTACATCAGGCGACCGAAGGCGACCTTCTGCTGGTTGCCGCCGGAGAGCTCGTGGACCGACTGCGCATGGCTGTGCGCACGGATGTCGAGGGGTTCCATCCATTCCCTGGCCTCGCGGTGCTCCGAGGGCGGATGCCAGAAACCCCAGCGCACGAGGTCTCCCGGCCGGGTGATGAAGAGGTTCTCGGCGATGCTCCGGGCCAACAAGAGACCGTCCTCCTTGCGATTCTCGCTCAGGAATCCCAAACCGCCCTGCCACCGCTCTCGGGGCGAATGCGCGGAGATGTCCCGATCCCCCAGGCGGACGGTGCCCGACCGGATCGCATCCAGGCCGAAGGCGGCCCGCAGCGTCTCGGATCGGCCGGCACCGACGAGGCCGAACAGCCCCAGCACCTCTCCACGCCGCAGGCTGAAGGTGACTTCGCGCGGTTTTGGAATGCCTTGGAGGGCCTGCACCTGGAACACGCACTCGCCCATCGATCTCGGACTCCGCGGATACAGGTCCTCGACCTCCCGGCCCACCATGACCCGGATCAATTCCGGATTGGACACCGCCGAAAGGGCCCCGCTGGCGACGCTGGCCCCGTCGCGCAGGACGGTGTAGCGCGAGCAGACACGGCGGGATTCCTCGAGGAAATGCGAGACGTACAGCAGGCTGACGCCCTCTTCCCGGAGGCGGTCCAGCACCACGAACAGGTGCTCGGTGTCGGCCCGCGTGAGGCTCGAGGTCGGCTCGTCGAGGATCAGCACCCGCGGCTTCGACCGAAGCGCCCGGGCGATCTCGACCAACTGCTGCTGGGCGATGGGCAACTCTCCGGAGATCGCGTCCAGCGGGATGTCGCCGGCACCCAAGTGGCGCAGGGCCTCCGAGGCCAGGCTCCGTTGACGGGCCCGGTCGACCCATCCCCAGCGGGACGGTTCTTCGCCGAGGGTGATGTTCTCGGCCACGGTCAGGTGCGGGGCGAGATTGAGTTCCTGGTGGATCATCGCCACCCCGGCGCGCTGGGCGGCGATGGGGTCGAGCGGATGATATCCAGCCCCGTCGAGCGTCATCGAGCCCGAGTCGGCCTGATGCACCCCGCTGAGGATCTTCAGGAGCGTGCTCTTGCCCGCCCCGTTCTCTCCGATGAGGGCATGGGCCTCGCCGGGACCGAGCGACAAGCTCACGCCCCGCAGCGCCTGGGTGGCGCCGAAGGACTTGCGGATTCCGTCGAGTTCAAGTCGGGATGGCACGGGAAACAGCGGGATGTCCACGATCCGGTCCGAGGGAGGGAATCCGACGGCGGCCGGGTCCGGGAAATCGTGACGAGCAACCTAGCGATCCGGTCCCGATGGCTTCAAGCTCAGGACTGTGCCGCGAGTCACCGACCCAGAGCCCGTCCCCGATCCGCCGCCCCATCCCCCGCGCCTGGGGATCAACCGCTCGGGCTATTCCGGAGAGCGGATCGAGGCCGGGCGCATCCTGGGCGCGATCCGCTCGCTGGCGCGGCGTCACGGGTTCAACGAACACACGGCCACGCTGGGAGATCACGAACTGGTCTTCCTGTCGCGCCTCGGGCGCCCCGGGCCGCGCTTCTATCTTTCGGCGGGCATCCACGGGGACGAACCCGCCGGCCTCGTGGCCCTGCACGACCTGGTCCGTGACGATGCCTGGCCTGACGAGCTGAACCTCGGGATCTGCCCCTGCCTCAATCCGCACGGCTTCGCGTCCGGCACGCGCGAGAACGCCGCCGGACTCGACCTCAACCGCGACTACCGGGCCCCTCGATCGGCCGAGGTCCGACTGCACCTGGACTGGCTGGCCTCGCAGCCGCCGTGGGACCTGTCGATTTGCCTGCACGAAGATTGGGAGTCGCAGGGGTTCTACCTCTACGAGTTGAATCCCCAGGACCTGCCTTCGCTGGCCGGCCCGATCCTCGACTCGGTGCGGGCCGTCTGCCCCATCGACCATTCGCCCTGGATCGACGGCAGACAAGCGGCCGCGCCCGGGCTCATCCGCCCGCCCCTCGATCCCGCCCAGCGACCGGACTGGCCCGAGTCGTTCTGGCTGCTCCAGAACGGCTGCCCCCGGGGGTACACGCTCGAGGCTCCTTCCGACTGGCCCCTGCCCGTCCGTGCCCAGGCTCTCCACCGCGCCGTCCAGGCCGCCGCCCGTGAGAGCGTGCGTCCACCCTCGCGCCATCGCTGAGCCCCTTCCCCACCTCTTTTCTTCGACACTCCCGCAGGCCGCTCGCACACTCGGGGTTCGATGCATCTGGCCCGACTGAAACTGCGCGACTTCCGGAATTACGTCCGGTTGGACGCCGAGTTCGGGCCGGGTTGCCACGTGCTCTTGGGCGACAACGCGCAGGGCAAGACCAACATCCTCGAAGCCATCTACCTGATTGCCACCCTGCGTTCGTTCCGGGGCTGCGGCGGAGCTCAAATGATCCGGCAGGGGGCCAAGGGCTACTTCGTTGGGGGAACCGTGGTGGGTCAGGGAGTCAGCGAGATCAAGGCCTACTGGTCGGCCAAGGAACGCAAGCTGTCCCTCAATGAGCGCCCCATCCGCAGGTTGGCCGATTACTTCGGGGTCCTGCGGGCCGTGGTGTTCTGTTCCGAGGACCTGGCGCTGGTGAAGGGCCCCGCCCAAGGACGCCGGCGTTTCCTGGACCTGCTGCTGGCCCAGACCGTCCCCGGGTATCTGCCGCTGCTGATGCGCTACGCCAAGGCCCTGCGGTCCCGCAACGCGCTGCTCAAGCAACCGCTCCTCGATCTGGTGGAGCTCGACGGGTTCACCCAGGAACTGGTGCAGGCGGGCGAGGCGCTGATCTCGGCCCGGCGCGACTTCGTGCCGACCCTGGCCCCGCGGGTCCACGCCGCCTTCCGTCGGATCGCCACCGACCGCGATGAGTTGGCCCTGCACTACCATCCTGGGGTCACCGGCGATTTCGCCGTGGCCTTGGCCCAATCGCGTGCCCGCGAGCGGGTTTTGAAGACCACCGTCGTCGGTCCCCACCGCGACGACCTGACCCTGCTGGTGAACGATCGTGCCGCAGCCCCCTACACCAGCGAGGGTCAGAAGCGCACCCTGGCGATCGCCCTCAAACTGGCCCAGGCCGAACACCTGGCCTCGGTGCACGGCACTCCGCCGCTCTTGCTCATCGACGACGTGATGGGCGAACTGGATGCCCGGCGCCGGTCCGCGTTCGTGCCGTTGCTGCAGCAATCATTCCGGGCCGGGGGGCAGGTGTTCATGACCTGCACCGAAGAGAACTGGTCCCAGAGTCTCGGCTGCGACCTGATCCGCTGGAAGGTCGACCGTGGCCAACTCGCGCCGGGGTCGCCCCAGGTCGCAGGTCCGCCTTGAAGCCGGCCACCACGGACATGGAGAGCATCGTGGTCTCGCAGGGTTGCCGGAAGACGGCCCCCGTTCAGGCCCCGATGCCCTGATCACGGCCCGGATCGCGGACTCACCGGGCCTTGGGCGCGCCCGTGGGAGGCAGGATCGGAGCCATCAGCGCATTGGTCTTGGAGGCGGCCTTGGAGACGCCGTTGGTCCCGGATGTGGCATCTTCCGGCGGGCTGATGTCCTGCGGAGCGGGACGCCGCGTCGCCCTCACGACCGCCACATCGCCCGTGCCATCGACCCCCAGGATGGGACGCCCGACCCTGGACATGTAGGTATGACGGAGAGCGATGGTGCCATCGGGTTGGATCCGGTGGTGCAGGAATTCGTCGGCGCCGTATTGATGCAACACGTGCAACCGGTTCTGCGAATCCATCGCCATGGTCGGAGGATTGAACGAGACGACCGTCCCCAGGGCGATCACCTTGTGGGTGACCGTGGCCTCCGGGTTGGTGATCACGGCGAAAATCCTCGCCCTCTTGAGGTAGTTGGCCTGGAGGATGGCGTAGCGACGGCGCTCACCGGCGGCCCCCGAGAGACCGAATTCCCGCTCCCAGAGCACCACGCCGTTCATGATCTCGAACTCGACCGGTGCCGTGATGACATGGTTTTCACCGGACCCGGTGTAGACGGTCGCCGAGACCTGGTAGCGGCCCACCTGGTCGATCTGGAACAATGGCGTGAGGTCGAAGCGGAGCGTGGCCCGGGCCCCGGTCTTCAAGGTGAAAGCCCCGGTCTCCTCCACCTCGGCCTTCCGGGCGACGCCCACGCCCGAGACATTCTCGACACTGAAGCGCAACCAATCGGGCCGATCACCCAAGCGCAAGGGGCCACCGGTGAAGTTGGCGATGCGGAGGATGACCTCGCTCGACTCTCCGGGCAGGAACTTGTCCTGCTCGAACTCGAGTTTCACATCCACCTGGCCGTGGGCGGCGACGACGAGCAGCAGCAGGCAAAGCCACGAAGATAAACGGTGCACGCCCCGGACTGTAGAAGCAGCCCCGGCAAATGGAAAGGTCCCCGAGAACCTCTCCCCGGACTCCCTCGCCGCCCCTCGGGGACCCGGCCTTGGGAAGGCCCGGTTCCACCGCATCAGCGGGTCGGGTGCAGATCATGGACGCCGCCCGGCAATCGATGCAGCGCCCGCACTTCCTCGGCGCTCAAGGCCCGGTCGAAAACAGCCAGGTCGTCCATCCAACCGGTGAAGCCCAATCCCAGCATCATGACCGCATCCTCCATGTTCCAATTGTAGGTCTGGGGCCTTTCCGGAAGGCTGCCCACCGGTTCGCCGTCCAGGTACAAGGCGACCCGGCCATCGGGCTTGCCGGAATTGAAGTTCTCGCAGGTGAAGACCAACTGGTGCCATTCCTCGCGCCGGAAGGGCGGCCGGGTCACGACGATCAGCGGCTTCTCCGACAGGGGCATCTTGGCCCATTCTTTGCCGTCCGGGTTCCAGACCTTCTTGTCGGCGTAGGTCCCCAGGCGCAGGTGCTTGGGGTTGTCATCCGGGGTGAACTCCACGAAGAGCGCGGCGTCATCCCAGGCCTTGGAGGTGATCTGGATCACGTCGGAATACTCCTTGGGAATATCGATCTCCGGCGTGGTCCTCAACCAGAAGGCCACCGTCGTGGACCAGGTGGTGGGCTTCCACGGAAAATTGCCCGGCAAACGGAATCCCACCATCTGGGGGATCTTCCGCTCGAAGCGTAGCGCGCCTCCATGACGGCCCGCTCGGGGATCGATCCACACCGCTCCGTTGGTCGGGAGTCCCGGCTCGGTCTTGCGCGGGGCCTCCCACTTCGGGCCGGTTTGGAAGCGACGGTCACCGGCACCGATGACGGCATCCGGGGAGCCGTCGAAGGGCGCGTGGAAGACGAGCGACGAGACCAGACCGGACGGAGCCTTGCCATTGGGGCAACCGGCCACGAGGGCCGCCAGAACCATCAGACACAGCGAACGCATGGGGTTAGAATGCCCGCGTTGCGGCCCAGTGGAAACCCCCTTCCGCACCCCTTCCGCACCCGGTCCGCCTCCCGAGAAACGATCCCGGATCCGCCCGCCGTCCCAACCCCCGAGTTGCGTCGCGCCGGGTTTGCTGTTTCCTGTTTCCGTGGATCTGTTCAACCGCCCCACCGGGCTTCAGGACATTCGGGACAAGGTGATCGCCGGCGAGCGACTGACGCCCGAGGACGGGTTGCGGTTGTTCCAGACGCGGGACCTCAATGAGCTGGCCGGGCTGGCGGACTTCGCCAACCGTCGCCGCAATGGGCGCAAGGCGTCCTACATCCTCAACCGCTACATCAATTACTCCAACTACTGCATCCTGAGCTGCCAGTTCTGCGCCTTCAGCCGCAAGAAGCGCGACAATGACGGCTTCCAGCTCACCGAGGAGCAGATGGTGGCGAAGGCGCGCGAGGCCCTGGCCCTGGGCATCACTGAACTCCACATCGTCGGCGGGCTGCATCCGTCGCTGCCCTTCTCCTATTACACCGGATTCCTGAGGGCGCTGAAGTCCCTGGATCCACGCCTCCAGCTCAAGTGCTTCACCGCGGTGGAGATCCTGCACCTGGCATGGCTGGCCAAGAAGAGCGTGCGCGACACGCTCCTGGAGCTCAAAGAGGCCGGTCTGGAATCGCTGACCGGCGGCGGCGCGGAGATCTTCCGCAAGGAAGTGCGGAGCCGCATCGCCACCGGCAAGGAGAGTGGCGAAGAATACCTGGAGGTCCACGGCACCTGGCACGGACTGGGCGGCCGCAGCACCTGCACCATGCTCTACGGCCACGTCGAGTCGCTGGAAGACCGGGTCGATCACCTGGACCAGCTCCGACGCCAGCAGGATCGCACCGGGGGATTCACCGGGTTCATTCCCCTGCCCTTTCAGCCCGACAACAACCGCATCCCGGTGCGACACGCACCCAGCGGTTACGATCAGTTGCGGACCATCGCGGTGTCGCGCCTCTATCTCGACAACATCCCGCACATCACCGCCTACTGGGTGGGCATGGGATTGAAGATGGCCCAGATCGCCCTGAGCCACGGGGCCGATGACCTGCACGGGACGATCCTCGAGGAGCACATCTTCCACATGGCCGGGGCCAAGTCGCCGCAAATGACGGCCGAGGCGGACCTGATCCGAGCGATCCGCGAGGCGGGCCGGGAACCGGTGCAGCGCAACACGTTCTACGAACCGATCCGGGAACACGCTCCCGAACCTCGGGAGCCCCTCGCTGCCGGCGCCGCTCCGGCCGCTCCGGTGCCGCTTGCACTCGCCTGATCCGCCCGGTTCGGAGACCCTCGCCCCATGCCGGTCACGCTGTCAGAGCTTCAGGCCCGGGAGCATCAGTTCCTGGCTCCCTACGCGCAGAGGAGCGCCGAGAGTCGCGGGCGAGTCCATCCGGAGAACCCGCCCACCTGGCGCACCGAGTTCCAGCGCGATCGCGACCGCGTGATCCACAGCCGTGCCTTCCGTCGACTGGAGTACAAGACGCAGGTCTTCCTCAACGGTTCCGGAGACCACCTGCGCACCCGGCTGACCCACACCATGGAGGTGGCGGCCATCAGCCGGAACATCGCCCGGGCCCTGCGCCTCAACGAGGACCTCGCCGAGACCATCGCGCTGGCCCACGACCTCGGGCACTCGCCCATCGGCCACAAGGGTGAATCGATGCTCGACCGGCTCATGAAGGACCATGGCGGTTTCGAGCACAACCGTCAGAGCCTGCGGGTGGTCGAGGAACTGGAGCGCAAATACCCGCGGTTCCCGGGCCTGAACCTCAGTTGGGAGGTGCGCGAAGGTCTGGCCAAACATGGGGTGGCCTTCGAGTCGGTCGAGGGCCAGCGGCAGCGTCGCCATCATCAAGCCTCCCTCGAGGCCCAGATCGCCAACCTGGCCGATGAGGTCGCCTACTACAGCCATGACCTCGACGACGGGCTCGACAGCGGCCTGCTCGACGAGAAGAAGCTGCTGAAGGAAGTGCGCGTGTGGGCCAAGGCCGCCCGGGCCGTGAAGCGCCACTTCGGGGAACTTCCCGCCGAGAGCCGCCGCTACTACACCATCCGGCAGATCATCGACCAGCAGGTCATCGATGTGGTCAACACCACCGAGGCGCACATCCTCGAGGCCGGCGTCCGCTCGGCCGACGAAGTGCGCACCCATCGCACCGCGCTGGTGCATTACAGCCCGGAGCGCCGGATCGAGAACCTGGAGTTGCGCAAGTACCTCTACCGCAACCTCTACTACCACCCGGTGGTCGCCGAACCCAACAACCGG
>CAYLTF010000093.1:0-13619 GCA_964386625.1 uncultured Akkermansia sp. | reverse complement strand
TGACCCTGTCGGCGGCCGCGCCGAAGAAGGTCCTCGTGGTCACCGCCACCAAGGGCTTCCGCCACAGCTCTATCGCCACCGCCGAGAACGTCATCGCCACCCTGGGCGAGACCAGCGGCGACTTCACCGTGGTGGATTACGTGCGCGGCGGGGCCGACGGCAAGGACGACAACGAAGTCCGCGAGAAGCTTTCCATGGCCAATCTGGCCAAGGTCGATGCGGTGATCTTCGCCAACACCACCGGGGATCTGGCGATTCCCGATCGCGAGGGCTTCATCCGCTGGATCGAGAACGGACATGCGCTCATCGGCATGCACTCGTGCAGCGATACCTTCCACGGGTTCCCGGCCTTCTACGGCATGCTCGGTGGGCTGTTCCTGACCCACGGCGCGCAGGTGAGCGTGGATATGGCCAACCAGGATCCGTCGCACCCGGCCAACCAGCACCTCGGCGACACCTGGACGATGTTCGACGAGATCTACGAGTTCAAATAGGTCCCCCGCGACCGCGTGCACGGGTTGCTGACACTCGACAAGCACCCGCAGAACCACCTGCCCGGCGATTATCCCGTGGCCTGGGCCAAGGACCTCAAGGGCGGCGGCCGGATGTTCTACACCTCGCTGGGCCACCGCGAGGACGTCTGGACCAGCGCGGCCTACCAGAAGCATATCCTGGGCGGCATCCGCTGGGGCCTGGGCCTGGCCAAGGGCAGTGGCGCGGTGACCGACACCTCCGCCGTGCTGAGCGCGGCCGAGAAGAAGGCGGGCTTCAAGCCGCTCTTCGACGGCACCTCGATGAAGGGGTGGAAGTACCGCCGCGCCGACGGCATGAAGTCGTGGAGCGTCCAGAACGGCATGCTCTGCAACGTGCTCAAGGTGGATCGCGAGGGCAATTTCACCGAGCACGGCACCGACCTGCTGACCGAGGAGAAGTTCAAGGACTTCGTGATCCGCTACGAGTACCAGGTGGCCCCGAAGTCGAACTCCGGGCTCTACCTGCGCGGGCGGCATGAGATCCAGATCCTCGACGACGTGAAGTCCGGCAAGGCGTCCAACGGCGGCAACGGCGCGATCTACAACCTCCAGGCTCCGTCGCTCTTCGCCTCGCGCAAGGCCGGTCAGTGGCAGACGGTCGAGGCCAAGATCGTCGGGCAGAAGATCACCGTGACCCTCAACGGGGTGAAGGTGCACGACGGGGTCGTCAGCCCGAAGGGCACTGGCGGCCAGTTGGACGACCAGGTCGATCAGCCCGGCCCGATCCTCCTCCAGGGCGACCACGGTGCGGTGGCGTTCCGGAACATCCGCATCCGCAAGCTGGATTGATCCTCGGGTCCTGGACCCATTCAGCCGGGAGGGTGAGCGGCCATCCGGGGCGTCCACCCTCTCCGCCCCCCGTGACATCTCTGTGTCACGGGGTTTGGAGGGTTGAATCGCGGCGACGGTTCCGGCGACGGTTGTGAATGATGGATGTGGGAATCCCCAATCCCGAGCCAAGAGACGCTTCGCGATGAGATCGAGGGTGGATGCGATGCGATCCCTCGTGTGGGGATCGGTGCTGGCGATGGCGGGCCTCATCGCTCTGCTGGTTTGGAACCAGAGACCGTCGGGCACGCACCCGGCACGGGATGCTTCCGGCTCCAGCGGCTCACCGACCGAACCCTTGTTGGTGTTTTGTGCGGCGGGGCTGAAATCCGCCGTCGAGACGATCGCCGGCGACTACCAGCGGGAATGCAGCGTGCCGGTCCAGCTCCAGTACGGGGGGTCGGGCACCTTGCTCAACAACTTGAAGGTGGCCCGTCGCGGGGACCTCTTCATCCCGGGCGACGCGAGTTTCATCCAGTTGGGCCAGTCCAACGGGCTCCTCGCGGAAGTGCTGCCGCTGGCCCGGATGAGCGCGGTGATCGCCGTGGCCCGGGGCAATCCGAAGGGGGTCCGTTCGGTCCGCGACCTGGTGCGCGACGGGGTGCGGGTGAGCCTGGGCAATCCCGACTCGGTCGCGATCGGCTCGGTGGCCCGTGCGGCCCTCACGCGCAGCGGCGACTGGTCGGCGCTGGCGGCCCGGGCGCTCGTGTTCAAACCCACGGTGAACGACGTGGCCAACGACGTGAAACTGGGGGCGGTCGATGCGGGGATCGTCTGGGACGTGACCTTGCAGCAGTACCCGGAACTGGAGCTCGTGAAGATTCCCGAGCTGGAGACGGCCCGTTCCGAGGTCGCGGTCTGTGTCCTCCGCTCGAGCGCCCAACCCACCGGGGCCTTGCGCTTCGCCCGATACCTGGCCGCCCGCGATCGCGGATTGCCGCGGTTCCGCGAGGCCGGATTCGACGTGGTTGCCGGGGATGTCTGGAAGCCACGGCCGTCGGTGCTCCTCTACAGCGGTTCTGTCAATCGACTGGCCACCGAGCCGACCCTGCGGGAGTTCGAGCAGCGCGAGGGTGTGGATATCACCCGGGTGTACAACGGTTGCGGCATCCTCACGGCGCAGATCCGGTCGGGGCAACGCCCGGACGCCTATTTCGCCTGCGACGTCTCGTTCATGGACACGGTGCAGGGCGGGTTCCAGCCCGCGGTGGTCCTGGCGAAGACGCCGCTGGTGCTGGCGGTCCGGAAAGGCAATCCCCAGGGCATCGGGCGACTCGCCGATCTCGCCCGCTCCTCGCTGAAGGTCGGGCTGTGTCACGAGGACCAGAGCGCCCTCGGTGCCCTGAGCGTCCGATTGCTGCGCTCGGAGGGACTCTGGGATGCGGTGAAGGCCAACCTTGCCGTCCAGGCACCGACCGGTGATCTCCTGGTGAATCAACTCCGCTCGGGTGCGCTGGATGTGGCGCTGGTCTATGCGGCCAACACGGCGGCCGTCGCCGACTCGATCGATGTGGTCACCCTATCGGGTCCCGGTACGCTGGCCGTCCAGCCCTATGCGGTGGGGCGCGATTCCGACCATGCTCAATTGATGGGCCGACTGCTGCGTGCGCTGGAATCGAAAGAGGCGCGGGATCGCTTCGCGTCGGCGGGGTTCCAAGTCCAGGAGGCGCTCCCGTGAAAGATCATCCCGAGTCGCATCAGGTGTCTCCATCGGCCGATCCAGGGGGGGCGTCGGGCCTCGCCTCGCGCGGTTCGGACCGGCGTTTCCTGGCCGCGCTCATCCTCCTGGGCGGCACCTATGTGGTGCTGCTGGTCGCGATGGTCGCGGCCGACCTGTTCTACACGACGCCGGGCCACCTGTGGCATGCCTTGGGTACCCCGGAAATCCGGTACGCCATCCGCCTGAGTCTGTTGAGTTGCACGCTGACCACGCTGCTCTCGTTGTGGGTGGCGGTGCCGATCGGCTACCTGATGGCCCGGTTCGAGTTCCCGGGGCGTTCCCTCCTGGACGCCCTGCTCGACATCCCCATCGTGCTGCCCCCACTGGTGATCGGCCTGAGCCTGCTCATCCTCTTCCAGACCCCGCCACTCCGGGCCCTGGAGCGGGTGTTCCCGGTGACCTACGCGGTGCCCTCGGTGATCCTCGCCCAGTTCATGGTCGCCTGCGCGTTCGCGGTCCGCACGCTACGGACCACCTTCGCCCAGATCCACCCGCGCCAGGAACAGGTGGCGATGACCCTGGGCTGCAACCGCTCGCAGGCGTTCTGGCGCGTGGTCTTGCCGTCGGCGAGGCCCGGCCTGCTGACGGCGGCGACGCTGGCCTGGGCGCGCGCGCTGGGAGAATTCGGGCCGATCCTGGTGTTCTCCGGAGCCACGCGGATGAAGACCGAGGTCCTGCCCACGACGGTGTTCCTGGAGTTGTCCGTGGGCCGACTCGAGGCCGCCGTGGCCGTCTCGTTGTTGATGATGGGCTCGGCGGTGGCGGCGTTGCTGCTGGTCCGCGCCTGGGGCGGTCATGGAAATCGGGGCGGTACCCCGATCCGCATCGCATGATCTCCCTGCGTCACATCACCGTGCAGGCGGGGGCCTTCCGCCTGAGCGATGTCTCGCTGGAGATCCCGGCGGGCAGCCATACCGCGTTGATGGGGCGTACCGGCTCGGGAAAGACCACCTTGCTCGAGGGGCTTTGCGGGCTGCGACGCGTGTCCGCGGGCTCGGTCTGGATCGGCGGACGCGAGGTGACGCAGTTGCCCCCGGGCGAGCGCGGCATCGGCCTGGTGCCGCAAGATGGGGCGCTCTTCGATCACCTGACCGTGCGTGAGCACCTCGGGTTCGCCCTGGAAGTGCGCGGATGGTCCCCGGAGCGCCGGGAATCCCGCGTCCTTGAGCTGGCCGAGTGGCTCCGTCTCAATCCGCTGCTCGAGCGTTTTCCCGCGGGCCTCAGCGGCGGGGAACGGCAGCGGGTGGCGCTGGGCCGGGCGTTGGCCTTCCATCCTCCGGTCCTCTGCCTGGACGAGCCGCTGTCGGCCCTCGACGAGGAGACCCGGGGCGAGATCATCGCGGTGCTTTCCGAGATCCGCAGCCGCACCGGCATCACCACCTTGCACATCACCCACAACCGGTCCGAGGCCGAGCGTCTCGCGGACCGCATCCTCCAGTTGCGCGATGGCCGCCTCGAATCCTGAAACCGCTCCCGCAGGTGGACGACTCCCCGAACTGACCGCCGATGAGGTCGAGGCCTACGGTTGGCAGCTGCCGGTCGGCGGCTTCGGCGAGGCGGCCCAGCGCCGGCTCAAGGGAGCCTCGGTGCTGGTGTCGCGCGTGGGTGGACTGGGCGGGATGGTGGCCTTCGAATTGGCTGCGGCGGGTGTCGGTCGGTTGATCCTCGCCCATGGCGGGACCCTGCGGTCGGACGACCTCAACCGGCAGTTGCTGATGACCCACGACCACATCGGCAAGCCGCGCATCGAGAGCGCTGTGGCCCGACTGAAGGCGTTGAATCCGCGGGTGGAGATCGTGGCCGAGGCGGCCAACATCGGCGAATCCAACGCCGAGCGTCTCGTACGCCTGGCCGATGTGGTCGTGGACTGCGCCCCCCTCTTCGAGGAGCGCTACCTGCTCAATCGGGAGGCGATGCGTCAGGGCCGACCGATGGTCGAGGCGGCGGTCTACGACCTCGAGTTCCACCTCACGACCTTCGTGCCCGGGGACAGCGGTTGCCTGAGGTGCCTGTATCCGCAACCCAGCGCGACTTGGACACGACGCTTTCCGGTGCTGGGGGCCGTGTCCGGCGCGGCCGGGGGCATGGCGGCGCTGGAGGCGATCAAGGTGGTCACCGGATTCGCTCCCACTCTCGCCGGTCGATTGCTCACCTGCGATCTGCGCACCCATCGGATGTCTTGCCTGAAGATCCGGAGAGTCTCCGGATGCTTGGACTGCGGTCACTGTCATGGAGGCGACGCGTCATGAATCCTCGGAATCGAATCACCGGCCGTTTCGCGTGGCTGCTCTTCCTGGTCGCCGTGTCGGCGTGGGCCTGCCGCTATTCGGTCCGCGACACGGGCTTCGTGGACCTGGGACTCGAAACCTACCAACTCCGATGGGTGCCCGGGGCCGGCATCGCGGGGGACACTGCGAACAGGGTCCGCACTCGCGCCCAATCCTTGTTGCGCGACTCCAACCTCGTCTGGGACGACGCGCCGGCCGGTGAGGGCATCCCGCAGGAGCCGGGCCTGTCGCTCCGGGATGCCGGCGGGCGGGTGCTCGATCTCAGGGACGTCGGTGGCTCCGGCGGTGGGGATCAGAGCGGCGAGGCGGGTCGCATCCTATCCGTGGTGAAGGCGGTGGCGATGTCGCCTCTGCGAGAGCGCCTGTATCGAGAAGGCCTGCGATCCTATGCCGTGGTGCTGCTGGTCGAGGGTTCCGATGCGGCCGCCAACGAGCGGGTCCGAACCGACGCCGTGGCGGCCATCGCCGCCATCACCCGCTTGTTGCCGACCTTGCCCAAGCCTGTGGACACGCCTCCCCAATGGGTGTCGATCCCGTTGAAGGACCAGGAAGCGGAAAAGGTCACGATCTGGGGGCTGGGGATGGATCCGGCCCCGAGCTCCTCGCCCCGGTTGGCCATCGTCTATGGCCGGGGGCGTCGATTGGGGGCTCCCCTGGAGGGGCCGCTCATCACCCAGACCGCGCTGCGGGACCGGTTGTTGCTCATCGGGCAGGATTGCGAATGCGACCTGGACCGGGCGTGGCTGCGGGGGCCGCTCTTGCCGGGTCGCTGGGACCGCGAGTTGCAACAGGCCGCCCTGTCGGCCTTGGGCTTCGACCCGGGCAACCCGATGGTGCGGGCCGAGATCAGCCGGATCGTCGAGCGGGGGCCGCAGAGTGCCGGACGTCGGAAGCCACCCTCGGCCGGCACCTCGCTGGGCTATTCCGAGGAGTCCGTCGAGGCGGCCGAGGAAACCGTTGCCGAGGAGGCGGACCCTCCGGCGCCGTCACCGTCGCCCTCGACCGAGACCACCCCATCAGAAGGCTCGCCAACGCAGGGGCCCGCCGCCGGGCGACGTCTCTGGTTCCTGCTGGGTGGCGGGTTTGCGGTCCTGCTCGCCTCCGGGCTGGCGCTCTGGTTTCGTGCCTCCCGACGATGAACTCCCCCCTCCAGAACATCCTGAGTGAGGGTTGGCATTCACGCCTGAACTCCGCACTGGTGCTGCTGGCCTTGACCGGGGCGGTGGCTCTCTTGACGGCTGTGAGCCTGCTCACCGCGGCGGCGGAACGGGAGACTCGGCGGGTGGTCCGCGATCTGGGGTTCAACCTGCGCATCCTGCCGAAGGAGACCGATCCGGAGCGGTTCTTCCTCGAGGGATATTCGGAGAACACGCTGCCCGCCGATGCGGTCAACCGACTGGCGGCCGGTGCGGGCACTTTCATCACCTTCAATCATCTGACCCCGGTGCTCGAGCGCCGGACCCGGATCGCGGGACACGAGTGCCTGCTGACGGGTCTCGGAGACACGGTGGTCGGCCCGGGCGAAAAGAAGCAACCCATGGGGTTCCGGATCGCCCCGGGAACGGCGCACGTCGGAAGCATCCTGGCCGAGCGGTTGGGGGCGAAGCCCGGCGCGGTTCTGGAGATCGGTGGACGGTCGCTGAGGGTGGAACGGGTGCTGGTCGAGGCTGGTACCGAGGAGGATGTGCGCCTTTACACCGCCTTGCCGGATGCCCAGGCGGCCCTGGGGTTGCCGGGGCGCATCAGCGAGATCAAGGCCATCGACTGCCTCTGCCTGACGGCCGACCAGGATCCCTTGCCGAAGATCCGCGAGGCCTTGTCACGGGTGCTGCCCGAGGCCCGGGTGATCCAGATGCGCACCCTGGCCGACGCCCGGGCCAAGCAGCGGCAGTCCTCGGAGCGGGTGAGCGCCTTCGCCGTGCCGACGACACTGCTGGTGGCGGCCGTCTGGATCCTGGTGCTGGCGGTGCTGAACGTGCGCCAGCGGCGGGTCGAGATCGGTCTTTGGCGCGCCTTGGGCACCAGCTCGGCCCGGATCGCGGCGCTCTTCCTCGGAAAGGCTGTCCTTCTGGGGTTCCTGGGCGGCCTCTTTGGGTGGGGCGTGGGCACCGCGGTCGGGCTGTATTGGGGTCCCTCGTTGTTCCCGGTGACGGCTGCCTCGCTGAAGATGGACGCCTCGCTGCTGCTGCCCGCCCTGGGGCTGACACCCCTGTTCGCCGCCGTGGCGACGTTCCTGCCCGCGATGATGGCGGTGGCCCAGGATCCGGCCGAAACCCTTCGTGCCGACGGATGATCCCATGACCTCTCCCCTCATCGAGGCTTCGAACCTCACCCGCAATTACGCCGCCCGCCCCGGTGCAGTGGCCGGTGTCGCGGGGCTGTCCCTGCGCGTGGAACGCGGCGAGTTCGTGGTGATCCAAGGAGCCAGCGGGTCCGGCAAGAGCACGCTGCTGCTGCTCCTCGGCGCCTTGCTCCGGCCGCAAGCCGGAAGCCTGCGGATCGACGGGGTGGACCTGCCCCGGCTCGACGCGTCCGGGATGGCCCGCTTTCGCGCCCGGACGGTGGGCTTCGTCTTCCAGTTGTTCCACCTCGTGCCCTACCTGGATGTGCGACGGAACATCCTCGCGGGCTTGCCTGCCGGGCGTCCGGTGCCGTCGGACGCGGTGGACCCTTGGATCGAAGCGCTGGGGCTGGCCGAGCGCCAGGATGCGATGCCGGCCACCCTGAGCGCCGGCGAGCGCCAGCGAGTGGCCCTGGCCAGGGCGCTGGTGAAGCGCCCGCCCATGATCCTGGCCGACGAGCCGACCGGCAACCTCGACCCCGCCAACGCGGCTCGGGTGTTGGAACATCTCGACCGATACCGACGCTCCGGCGGAACCGTGGTGCTGGTCACCCATGGTTCCGAGGCCGACCGGTACGCCACCCAGCGACTGCGCCTCGAGGCCGGTCGGTGGAGGGTGCCCCCTGCCGATTCTTCCCCGAACCCGCTCCCCTCATGAATCGATTCCGCTCCCGATTCCGCCCCGCGGTCGTTTTGACCGCTCTCGGGGCCACCCTCTCGGCTGGGCTCTCCGCCTGGGCCGCCGACTGGCCGACCTACCGTGGCGATTACGCCCGCGGTGGCGTGTCCACGCAGAGCCTCTCGGGTTCGCCGGTGGTCTCGTGGACCTGGCGCTCGAAGCACCCGCCACAGCCCGCGTGGCAGGGCGAGGCCAAGTGGGACGGGTGGAACAAGGTCTTCGACATGAAGCCGCGACAGGCCTTCGACCGGGCATTCCATGTCGTCGTCGCCGGTCGGCGTGCCTACTTCGGATCGTCTGCCGACGATCAGGTGCGTTGCCTCGACACGCGGACGGGGACCGTGGTCTGGACCTTCTTCACCGAAGGGCCGGTGCGGTTGGCCCCGACGGTCCATGGGGACAGGCTCTACTTCGGTTCGGATGACGGATGCGTCTATTGCCTCCAGGCCGACAGCGGGCGGTTGATCTGGAAGACCCGTGCCGTGCCGGGCGATCGGCGCATCCCCGGCAATGGCCGCATCATCTCGGCATGGCCGGTGCGCACCTCCGTGGTGGTCCAGGACGGGAAGGCTTATGCGACGGCCGGGATGTTCCCTGCCGAGGGGGTCCACCTGATCGCCCTGGACGCCGGCACGGGCGCCGAAGTCTGGAGACAGGTCCAGAACGACTTGCCAGCGCAAGGCTACCTGCTGGCCTCGCGCAGTCGCCTGTATGTGCCGGCGGGCCGCAACAACCCGGCCGTCTGCGACATCGCCACGGGCAAGCGGGTGCGCGTGGTCGAGGGGGCCGGTGGCACCTACGCCTTGCTGACGGACGACCTGCTGGTATTCGGGCCGGGCAAGACCGGGCAATTGGGGGCCGTCGAGGAGGGGAGCTCCGACCAGTTGGCCAGCTTCCAGGGCAATCACATGATCGTGACGGGCGACCGTTCCTACCTCCACTCCGACACCGAGATCAGCGCGCTCGACCGGGGCCGCTACCTGCGGTTGGCACGGGAGCGCAAATCGATCTCGGGCCGTCAGGCCGCCTTGGCCAAGAAGGCCAAATCCCTGGCCGGCAAATCGGGCACCGAGGCTGAACGCGAGGACCTCCAGCGGCAGTTGACCGAACTGGGGCAACGGCTCGATGAGACCACCCGCGCCATGGACCAGTGCCTGCTTTGGAAGGTGCCCTCCCCCTGGCCGCATGGCGTGATCCTGGCCGGCGACACGCTCATTCTCGGCGGCTCCGGTGAGGTGGCCGGATTGCCCGCAGCCTCCGGCCAGGTTGGTTGGAGGCTGCCGGTCCCAGGCATCGCCTACGGGTTGGCCGCGGCCGACGATGCCATCTTCGTCAGCACCGATCAGGGAGCCATCCTGTGCCTTCGCGTCCCCAGCGGCACCCTTGCCCCGAACCAGTCTCAGCCTTGAATCCCAGTCCCTCCATGTTCCTCGGTTCCATGAAACGCCCGCTCCTCTTCGGTCTCGGTGTCTTCGTGTTCGTCTCGTGGTTGTCGGGTGCTGTCCAGGCCGACGACGCCGGTCGCATCGCGCGCTGGGTGTTCGCGCCGGAGTGGGCCCAGAACGCCGGCATGCGCGCGCCGGTCGGCAAGGAGTTGACCTTCGTGGGCAAGCCCCGCCTGGTGAAGGATCCGGGGCCGCCGCGCATGGAGTTGCCGGGTCGCGAGGAGCGCGTCGTGGTGTCCTCGTCGCCGGACCGGGTGCTCATGCCCGAGCGCGAAATCACCGCCGAGGCCTGGGTCCGCGTGGACCGCGTCACCCCGTGGGGTGGCTTCCTCGGGCAGGTGCAGGACAACGGGGACTTCGAGCGCGGTTGGGTGCTCGGTTTCGTCGAATCCCGCTTCTCCTTCGCCCTGGCCTCCGAGGCCGGCAAACGACTCACGTTCCTCACGGCTCCCACGGCGTTCCAGACCAACCGCTGGTATCATGTGGCTGGCGTATACGACGGCACCGAGATGCGCCTCGTGGTCGACGGGGCCGTGGTGGCGACCTCCCGCGATCAGTCCGGTCCGATCCTGTACGCGCCGTCCGGTCCGATGGTGGTCGGGGCCTATCAGGACGACGATGAGCACTTCCGCCTCACCGGGGCGCTCCACGAGGTGGGGTTGTTCCGGCGTGCGCTCACCACGTCGGAACTGCGGGTGCATCACGAGTCCAAGAAACGACTCTTCCCGGAGCCGGCTCCCGAGCCCACCTTCGCCAAGCCCGACTTCGGACCGTTCATCGATTGGATCGACCGGACCACCGCGGAGGTGGTCTGGGAGACGCTCGCCGAGGAACCGACGGTCCTCGAGCTGGAGATGCCCGACGGCAAATCCCGGCGCTGGGCGGGTGAACCGGGGCGCAGGCATTCGGTGCGACTGACCGGATTGCTGCCCGACCGGGAGTACCACTACCGGTTGATCTTCCCGGATCGAGCCGATCGTCCGGTGACCAGCCGGCGGTATCTTTTCGACACCTCGTTCTACTATCGGCCCGCCGTGCCGGCGGTTTCCCCCTCGGCCGCCGATTCCAGGGCTGCCGCGCAGGCCCGGCGAGTCATCGAGGCCTCCGGGGTGCGGCAGGGGTATGCGCTGATGCTGGGAGCGGCGGATGCCGAGCTGGCGGTGGCACTGGTCCGACAAAGCGATCTGGAAGTGGTGATGCTCGAGTCGGACGAGGACCGGATCCGTCGATTGCGCCAGCGCCTCGATGAGGCCGGCGTCTATGGGGTGAGAGCAAGCGTGCTCCGCCCGGAGTCGGCGCAACAACTGCCCTTTGGCGGACTCACGCTCAACCTGATCGTGGCCGCGTCGGGGCGTCCTCCGGAGGTGCCCGCCGCGGAATTGCACCGCGTGCTGCGTCCGGTCGGCGGTGCGTTCCTGGCGGAGGTGTCGGAGGGACAGGCCGAGGCGTGGGCCCGCTGGGCGAAGGGGAGCCCGCTGGCGGACTGGAGCGCCGTCGCCCGCGGGGTGGTCGACGCAGGGGCTGGCGTCGGCACCGAGTGGCGTCGGTGGATCCGGGATCGCCTGCCGGGCGCGGGCGATTGGGCCCACCAGTACGGCGGCGCCGACAACTCCTCGTGCAGCCAGGACGACTTGGTTCGCGGCGATCTGCAGGTGGCCTGGTGGGGCGATCCCGGGCCGCGGCCGATGCCCGACCGCGGCAACCGCAATCCGGCTCCCCTGAGTGTCAACGGGCGCCTGATGATCCAGGGCGACCGGATCCTCTTCGGCCTCGACGCCTACAACGGGGCCATCCTGTGGTCGTTCTCCTGCCCGGAAGTCCGGCGGGCCAATGTCACCCGGGACAGTTCCAACATGTCCGCCGCCGGGGACAGGCTCTTCGTGGCCCATGGCCGGCATTGCCTGGGCATCGACGCGCAGACCGGTGCGCGGTCCCGGCGGTACTCGGTGCCCGCCGCCGGCGACGAAGTCCGGGACTGGGGCTACGTGGCCGCCGAGGGTGGACTGCTCATCGGCAGTCGCGTGAAGCCCGGTTCGGCCTACCTGGGCGACGATGGTGAATGGTACGAGGAGTACGCCGCCGACCAGATCGCGCGGGTGACCAGCGATCTGCTCTTCGCGGTGGATCCGGACACGGGCAAGACCGTGTGGCAGTATCCTGGTGGAGCGGTGCTCAACTCCACGATCACCCTGGGCGACGGCATGCTGTTCTTCCTTGAGAGCCGCAACCCGGAGGCGATCGCCGCGCCCTTCGCCCGCCAGAGTCCGAATGTCCTGACCGACCAGTGGCTCGTGGCGTTGGACTTGAAGACCGGCAAGAGGCTCTGGCAGAAGCAGCATGACTTCAGCGCGTGCAAGTTCATGACCTATCTGGTGTACGGGAAGAACACGGTGGTGGTGACCGGCACCGACGCCTCGAAGCACTTCCACACGTTCGCGTTCAACGCGCCGTCACCCCGCGGGAACCAGGACAACGGAGACGACATCATCGGGGCCATCGGCGGGCGCCTGCTGTGGTCGGAGTCCCACAAGGAGGACAAGGGGCACCACAGCGGCCACCTCCAGCATCCGGTGGTCATCGGGGACACCTATTATTCCGACCAACGGGCCTTCAAGCTCAACTCGGGCGAACTGGTCCGCAAGGACCTGCCGGAGCGGCGCGGATGCGGGGTCATGTCGGCGGGTCGCAACGCGATCTTCTTCCGTCATCACTTCCACGGCATGTGGGATCTCGCCTCCGACAAGCGCACCCAGTTCGAGGGCATCCGCTCGGGCTGCTGGCTCAGCATGATCCCCGCCGGTGGCATGCTGCTGGCCCCGGAGACGAGCGCGGGGTGTTCGTGTACCCATGCCATTCAGACCTCGATCGGCTACATCCCCAAGACACTGGCGGGCCGTTAGTCCTGAGCGGGCGGATGCCCGCCGGGCACCGATCCAGGCTTGGTGGCTCCGCACCCTCGGGAGTCCGGCCTTGGGTCAAGGCAAGCGGGCTGGGTGATTGCCGCGGTAGACATCGGTGACGATGGCCTCCTTGGCCTTCCACACCAGGGTCATGGTCAGGGCAACGGGGGGCAGCCCCAGGGAGACCACCAGGACCACGCGGGCCTGTTCGAGGACTTCCAGCAGGTTCTGGAAACTGTCGGGTCCGATGGCCGCCTCTCGGACCAACGTCCATGCCGCAGCGAACAGCGACAGGGTGCACAAGAGGCTCGTGTTGACGGCGGTGAAGAGCCGCATGTCCGAGCGCAGTGTCTCGTCTGGGAGCAGAGCGGCCAAGCGTCTCAGCGCATGGTTCAGGGCCAGGAGGAACCCGAGACCAGAAAAGAGCAACACCAGCAGACTGGCCCCAAACAATGAAACCTCCGGACGGCGGCTCCACCACCAGGTGAACGGAGCCAGTGCCAGATTCAACAAGGCCAGGAGTTCAGCCCGCTGCACCGACCGTATCCAGACCCGTTCCTGTGTCTGGAACCGCTCCAATTGCTTCAACCCGAACCACACCAGTCCGCAGGAAACAACCGGCAGGCCCGGGCCAAACTGGGACCACAGTTCCCCGAGAGCCGTTCGGGTGCAGGCCAACAGGGCCAGGGGCAGACCCCAGAAAAGGCAAGACAGCCCGCGCACGACACGGGCGAGCGAAGGCAGCAACAGGTCTTGGTTCACCGCGGACCAACGAAACGCTGTTTACGGGGGCCACCGCAAGGAGGAACCCCAGGCGAAAGGGACAGGCTTCGAAAGGGACAGGCTTCGAAAGGGACAGGCTTCGAAAGGGACAGGCTTCGAAAG
>CAYLTF010000092.1:0-13734 GCA_964386625.1 uncultured Akkermansia sp. | reverse complement strand
GCAAGGCCCCACCGACTCTGGTGCCGTGTTGCCCCTTTCCTTGGCCGGACCGATCCGGGAACCTTCCCCCATGAGTTCCCGATCGGGTTGGGCGGGCCTTCGGGTCCCCGTGTGGCTGACGGCTCTGGTGCTGGCCGGCATCTGTTCGAGCCGAGGAGTGGCCAAGGACCAGCGGCCGCCGAATGTGGTGCTGATCTTCTGCGACGACCTCGGTTGGGGCGACCTCGGGTGCTTCGGTGCGCCGAAGATCCGGACACCCCACATCGACCGGTTGGCCCGGCAGGGAACGCGTTTCACCTCGTTCTACGTGGCCCAGGCGGTCTGTTCCGCCTCCAGGGCGGCCCTGTTGACCGGGTGCTACCCCAACCGACTGGGCATCCATGGAGCCTTGGGTCCCCAACAGAGGATCGGCCTGAACCCGGAGGAGACGACCCTTGCCGAGGTGCTGAAGACCCGAGGCTATGCCACGGCGATGTTCGGCAAATGGCACCTCGGTCGACCGAAGGAATTCCTGCCGACGCGCCAAGGCTTCGACGAGTACTTCGGGTTGCCCTATTCCAACGACATGTGGCCCAACCACCCGAGCGCGGCCAAGGGCACCTACCCGCCGCTGCCGTTGATCGAAGGGGACCGGGTGATCGAGGAGATGCCGGATCAGTCGCAACTGACGCGCCGCTACACGGAGCGGGCGGTGTCGTTCATCGAGAGGAACTCCCGGAACCCTTTCTTTCTCTACCTCGCCCATTCCATGCCGCACGTCCCGCTTTTCGCTGGCGAACGGTTCGCCGGACGTTCCCGACAGGGGCTCTATGGTGATGTGATCGAGGAGATCGACTGGTCCGTCGGTGAAGTGCTCCAGGCCCTCAAGCGCCACCGGTTGGAAGACAACACCTTGGTGATCTTCACCTCCGACAACGGTCCCTGGCTGAGCTACGGCGAGCATGGGGGCAGTGCGGGACCGTTTCGCGAGGGGAAGGGGACCAGTTTCGAGGGCGGCATCCGGGTTCCCTGCGTGATGCGGTGGCCGGGCCACATTCCCCGGGGCCGCACCAACGACACGCCGTTGATGACCATCGATGTGCTGCCCACGGTGGCCCGCTTGGCCGGGGCGCCCCTCCCGGAGCGCAAGATCGACGGGCTCGATGTCTGGCCGATCCTCCGTGGGGATCGCGGCGCCACGAACCCTCATGCCGCCTACTTCATCTATTACAACCAAGGTGACCTCCTGGCGGTGCGCAGTGGCGATTGGAAACTCTTCTTCCCGCACACCTCCCAGACCCTGGCCGGAAAACCCGGCGGGACCAACGGGATCCCGGCCCCGTATCAACGACTGGCCGTCGGCACCGAGCTCTACCACCTGCGTCGGGATCCTGCGGAGCGGCACAACAGGGCCGAGCAACATCCGGAGGTGGTGGCGCGCTTGAGCGCCTTGGCCGAAGGGGCGCGCGAGGACCTGGGCGATGCCCGTTTGAAACGGATGGGCTCCGGGGTCCGGGCTCCTGGACGTGTCGAATGACACCGTCGGCAACCACCGTCGGTCCCCCGGTCCATGCCCCCACCTTCGGTGAAGCGTGCCGTCTCTGGTGGAAGATCGGTTGCCTGAGCTTCGGCGGGCCGGCGGGGCAAATCACACTCATGCACGAGGAACTGGTCGAGCGCCGCCGATGGATCGATGAACAGCGGTTCCAGCACGCCCTCCACTTCTGCATCCTGCTGCCAGGACCCGAGGCCCATCAGTTGGCCACCTACCTCGGCTGGTGGCTGCACGGAACCCGGGGTGGCATCGTCGCCGGAACCCTGTTCGTGCTCCCCGCCGCTGTGTTGCTCTTGGCGTTGAGTTGGGGGCACGCGCTCTGGGGAGGGGTTCCCTGGGTCAACGCCGCTCTCCGGGGAATGCAGCCGGCGGTGGTGGCGCTGATCGGTGTCGCGGTCGTCCGGATGGCCACCCGTTGGCTCAAGACACGGAGCCTCGCGTGCGTGGCGTTGGGAACCTGGTTGGGCATCGGCCTGGGACTGCCGTTTCCGTTGCTTCTGCTGATGGTCTTCGCAACCGGAATCCTCTGGCCCGGGATCTTCCCGGATCCACCGGCACGGGAATCATCCGAGCCCCCCGAGGCGGCCCGAGATCACGTGGCGATGAAGCCACCCGACTGGAGGCGGTCGACGTGGATGCTGGGCGTCGGCCTGGCGCTCTGGTGGTTGCCGGTCGGTTGGGCGGCCGCCTGGCTGGGGACGGATCATGTCGTCGTGCGCGAAGGCCTCTTCTTCAGCGGAGCGTCGGTCATGACCTTCGGTGGCGCCTATGCGGTGCTTCCGTATGTGGCGCAACAGGCGGTCGAGCGGTTCCAGTGGATCTCCGGACCGGAGATGATGGCAGGCATGGCGCTTGCCGAAACCACACCGGGCCCTTTGGTCCTCGTCCTGCAATTCGTCGGTTTCCTGGGCGCCTGGCATCATCCTGGGCCATTGCCCCCCGGCGTCTCCGGAATCCTTGGGGCAGGGATGACCTCGTGGACCACCTTCTTCCCCAGTTTCGTGTGGATCTTTGTCGGCGCGCCTTGGGTCGAGCGTCTGCGGGGATTGCGGTCCTGGGCGCGCTGGATCGGCGTGGTTTCAGCCGGAGTGGTCGGCATGATCCTGCATCTCGGCTGGGTCCTGGGGGCCTCGGCTTTGGGACTCCCCGACGGGCGATGCGATCCGGTGGCTCTGGGGATGTTGCTGGGGGCGTTCGTGTTGCTCCGCTGGCAGCAGTGGCCGAGCCTCGCCGTCATCCTGCTTGCCGCCGCACTGGGAGCGCTGCGGTGGTTCCTTGGCCTCTGAGTCCCGATCCGTCGGGCGGATCCTGCTTGTGGAAGCGGTCTCCGGAGAGTAGCAACGAAAGAATTCCCGTCCCACCGATGAGTCGATCCCAGTCGCATGCCCCCTGCCGGCGTGATGCCGCCTTCACCTTGATCGAACTGCTCGTCGTGATCGCCATCATCGCGATCCTCGCCGGCTTGCTGCTTCCGGCGATGGCCCGCAGCCAAGAGGCGGCGCGCGGAGTCGTTTGTTTTTCAAACGGCCGTCAGATGGGGTTGGCCGGTCAGTTGTACACCCAGGACAACCGGGGACACATGCCGTCTTTTCGGGATTGGCTCTGCGTCAAGGCGGGTGACCTCACCACCGGGAAACTCTACCCGTATGTGAAGGCTCGACAGGTGTACCTGTGTCCGACCGACCAGCGCGATCTGGCCTCGAACAAGAAGATCTCGGTGCCGGCGGTCGGTGGCCCGCCCGGCCGCAAGGGCAAACGGGACTACAGCTACGCGATGAACTGCGGGCTGTGCCACGAGGAGGAGACCAGCACGTTCATCGCTCCGGCCGAGACCATGTTCCTGATGGAGGCGGTGATGGCGAAAGACGACTACTCGGGGCAAGCCGGTCCCACCTTCGGCAGCCATACGCTGACCATTCGCCACAACAAACGAGGGCACTACGTGATGTCCGACGGGCATGTGGAACGCATGAACCAGCCCCAAAGCATCGCGGCTGAGAAGAAGAAGCGGTTCTGGTTTCCGACCGACAACACTCTGGGGCCCGGAGGCATCAACATGGGTGGCGGTTTGCAGTGATCCTTCGGGTCCCGGCCCCGGAAGCACATGGGCCCATGCCGCGGACGGCGGATCTTTTTTCCGGAGGGCCGTGTCCCCAAACCCAGGCCTGAGCCGCGGGATACCTGGGAACGGCAATGGGGACGAAAAACGAAACGGGAATGAAGAAGGGGGAACGTGGCGGAGAGGGGGGGATTCGAACCCCCGTTACGGCTTTTGACCGTAAACCGGTTTAGCAAACCAGCGCCTTCAGCCACTCGGCCACCTCTCCGCTGGAGCCGTTAGGAAATCATGCGGCCCGACCCAGGGTCAAGAGTTCACTCCGATCCTTTCTTGCTGGGAATCTGGACCCGGGATCGATTCTGGGAGGAACACGGGCTGCGGACTCCGGTGTTCACAGCTCCATGGTGGCGGCGCGCCGAAGGGCCAGGCGCAGGGGAATGCCGCCGGCGGCGAGGGAAAACACGAAGAACGCCAAACCGGTGAGGCCCGCGCGCGTCCATTCATGATCCTCGCCTCGCCATCCCCAGGGACTGCCGAAGGCCAGCATGAGCACGGAACCCAGGATGTACACGAAGCTCAGGACCAGACAGAAGGTGCCCCCGAAACCGCTGACGATCTTGCCAGGATGGGTCTCGGTGAAGTTCGGATAAAGCGTCCCGAGGCCCACGGACAAGGCGTTGAGGACCAGTGTCATCCCGCAGATGGCCACCGAGAAATACGCCGTGTGGGCCGCATCGAGGTGGAGCATCCCGCAGCTGAGCAAGGTGAGCCCGAGCGTCAGGCAACCCGTGAGCGCCGATGCGGTGACGAATTTCCACCACACCACCCGGGCCAGCCCCAGCGGCGCCAAGCCCATCAGCCAGACCCGTCGACCCTCCAGCGAGAATTGCGGAAACACGAACCGCGTGGTGATGGTCGCCAGATTCAACGAGCAGGCCCCGAGGTTCAGGAAACTCGTGATGGACACCCAGAAGGCCGAGTCGGACTGCCGCGTGAAGTGCCGGAGATTCATGAGATACACCGTGAGCAGGCCGAACAGCATGAGGGTCTGTCCCCATTGGGTCGTGTCGCGCCAGAAGACCCGGATGTCTTTCACGAGGATGGCTCCGACGTCGGACGGCAATCCCGGGACCGATTCCACCCATCGCTCCAACAGGCTCCGCCCGGCGGCCGAGGCGCGAGGGTCTCGCCGCAACCGTGCCGCCCATCCGGTCCAGTGCCCCAGGATCGATCCCCGACTGCGCACACAGCTTGTCGCTTCGTAGAGCGCGGACCCGAAGCGGGTCATCGAGACCATCCCGAAGAAGAGCGTGTAGCTGAGCAGGACACCCCCGTAGAAGCAGGCGCCCCGGAATGCGCCCTCGACCCAGTTCTGGACCGCAGAGCTCAGCCAGTAACTGGGCAGGAACGGAAACTGGACCAGCCGCGTGTTGTCCAGAAGGCGGTCGATCACCACCAGCACCCGGTTCTCCAGGAGCATCTCCTCGGTCACGGCCGTGGGCCGTGTGCGCCAGAACAGGACGCCGACCATCACGGCGATGACGGACACGAGGAGGACCTGGAAGAGGCGCCGGTCCAGGTGACGGGCCAAGAGCAGCGCGAAACCGGATCCTGCCACCCCGGGCAGCACGATGAAGAGGGCCACGAGGAACCCGGTCGCCGGATAGAAATGCCATGCCACCCGGTAGACGTGTCCGTAAGCCAGCAGCAACGGTGCGATCAGGAACAGGAACGCCCAGGAGGCCAGCAGGACCGATTCCACGAATTTCCAGCGGAAGACGGTCTGGGGAGGGATCGGCAGCGGCAGCAGGAACTCCGCTTCGCGGTTCCGGAAGAAGTTGGAATAGCTGATCACCAGATTGCTCAGGAGGAGCAGCCCGAAGAGGCAGGCAAAGAGCAGGAAGAGGAGCCGTTCCACGAGCAGGCCGCCGAGGCCCGGGAAGCGGGAGAGGAACCGCAGGCCCTGGAAAAACAATCCATAGGCCATCACCGCGTAACCCACGAGGAAGAGGCCGATGACCGCCACCCAGAGCCGGGATTTCTCACGCAGGGAAAGCACCTTGCGCCCGAGGGCCAAGGCGTTGACCTGCAGCAGCAGACGGAACGGAGGCACCGGGGCCTCCGGGGTCGTTGGAGCGCCGTCCGGGATCACCGGCACAGTCTGATGGATTCAGGGCACGGTCACCACCCGGAAGTATCCGGCCTGTTGTCCCGGCGGATCGCTGTCCTCGAGGACCAGCTCGGAACCGTCACCATCGCCGGTGGTGACCCGGCTCCACTGGGCCACGGGAAGGAGGAGGTCCCGGGTGCGCTCCAGTGCGTATCGGACCCCGGACTGCGAGTCGAGGCGCACCCGGAAACGGCCGTCGGCTCCCTGAGAAGCCCGGACCGCGAACGGTTGCACCGCAACCGCCTGTCGCCAGGCCAAGCGGATGTTGCCCTCGTCCTGGATCACCGGAGGACCGGCGTCGTAGAATCCGTCGACCGCGATGCGATAGAGCGTGCCCTTCTTGGCCTCGAACTCCGCCCGGCTCTGCCATACGTCACCGGAGATGATGTCGTCGTTTTCCACCACCAGTTTCAGGGCGTTCACGGCATCGCCGGTGTAGATGGCCAGGAGGGTGTCGAAGGCCGACCCCGTGGTCTCAAAGCGAACGGTCCCGTCCTGAGGCGCGACCCACTGCCACCAGGCCGACCTGCCGCCGCGGACTCCGCCATGCGACGGCTCTCCGGTCTCGCGGGTGAAGCGCAGGTTGTTGGCGGTGACCGCCCCCTGCGGACCGGTGATCGTCGTGGCGTTGGCGAACAGGTTGTTGCCGCTGGGTTGTCCCCCCTTCTGGGAGATGTCCAAACGGATGGACCCCTCCTCCTGGACGATGCCGTCGCTGAACCCGTCGACAGCGATGGAGTAGGTCACCCCCGCGGTCGCGTTGAAAGTCACCTCGCTCTGGACATGGTCGACCGCAGGATCGATGTCATCGTTCTCGGCGATCCGTTTCAGCGTCGAGACCGAGTCGCCGATGTAAACCGCCAGGAGCGTGTCGAAACTGCTGTCCACCGTGTTGATCACCGTCGGCCCGGTGATCGGCGCGGTCCAACGCCACCAGGCCGACCGCTGACCGGTCCCCCCGGCATGGGAGGGTTCCAGCAGTTCCCGGGTGTAACCGCGGTTGGAGGCATGGTAGACCCCACCGAAACCCACGGTGGGGGCGGCATTGGCGAACAGGTCGTTCAGGGGCGGGGTGGTCGTTCCACCCGGGTGCCAGCCCAACCGCACGGTTCCCTGGGCACCGTCGCGTCCGTCCACCGCGATCTGGTAGACCGCCCCAGCCAACGCCATGAAGCCGACGCGGCTGGCGGTCTGGCCAAGTTCGAAATCGTCATTCCCAGCCACGCGCACCAGTGCGTTGACCGCGCCGCCCTGGTAGATCCCGAGGGTCGTGTCGAAGTCGCTGCCCGATGTCTCGAAGGTCACGGTTCCCGTAGACGGGGCCATCCAGCGATACCAGACCGAATTGCGCCCCCCTCCCTGACCGTGATCGGGTTCCCCTCCTTCACGTGAAGCGTTGACCGTGCTGCCGGACACTGAACCGAGCTCCCCGCTGATCGCCTGGGCTGCGGTGAAGGCATCGTTGTCGGGAACCGCCACCGGCTCGTTGAGCAACCAGCGACGCACCGTCGGGAAGGTGACGTTGAACCGGCCGTATTCGTCGATCTGTTGATAGGGGTCCAGGTTGGAGCAATCCGAGTCACCCCCGTACAACTGGCCGATGACCTGTTGCTTGGCGTTGAAGAGCGGGGAGCCTGAACTTCCCACTTCCGTGACACCCCGGGTCCAGCGCACGGTCCGGAAATTGGCGTTCTCACCCTGGAGCACCCCGATGCTGATGCGCTTGTAGTCGCCTTGAGGGTGGTGGATCCCGGTCAGCGCCTCTCCCGAGGCCGGCGGGTCGGAATTCCATCCCGCATAGGTCACCCCTCCGGGGACCGTGCCCCGCAATTGCATGAAGCAGTGATCATTGCCCGTTCCACGGCTCTTGGTGGAGAGAATGTTCGCCCCGCCCACGGTCCGCGGTACCGTGGCCGGGTTGGGTGCCGATCCTTTGCAGGTGCTCGTCTGGTAGTTCCAATAGAACTCGGTCGAGTCGGCTTCGGCTTGACTGGTGATGCAATGCGCCGCCGTGAGGAAGTAATCGGTCTTCGGCGCCTCGTTGAGGTCGTTCAGGAGACAGCCGGTACAGAACATCTCTCCGATCACGCCGACCGAGCCGATCCCGGCCACCGCACGGGACGTCGTCGCCCAGGCCGGTTCGCAACTGACATCGACATGGCAACCGGCCGCGGACTTGGCACCGGCGTCGGATGCCCCGGCTTTCACCCCGGCATCCTGGCCGAGCGGGACATAGCGGTGGGTCAATTCGGTGATGCGGAACGCGGGCAGAGAAGCCCCGGCATCCACCCGGCACTCCACCACCACCACCGACCCGAAGATGCTGGGCAGCCAGAGCTCCGACCGGTCCCCCAAGGACTGGGCCTCGAAGGGGCCATGCACCTCCGATGGGTCTTCTGCGTTGAAGACCCACAATCCGGCCCCGGCCGGGAGCCGGACCGACTCCAGTCGAACCCGCAAACCCAGGGCCTCTTCGGATTCCAGTCGAGCACTCCAAGCCCGGGTTCCATCGGGCAGGGTGGTCCAGGAGGTCTTCTCGCCTGCGACCTGGATCGGTTCGGCCAGCAGCCTGCGGATGCCGACCCGGGCTCGGCCTTTGGCATCCTGCTGACGCCGGGTGGCATCCTCGGCCTGGACCACAGAGAGATCGGGCGCCGCCAAGCGCACGCTCACCCGGGGAGTCAGGCCGAGGCCGGCACCGACCGCGAGGACCTTGGGACGGACCACCGCCTGCGCAGGACTGACCCGGGATGGCAACTCCACCGCCCGAACCCAAACCGCCAGGAGGAAGCAGGCGAGGGCGGCGATCCTCGGGATCCGGTATCTCATGGGAACATTCATTGTCGGACCGAATCGAACGGGGCCCGTAGTTCTCGCGAACGACATCGGTCGACGCGGTGGTAAGGGGGCCCGGGTGTCACGGCGCTGGGGAAAAGTCTCTGAAATGCGATCCGGGTCAATGGGCACGATGGCTCAGACCGCCCCGGGCGCTCCTTCGGTTACAGGAGCATCCGGGTCTCGTGGTCGGGACAGGCGAGGCGTTCGATGTCGGCCAACCGGGAGGGATAAGCCGCCGCCAGTTGGGATCGGGTGCCTCCCTCGAAAAGGTCTGGCGTGAAACCCGGTGCCAAGGTGCACCCGTACAAAGCATACAGTCCTCCGGGAATGAGATGAGCGGCCTGCCACACCCCGGCTGGCACCACATGTTGGCAGCGATGCCCCTGGAACGGATCCGGCCCGAGGATCACGTCTTCAGAGGTGCCATCGGGGTGAAGCAGGACGAGCCGAAACGGATCCCCGCTGTAGAAGTGCCAGACCTCGTCGCGTCGGAGGCGATGGAAGAGGGATCGACTCGGGGGATCCTCGCAGTAGAGCCCGATCATCGCGGTGCCGCACGGCCGACCCGGGGCGAGCTCCTCGGGGGTGCGGTAGGATTCGACGAACAGGGTGCCTTCGACCGGCAAGGGGCGGAGGCGGTGTCGTTCGATCAGGGCGGCGATCCGGGGATCCATGGAACGAGGGTGATCAGTCGCGCAGCGAAGACACCAGGGCGTCGACCAGTTCCTGGGTCCGGAGGCTGCGGCGGATGCTCGCGGCGGCCTCGGGTGCCGTGGGATCCTGCGTCAGGCGGGCGAAGGCTTCGAGCATGAGCGTGGCCTGGCGCTTCTCCGATGGAGTCCCAGTGCGGACCCAGGTCGCCGGATTGGCCATGCCGAAGCGATGGGTGAAGCCCACCGGTCGTGTCGTGTCCGGGCTGGCGAAGCCGCCTTCCCAATCGAGCACGAAGTCATCCATGGAGATCACACCGCGGGTCCCCATGAGGTCCAGATCCATCAGGCAGGCCCCGACCGTGTAGCCGGCGTCCCAGGTGGCGGTGAACCCATCGGTCAGGCGCAACAAGCCCGCCCCGCGGATCCAACCGCCGGTGACCTCATCGCGCTGGGCCCAACTCCGACACTCCGCCACCGATGCGTCACTGCCCGAGAACTCCACGACGGCCCTCATCGAATACCACGCCATGTCGCCGATGGCCCCGGTCGGTTCCTGGTCGGGCCGAAGGCGGATGTTGTTGCGGTCGAGAGCGGGAAAAAAGAAGGAGGTCCTCAGCCCTTGAAGCGGCCCGGTGGCCTGCGGCAACGCCTCCCGGACGGCCTGGGTCCGCGGATGATGGGTGAAGTGGGTGCCGTCGAGGAAGGCGACTCCGGAGCGCGTGCAGGCATCGGTGATCCGCTGGAGCGAGGCCCGATCGAGGAACGGCTTGTCGGCCAAGACCGAGAGTCCCTTCGCCGCAGCCGCCACGCAGATGGGTTCCCGCACCGAAGTCGGGGTGGCCACGTAGACCGCGTCCACCGATCCGGATGCGAGAAGGGCATGCCAAGATTCGAAGACCGGAACCGATCCGTGTCGGGCGGCGAAGGCTGTGGCCGTCTCCACCCGGCGACTGGCCACCGCGCCGAGGCGGATCGCCTGGGTTCCCTTGAGGGCGTGGGCGATGACATCGGCGATGAAACCGGTGCCGATGATTCCGAGGCGGAGGGGCGTGGTCATGGAAGATCCTGGACGAGCGGGCGATCGATTGGGTGGGACGCTCGACCGACCCGGTCCGCAGATCAAGGCCCATCCACGCAGGGAACTCGGCCCCGGCGCTCAGGGGGCCCGCCAAGTGCCATCGAACCCCTCGAGGGCAACCCGAACGAGATTGCCATAAGGCTCTCGATACACGTGGATGCGGCGCAAATCGGCGGTTTTCAGGGCCAGGCGCTGAGGCTCGGGCAATCCGGGGTCGGCCGCAGGCTCGAAAAGGAACCATTGGAAGCGCCGCTGATGCCCCAAAACCGCGGTGGTCGCATGGTAGGCCTTGAGCACCACGGGATCGGGCAGGAGGCCCGTGAGGGTGGTGTGGGCCCATGAGGGATAATAGGCCGGGAACGCCCCGTACGGGTTCGGCTCGATGGTCAACGGCGGGCCCTGGGTCGCTGTGCCGGACACCAGGAACGCGATCGAGACCCCGAGTTTGCCCGCTTGGAATGCCTCGACGGGGGCGGGGAGCAGCGTCGCCGGATCCGGCGCCAGCACCAGGCGGACGATGTCCTTGCTGGTGGCCTGCCCTTCAGGATTCGAGTTCGGCATAGCGTAAGCGACCTCGAGCCACTTCTTGAGGTCCCGGGACGTGACGACCAATCCCTCGGTGGGATCCACCATCGGGACCTCGGTGATCAGCGTGTACCGTCGCCGCAACGCCCCGGTACCAACCGTCCAGCTGTCTTGGAACGTCCGGGTGGAGGGCCAATTCTGGATGACCTGATGCGATGCCTCGGGCCAGGTGGAAAGCGGGCCGCTCAGGGTCTCGATCCGGGAACCCTCGGTCCGATATTCAAAACGCCCCGACGAGTAGAAGCATCGGTCCAGATTGGTGCCACCGAGGCGCAGGTTGAACGTTTCCAACTGCAGGAAACACTTGAGCCGGTGATCCGCCATCACCTCGGTCTGCTCGCTGTTGAAGACCCAATAGGTGGAGGGTTCGTTGACCAGGAACGGATCCACCGGAGACGCGACCGGCTGGGGAAGTTCGCGCACCTGCTTGATCATCAACCGGCCGGGACGGACCTTCTTGTATTCGAAATCGAGGAGTGCGGCCGGGTTTCCGTAGGCCGTCGACACCTTCTGGAACAGGCCGAAGAGCACGGTGTAATCGGAGGGATGCGACAGCACCGTGGTGCCCAGGGGCACCAGACTGGAACGTTGGGAGGGAAGCTCGGCCATGAACGGCGTGACCCGGACCTTTTCGGGCACCGCGGCGCCATCGGGATTGGCCACCGAGACGGCACCGAGCTGGGTGACCAGATCGGCGGTCAGGGTCGGCGGCCCCCACCGCGCCGCCTGCTGGAACACCTGGGCGACTCCGTTGGCCAGTTCCTGTGCATCGGGAGTCGAGTAATGGACGAGGACACCCATCGCCACCTTGGACTCATCGATCCGGTGACGCAGTCGCTCGAGGAACGCGTTGTCGTTGTAGAAACTGGCGTAGACCTTCTGGATTGCCCGGAACACCCCGCGTTCCTGGAGCTCGTTGGCATCGCAACCGCAGGGACCGGTGGCGTCGGCATCGAGGTCGTCGGCCAGGCAACCGCTGAAGCTGTCGTAGAGGCCCGCGGCCACGAAGGTCTTGCTGTCCTCGGCATTGCTGGAACTGCGGAAGCGGATCTTCCGGGCAGGGTCGAAGCCGCTCAGGGCGTTGGTCACCGCGCTGCGCAAGGCCGGACTGAACGACGCCTGGGTGGTGATGCACTGACGGATGGCGGCCAACTGCATCTGCACCCTCGGGATGTCGGGAGGAAAATTGGTCAGCCCCGACAACCGCCGTGCGATCCACTCCCGAAGAGGGCCCTCGCCGGGGAGGGACTGGTCGAGGAAGGCTTCCCAGAGGTCGAACGACAACGCGAGGGCCGGCTCGCTGTTGTTGGGGATGGTGCGGCGCAGGAGGCCGTACTGGACCGCCTTGCCGCCAAAATGCTTGCGATCGGCAGGCGTGAGCGTGGAGGTGTCGGCATGGAAGGAGCCCCGGAGAGCCTTCGGTTGGATGTCGACCCGGGGCGGCGCCTTGAGGTCGTCGAGCGCCAACCGGGTCGGTGGATCGAGCTGCCCCTGGACATCGGCCACGGTGATCTGGGAATAGCCGTAGCGGACGCCGGCCCGGACGACGACCTCGTGCCCATCGAGTTGACGAAACCGCGCCTGTCGGCCCGCGTCGGAGACGAAGGCGAAGGGCATGGCATTGGCCGCAGCGTAGAGTGCGACGTGGGAGTTGGGGGTCGCCGGAGCCAGAGAAACGATGCCGGCGACGAACGGCACCTCCGCCGGGACCCCGTCGGTCAACAGGATGTCGGAGGGACGCAACCGCCCGTCCCGATAGGCCTCGGCAATCTCGGCCGCTGGGATGAATCGAAGCCGACCGACGGCCCAGCCTGCGGAATAGACCTGATCGCCCTGGACCCAGCGGAAAACGCTGCCCAAGGCGATGCCCCGGGAGGCCAGCGCCGTCGCGGTGGCCTGGGCCGCCTCGGCTTGTTCGAACGACGCCATGTAGAAGGGGCGGAAGCCCTCCGGGGCGTCGATCGCGTCACACACCGACTGAAAATACCGGGCCACCCATTCCGCCGGATAGGGATCCAATCCCGCGAATTGGATGCCCCATTCCTGGACCTTGGGATCCGGAGGAAAAAGCACCGCGCCCAGCACGACCTGCTGCTGTCCGATCCGCAGGGAAATGGCGTCGAACGCCGCGCGGGTCATCCCGGCGAACCTCGGGATCCGGGCCTTCGCGAAGTCGTAGTGCAGGACCCGCTGATTGCCGTCCTGGAAGTAAACCCGGGTGGGATCGTTGGTCAGGATCAGGAACTTGACCCAGCGCACCTGACTCGCATCGCTCGACGTGGAGAAGGCATCGTCAGGGGCCTGGATCTGGTTCTTCCAATCATCGGCCGCAGTCCGGGCGGCCGACCGGATCCGGTAGAACCGGAGCGGATCCCCTTCGGAAGTGGCGTCGGGAATGCGGAAGGACCCCGCCACCGGGATCAGGCGCCGCCATTCCGCCCAGTCGGTGAGATTGCTGCTGCGCTCGATCCGATACAGGGCGTTCGTCGGACCGCGGCCCTGCAACCACCACGTGCCATCCACCCCGGGTCGGTCGGGACTCAGCCACTGTTGGGCCAAGGCGGCGATGCCGGAGCCAACCCACCCCACCAGCAACAGGAAGAGCCAACCCGTCCAACGCGCTGGCTTGGTCGGAACGCGCCTGTCGGCGGGCATCTTGGGGCAGGGGCAGGGTGTTCCAAGGAGGAGGCCAAGACCGGGCATCATGATCGAGAAGATCCGCAAAGGAATCCGGAATGGATGCATCCGGCAGTCAGGGCTTCAAGGTTTTCGGGGCACGACCCGGTAGAACCGGAGATTCGATGCGGCCGCGTCGGT
>CAYLTF010000091.1:4321-13746 GCA_964386625.1 uncultured Akkermansia sp. | reverse complement strand
CCTCGGCGTGGCACCGCTCATTGCCGGTTCACTTCACCAGCAGCTTGAAGAACTTTGGCGGCACCTCCCCGGATTCGCCCGCCACCACCACCCGCACCCGCTGCAACTGGGTGGTCTGGTAGAACGATCGCGGAGAATCCTTTGCGGATCCCTGCACACGGAAACTCATGGGCTTCCATGTCTGGAGGTCGTCCGACGCGGACACGGTGTAGCTCCGGCCCCGCAGCGCCACGAACTCGAGCACCGGGCTCGCCTCCGAGAACTCCACGATGTCCAGACGGAAGCCATCCTTCGGATCCCATGCATAGGTGCCGGCCAGGTAAGCGTCCAACACCGAGAGAGGGTTGCCATTGAGTCGGGCGTCCGGCTTGAGGCCCTCGATCGACAGATCGAGGTTGCCCGCGGCGATGACCGACCGCTCCCAAGCGTCCGGAAGACCGTCGCCGTCGGTGTCTTCTCCCAGGGTCAGATCCACCCGGGACGACTGCGCCGGCTGACCCAGCTGCGCCATGTTGGCCTTCATCTCGATGGGCACGTAGGTGCGTCCGGCGATCTTCACGCGGATGCGGAACGGTGCGGACGGCCGCATCGCCGTCGGCCGGTAGACATCGGAGGTCAGGCCGGCATCGACAGGAACCTCGATGCGGTAGTTCACCCCGGCCGCAAGCGCGGGGACCAACGTGGTGGTGATGCTCGCGCCCGCCAATGTCTCGAGCGTCAGTTCGGTGCCCGTCGAGATCAGCGGGTTGCCGAACTCGTCACGGACCAACCCGTACACGGTGTGGTGCGGCAGCGGCGGGAAGGCCAGGGCCTGATGTCCCGTCCCACCCAACAGGGCGGCCACGATTAGATTGCGCAGGAATCGCATGGTCAGCAGTGGTTCAATTGCCCGAGTACGAGTACGACACGATGTGCAGCTTCACGTCCTTCACGCTCTGGATGAAGCGGTCAAGACCCTCAGACGGGTTGTTCAGCAGCGTCTGGCCCGGGATCACCAGCTTCCACTTGCTGTTCCAAACCGAGCGACCGATCAGCCGCGAGTTGGTGAACTGCGAACGGGCCAAGGTGCCCCCGCCGCTATAGATGTTCGGGGTGAACACCGAGGCTGTCGGCACCGGGCGGAAGGCCTGATGCTTGCGGATCGCAAACAGCGGCTCGGTCAAGGATTCGGAACTCTGCCAGAGCCTCTTGGTCGAGAAGTCCGAGCTTCCGATGTTGAAAGGCATCGGGACGGTCACGTCCTGCACCGACCAGGTGCGCACCGTGCTTTGATCGCCGAGGGGCGGGCTTCGCATGGAATCGAGACCCACGGGGATCAGGTACACGTAGGGAGTCGCCGACATCGCGGTTTGATCCATGAACGCCAGGGTCGGATCGGCCGGTGACACGGCCCCGGAACCGCTGACCGCCCCCGTGTTCGGGAACGGATTGTCCATGCCCTTGTAGCCCTCAAGGGCCACGCCCATGCCGAAGATCTTCGTGGCGAAGGCGCTCGGGTGGAAGGAGTGATCTCCCGCCGCCAACGGTTGCCCGAAGAGGTTCAGGCCGTCGGCAATGGTGGTCGAGAACTCGATGACGAGGCCCGGTACCGCCAGACCGTCCCCGCGGTCCAATTGCATGCAGAGACGACGGACATCCACGTCCTGCAGCAGGTCGTCGCGACGGGCGCGGTTGAGCACATCCCTCCAAGCCGTATCGCCATCGGTCCCGGGCAGGATGCGGAAGTTGCCCAGGCGCAGCGAAGCCGTCGTGCCGTAGGCGTCGGGGTTGTTGAACCCGAGGCGGCCCTTGAGCACCTGCCAGTCGGCATTCATCTCGGCCAGCGCACCGGAGAGACCCGGGTCGCCCACGGCGCTTCCGGTGAATTGGGGTTGACCGTTGCGCACAACGCCCAGGGCGCGGGCCTGGATGATCCGATCCACGAAGGATTTTCCGCTTCGGCTGTTGAGCAGGCCTGTCTCGTAGTCGTAGGCATTGGCGGCCAGCAGCGAGTAGCTCGAGGCGAGATCCAGGAGCGTGTCATACCGGTCGAGCTTCTCGTTCCGGAACAGGCGGAAGGCGACATCGCGGGTACGATAGCCCTGGATCGCAGCGGCCGCCCGTGTGCGGAATGCCTGCCGGTCCGCCTGGATGCGCTCGCCCTCGGCCACCATGGCCCGGAGCTTCATCTGGGCATCGTCCAGTTCGCGACGACGCTCGTTGACGGTCCAGAGCAACCCATGGAGCTCCTGCAGTTGCATGGCCAGATCGTTGAGCGATTGCCTCAGTTCCATGCGGCGCTCGCGGGGAACGATGTAGTCCATCTCGGACCACTGCTCCGCGGTGGCTGTCGAGAACTCCAAGGCCTTGACCACCACCAACCGCGCGACCTTCATCTTGTCCAGGACCTCCTCGACGGTGCCGCCGGCCGCTTCGATCGCGGCACGGGCCCCTGAAGTCAGATCGCCACCCGCCGCGAGACCGGCGATGAGCGACCGGGGCAACGCCCTCGCCACTCGGCGTGAGATGTTGCCGACCGTCGCCTTGGTCGTCTCGGTGAAGATCTCGAACAGATCGTTGGCCATCTGGACGGACTGAAGCGCCTGGTTGGCCGCCAGCAGGTCGCGTTGCTTGGAATAGATCTCCTCGGAGGTCTGCCAGTTGGCCCGGAAGAGATCGACCGTCTTCTGGAAGTCGTCCTTGCCGCCCGCCACGTCACCCCAGGCTTGGGCCAGACGGCGTTCTGCCGCGACCACGTCGGAGATGCCCTGCTGGATTCGGCCAGGGAATGCACGACGACCGGTCCATTCCTCCGGTTTCGGGGTGTAGCCCTCGGAATTGACCTCGATCGTGATGTTGGTCAACGACGGGAATCGAATGGCATCGGCGAAGGCCTTGAGTGACGAATTCTCCCGCTCCCAGGCCGAGTAGAAGTCCGGCGTGGTGTGCGCTCCCCAGGTGTTCGGGACCCCGGGAAGGGTGAACTCGAAACTGCGACCGTTCTCCCCGGTTGCATCCGGGAAGGTGTACTCGGGCATGTCGACATACAGGTAATGGACCAGGTCGGGGCCGGCGTAATCCTGCGGGTAGGTCTTGCCGGGCCCGATGTCATCGGTGTACGGCGTGCCGTAGAGTTCGATCAGACTGGCAGTCAAAGCACCCTCGTTGTCCTGGATGTTCGCCTTCACACCCTCGAGCGAATCCCCTTCCGTACGGATGGCCGTGGACATCGTCCGGGCCTCTTCGAAGGCCATCGCGGCGTTCTCCAGCGTGCCCACGGTGCGTTCGTACAACTGCTCGAAATGGCCCTTCGGATTGGTGCCGGTCACCACGTTCGGGTTGATGTCCAAGACCAGGCTGTCGCGCGGCAGACCCAGCGGCGTGAGTCCCGCCTCGGCGTTGTCGAGCACCTGCTGCACCTCGCGGTAGATCAGCGGCAACTGACCCAACTCGGGCACGGTGGTCCGATCGATCTTCTGGATGCCTTCATGGGTGGGATCCGGGTCGACCTCGGGAAGCATCGAATTGCCCACCACCCAGTTCAGATAGGTCCCCTGACCGACACGACTGGCCCAATGGTCCAAGCCCCAATGCCGCTCCGTGGTGACCACGCGGTTGGTGTTCAGGCGGGTCTCGCCGAACCGCTCCCAACCGACGGGGTCGGCGGAACGATAGGACTGGCGGAAGACCAGCTTGAGCACATCGAGGCCCGTCTGGCTCACCGAACCGGCGGCCGTGGCGAACTTGCGCTCGTCCACATAGTCCACTTGGATCGCCTTGCCGAGGATGGTCACGGCCTCGGTGCGAGGCACCCAGTCGAACTTGCTGTTGACCAGCAGTCCGTAATAGCCCTTGAGGGCCGTGAGGTAGTGGCCGTAGGCGTCGCCATGGCCCTGAGGGAAGGCCTTGGCGGCGTCGGCAGCGTCGATCACGCCGTCGGTGTTCAGGTCCTTGATGTTGTAGTTCTCGGTGTAGATCACCTCGCCGGAGTTGATGCCCCGGGTGAAGTTCCAATAGAGGCGGTTGTAGGCGGGAGGCGTCTGCACCCCGGGCTGCATGAAGTCATCACGTCCGCGCAAGAGACCCAGTTCCTCCTCGAGGAGCGACGGCAACTGACCGGCGAAACTGAACTTCGCCGTGGCCACGCTACCCTCCGTTCCATCCCCGGTGCCGGTGGCGATGGTCGGGTTGGACGCGTCGGCCCTCGCCTCGTCGCCGAGCAGCGAGTACAGGTCGTTGAGGTATCCGGCGACGAGCAGCAGCGCATCGTTGGCGGGGCCGTAATTGATGCCCGCGTCGATGCTCAGCTCACGACCGCGTCGCAGGACGGTCTCGTAGATCTCCACCAGGCCTGCGTCGTTGATGTTCTTCAGGCTGAGCGCGATGGCGCCCTCCCAGCGGCGGCCCGCCTGGCTGATGACACTGACGTCGGTGTTCACCGCGTTGTTGTAGAGGTCCTTGACGCGCTGCTGGAACGGATTGATGCCCGCCAACACGCGCTTGATCCAACCCTCGGCCAGCTGAGGCTGGGTCCAGGACGACCACTGGCCGATCACCGGGTCGGCGGTGTTCGTCGACCGGTAGCGCATGATCAGGTAATTGTCCGACAGCACCTGGACACCCGCCCCGCCCAGCGTGTACTGCGGGAGGGCCGGTCCCGACTGGAGCGCCATCCATTGGGACATGCTGGCGTCCATCCGCGGGGGTGCCCCATCGACCGGCGCACCGATGCGCCACTCGTACTCGAACTGGCCGAAACGGCCGCCCAGATCGGGCGTATGCTGGAGGGTGAGAAGCTCGTTCAGCGGATTGGCCGACGGCACGACCTTCAGCTCACCGGGCCAGAGCCCGCCACCGACCCGGAAGACGTGGACGGACACAGGCTCGCCGGTCGGCGTGAACGCCTTGCCGTTGCCGACGATGACCGAGACCATGCCGTAACCAGGGCCGGAAGCACTCAAGGCGTAGGAGTCGACAGCGGTTTCGCTGCTTCGCACCTCCACCATGTTGGTGACACCCACGCGCACCTGGAGGCTGGGTTCGGGGACGAACTTGCCGGGGACGTTGGGGTCTTCTTGGAACGTGTCGACGACGGCGGTCAAGCTGTTGACCAGGTTGTTCCACTTGGACTTCTCATCCGCAGGGCTCGACGGGCAGAGGTCGAGCACCGTCTGGAGATCCTGCCGCGCAGCCGTGCCCCTCAAGACGTTGAGTTGCAGGTATTTCTCACCGACAGGTTCATCCTTGAACTGACCCTTGAGCACCAGCGAACCACCACTGCCGATGTTGGGGTCATAGTAGACCCGGTCCGCGAGGTGCGGGGGCAGCTTGGGGAAGTAGGTCAGGCCTTGGTTGGCCTCGACCAGGATGCCCGAAGGCAGGCTGCTGAGGCCGGCAGAAGCCAGCGATGCGGTCTTCATCCGGGTCGGATCGATGAGCACCACGCTCGGGTCGGCCCGGGTGATGTTCGTGGCGATCGACTGCTGGTAGAGCACTTCGGCGCTCGTCTGGCCGCGGATCGCGGGCAACCCGTTGATCGGGCCGGTCAAGGTCTGACCCGGCTGGAGCAACGGCGGCAACGCAGGCCAGACCGGACGATAGGTGATCGAGAGCGATTCCGTCGCCTTGTCCGCGGGACCCCCGACAAAGCTTCCAGCCACGGCTGCGGGCTTCCGGAGATAGGGCACGATGGATCCCTCGGGAACCGGGGGAAGATTGGGCCAAGCGAACCCTTCCAGGGTCTTGTAATAATACCGCATCCGGAAGCTGTTGGCGTCGGAAGCCTGGGCTGCGAGGTACGGGGGTCTTCCGTAGAAGTCCACGGTCGCTCCGTCCACCGACTGACTGCGGATGATGAGGGGTCCCTGGGTCGACTCGGCACCGCTGGTCCGGACAGAGATCCGGAACGTGAGGGCGTTGGTCTGACCCAACCCGACATCGATCACCTCGATGGGGAGGTCGACCGCATTGGCCGCCGTGTTCGGAGGCGTTCCGCCGATGAACAAACCGTTGAAGTCGGCGTTGAAGCTCAACCACTCGGGAAGCGAGGTGGCTCCGGAACGCTGCTTGAGGATCAAGCCTTCGGCTCGACGGGAGGCATGGATGTAATACTTGAACGGCCTGCCGGAGATGGCGATGGCCTCGGGCAGGACCCCGAAGGTGCGATCCGTAGGATTGTAACGGCCCGACTGAAGGGACGGCTCCTGATGGAGACCGCGATAAGTCCAGAAGGACTCCTTGCGGTCTCGGATGGTGAACGCCTTGTAGTGGCGGAAGGGTCCGTTGCCATGGGTGGATTCGTTCCAACCGACTGGCAGATTGCCCTGGCCCGCAGCCGGCGGGATCTCCCTGTTGTAGTTCACGAGATCCACCCCCTCGCCCTCGGTGGGCGGCGGTAGCAGCGGCAAAGGCATCGGGGCCTGCACGATCCGACCAGCCTCGACCAGATAGTCGAAGATCAGGCCCGCGCTAGGCTTCTCCCGAAGCACCCGGAAGGCGGCCATGCTGGGCCGACCATCGGAGCCCGTGAAGTCGATCAGGACGAAGGGCTGGGAAGAGAAATTGCCGCCCGAGGTGATGTTGAGGTCATCGCGAAGAGCCCAACCCTGACCCCCGATCATCAGCGCATGCTCCTCGTTCGGGTTGTAACCGATGGCCTGGGGATCATTCTGATAGTAGATGGAACCCTTGGCCTCGAGGCTGTCGAGTCCACCGGTGCCGGCGTTGCTTGCCAGCACGATCTCACGCGGGTTCGTCGGGAACTGGAGCGTGTAGCGACCCAGCACCGAAGGCCAGGCCACCGGATTCAGGCCGCGTTGGGCGAGAAGACTGCTCCGGCGGAACCACCAGACCTCGAGGGAATTGGCTCCAGGGATGGCATTGACCGGGATGATGGCCGAGCGGTTGGCTTCGTCGAAACCCGCCGTGAAGGGGTCTTTGTACGCGCCCGGGTGGTAGGATCGACCGGATCGGATGTAGCCGGCGAGGTAATTGCGGCTCCCGTTCGATCCCAATTCACCCGAGGGTGCCTCGATGCGTCGGCCCACGTCCGCCACTTGGTTGACGACGCGAGGCGAGTCCATCTCGACCGGAAACGACAAGGTTCTGTTGGTCGGATTCCAGGAGGCGAGGTTGGTGACCACGGACCCGGTCCAATTGGTCGCGACCAGGTTGGCATCCAACCAGGAGAAGACCCGTTCGAAGATCATCTGGGTGCCGCTGGTGTATCGGAGCAGCGATCGATGCGCCGGGAAATCGGCGGTCAGGAAACTGTAGAACTTGAGGTCGGGATCGAGGAAGGCTCGGGGACTCTCCGGCCTGTCCTGGTAGACGAGCAGCGGAGCGTTGCTCGCATCCATCATGGCCGCCGTCTGCTTGGCCTCTTCGGCCGTGGCCACCGTCGGCCGCAGATATTGGCTGTAGCGGGTGACGTCGGTGGGCCACTGCATGACGTATCGAGCGAAGACCCGCGGCCACAGCAGGCCCTGTGCTCCAGGCTCCATCCAGAACACCAGTGCGTCGTTCTGGTTCTTGGTCTCACGGATGGCGTAGAGTTCCTTGGATTGGCTGACACTCGGGGAATTCTCCTCGATGAACTTGTCATTCAGGTTGGGCAGGGGCTCGGGAACGAGCATCGAGTCGTCACGCGTCGAATCCTCATAGGCCCTCATCCGCTCTCCGAGCTCGACCCGGATGGTCTGCGGGCTGGGTTGCTGGAGGATGTCGACGATCTCGAAACCCAGGTGCTGGCGGCTGAGTTTGTCAGGATTGGCATCACCGAGCAGCTCCACGAAGACGCGCCCCTCGACGTTGTAGGCAAGGATCTGAGAGGTATCCCGGTTGAACCAGAGGGTCCGAGTCTCGGGAAGCAAGTTGGTCGAGATGGGCATGCTCCCCTCGTACTCCTTGGCCACTCTGGGAGGCACTTGGTCATTGTAGGCCACCTGGATGTCCGCGACGCGGTTACCCGGCACGGAGACCGGCTTGCCAATTTGGGCGAAATCGCCTTGGGTCCAATAGATGGTGCGGGAGGGCTTCACCAAGGAACCGGAGACGAGGACCCTCTGGGTGAAGAGCGTGTACCACTGCCCCGCCTCCTGGACAGCGACCATCGGTGCCGCCGGTGCCGTGGAGGAGCCGGTGAGGCGTTTCCAGACGATGTCGACGGAACCCGGCTTGGTGGCGAACACCACCCGTGCGTTCGGACTCCAGTAATAAGGCGCGCCGGAGTGGCTGTTGGTGGAGTAGGGCTCAGGGCTCCAGTAGTCCTCCTTGCGGAGACCTCGCGTGGACAGCAGCACTCCATTCTCATCCGTGTCAGGAACCGGGATGATCGATCCAAACAGGTAGTCGACGCCGCGGCTGATCAACTGGCTGCCCACCTGCGCCCGCAGGAGGATGAGGGTCGGCGTGTTGCCACCCACACGCGGAAGGTCCAGGGCGACCGCGTTGGCGACCAGGCTGCGACTCGGGTTCATCTGCCCGCCCGCCGCCCAAGGGCGGACACCGCCGCCGGCGAACACGGCCGACTGGAATTGCCGGACCGTGGGCGCACCGGATGGGAGCGGCGGCACCTGGCTCCCGACCGACGGGGCCCGTCCGTCGGAACCCACCGGGTTGCCGGCCGTGCTGGAGAGCGGAACGCCGCGGTAAGAGGAGATGTTGGGGGTGGCCTGGAGAGCGCGGAGTTCCAACGGGCCACGCGGCAGCTGGCCCAGAAGGTTGGACGACAACGCGGAAATCAGGCCGACAATCGAGATTCGCAGGAAGATGTTCATAGGCGGCAGCACCGGGAGCTGGTCCTGGGTTCCCCCCGGTTATTGAACGCGCATGATGAATGCCAACGCGTAGAACGGAGGCATGTGATCCACGGCCTGGGAACCGCCAGTGGTGCCCGAGGTCACGTTGAACGTGTGGGTGTGGGATCCGGCAGCAGCCGTCGTCCGATCGACGCCCCGAGGTTGGTTGTCGCCGTCACTGTCACCACTACCCCACCATCCCCAGCTCGGACAGCATTCAGAGAAGTAATAATCGTTGTAGGTGTGGGTATGGGAGCCGTTCTCCGTGGTGGTTCCAGAGACGTTGTGATTGTGGGAGGGCATCTGGTTGACCGAGAGCGTGTGGGTTTCAGCTCCGCCTGTGGCGTTCACGTTCCGGTTGCTCAGGCCGTTGCCCTGACCGGCACCGATCACAAACCGACCCCGGAGATCCGGTGTCTGCCGACCATTGGATGACTGACCGTTGCAGAGCGCCCACCCGGACGGCACCGCATCCATGGATCCGGACCACATGATGATGCCGCCCAATGGAACCGTGCCGAAACCGGAGACAGAAGTGGTGGCCAGGGCGCCCACGTTCATCGAGTCGAACGATGCGCTGGTGGCGCGCACCTGCCCGGACACGGTCAGCGCCGCACCGCTGGCCGGTGTGGTGTTGATGGCAACGCC
>CAYLTF010000091.1:0-4221 GCA_964386625.1 uncultured Akkermansia sp. | reverse complement strand
GGCCAGGAATGAGTAGGGCGAAGTCAGCAACCGCAGCCTGGGCAGGATCTCGGAGTTGCTGACCCCCTTGACCGTGATGCCCAGGTAGAGGTCGGAGGCTCGGTTGGAGGTGAACACGGTCGAGAGGTCCGGGCGCGGTTCGGTGCCCTCGTTGCCGCCCTCACCGAGCACCACCGAGAAGTTGCCTTTGTCGATGGTCACCGTCTGGGCCTCGGTCCACAGAGACGAGCCTCCGGTGGGAGCGCCGTAGATGCGGAAGACGACGGAGAAATTGACCGGATTGCTCGGCGCCAGGGCGGCACCGTTGGCGTCCACCAGGAAACCCTGATAAGACATGAGGCTCGGAGGGAAGCCGCTCTGGGCGAGGGCGATGTCTGACGCCGCTCCGAGGAGCAAAGCGAGGGCCGCCGCCTTGGCGAGGCGTGACCCTTTCGATGAGCGGGTCGGAAACGAGGCGCGGCTGAGAGGGATCGAGGTCATAGCTGTCGAGGGTTGGAGACTGGCGGCGAAATTGGTGCGGTTCATCGGGTCAGGGTGGGAATGTCACTGATGCGGTTGAGCGTGTAGGTGCCGATCACGATGAAGCTGCGCGTGTTGGCACCTGAACCCTCGATGGTGACCATCTCCCCATAGATTCCTGTGCGGTCCATGGATCCGGTGGTGAGGCTCACATAATCGGAGCCCGACGACTGCGGCCCCAGGATCAGGGTCCGGTTCACTCCGTACGACTCCTGTCCCTTGGGCAGCACCTGAGTGAACGAAGCATTCAGGTTGTCATGATCCGGGTGGTATTGGTGGATGAAGGGATTGACGCTGTTGCGGTCGTAAGGCGTGTTCACCTGAACCACGAACACATTGCTGGTCAGCGTGACTGGCCACTGCCGCGTGAGCTGAGAAATGTTGGTCGCCAAGGTGAGCGCCCACGAATCGTTCGAGGAGGACCACGGGAGGTGGGCGGCTGAGATCCGCCGCGCGGCCCCCAGACGCCCCGGATGCAGGAAGCGCTGCTGGGTCGTCACGACCGGGTTGGTCATGGTGTCGACACCGACGAACACGCGCTGCAGCATCACCGCATTGGTCCCGTTGTCGTGGACGATGAGGCGCATGGGGAATGGTCGGGAGACGCCACCCACCACTTCGTTGGTCAGCAGGGCCGAATAACCGCCATCCTCACCGCCCAACCGGACCACCGGCTTCCCGGAGGGGTCGCGCTCGAAGATCTTGAGGTATTGGACGACATGGGTTACCTGAGCCTCTCCCACCCACAATCCCGCCGAGGACGATTTGGTCGCCGAGACACCCAGGTCCACCCGCAACAAACCGGCCGAGTCGGTCAAACGAAGAACGCCTGCGCTCAGGTCGCCGGCATTTCCGACCAGCTGGTTTCGGCCGAGGCCGATGACCACTTGCAGATCGGAACCGGGGGTCCCCTGCGGCGGCAAGGTGTAGGTGACCAGCTGATTGGTGAACAACGGCTGCGCCGAGTACTTCAGAGTGGTCGGGTCGATCGATCCACGAAGCACCAAGGGCGGTATCGCCACGATGTTCGATTGCCCCGTGGGAGGCGCCTCGGACGGGATCAACTCGAGAGTGATGGTATTCGTGGCGCGAGTCTGGTTGCGGATGCGGAAACTCAACTGGGTTCCGTCGGTCCCGTAGTTGAGGGTGCGGTTCCCGGAGAGGCTCACCTCGAACGGACCGAAGTAACGATTGTACCCGGCGGCGACGCGCATCCAGAACGCCTCACCCCGCGTGAACACCGTGCGACCGTAGTCCGAGACCCGGACCGGATTACCCGCGCCAAAGGCACCCCCCGATGAACGGTAGATCTCGGCCACCTCCATGAGCGAAGGCACCGGTTGAAAAAGCCTCTCGAACGAGATGGGGTCGGCCGGAGTGGGGAAACCGATGAAGTTCAGCCCGGAACTCGTCCAGTTGTACTGGGGAGGCACCGGACGGCCCTTGATGTTCCAGGAATAAGTCGCCGAGGTGCTGGCCACCTTGACGTAATAGGCGGCATTCGGAACGAGGCGCTGGAGCTTCGAGGTCGGACCGAGCGCCCGAGTCCAGGTGGACCACTGGGAACTGCTGCCCGTGGGCACCTGAGGACTGTCGATGAACTGCTGGGTCGACGAGGGGGTCCAAAGCCAGACCTCCTCGATGGGGGTCGCGGAGGCCATCACATCAGTGATGCTCGCGTAACTGGCGTCGACATGCAGGTACACCGCATTCCAACCGCTCTTCAGGGAGTTGGTCTGGGTGATCCACTGGGCCCCCGCCGGCAGCATCCAGAGCAACTGGATCAGGGCGAGAACACGGCCGAATTGGCCGGACATGCGGGAGACGGGAATCATGGGGATGAAATCGGCAGGGATTCGGCGGGCAGGGCCCCGCGGCGGTAAAGGTGCCAGGGAGCACGGATCTCAACGCGCTGCGGGTCAGCCATGGGCACTCCGGCTGCAGAAAGACCGCCGAAAATCATCCATTGAGCCCCGGCCAAGGCCGACACGGCCCGGCTGCGCGCGCTTGTGGACGGCTGGTTCGGCAGCGGACGCCAGGTGCCAGAGGCGGCGTTCCAGGCGCCTCCGGAAGCGAGGGGGCCCTGGCTGTTCGCTCCGCCGAACACCACAAATTCATCACCGGTCCAGGCCGCTGACGCATCGAAACGCGCTTCAGGGGCTCCGTTCGCGGGTATCGCGGTCCATTTGGCAGTCTCGGAATCCCAGACGGCACCATCCGACAGCGCCGCTCCGAAGCGGGTGCGACCACCCCAGACGATCAACCGCCGCCCATCCCAGACGCCGGCATGCCCAAATCGGCCCGCGAAGCCACGGAGAGACGGCAACGGAGACCAAGAAAGAGGCTTTCCATCGGCATCGAAAGACAACAGCGCTCCATCGGCCCAGTCGTTTTCAGCCGATTCGCCGTACAACACTTCCCCGCCCCAGACCAGCAAAGCCTTGCCCGTCCAGAGGACCGTGGCCCCATGCCTGGGCGCAGGTGCCCCTTCGGTGGGGAGCGATGTCCACGAATCCGAAACCGGGTCGTAGATGCCGCCGTCGGCCAGCAGACCATTGGGGTTCTTACCCCCGAAAATCACCATCGAGCGCCCGGTCCAAACCGCCCCATGACCGGTCCGCGCCGTCGGCGCACCCGTGGTGGACATCGGTGCCCAGGTCTGCGGATGCGGGGTGTAGCGGCCGCCGCTGTTGAGTGATCGGCCATTGAAACCACCCCAGACGATCATCTCGGACCCGGTCCACACGGCGGTGTGACCGCTTCGGGCCTCCGGGGCATCCAGCTGAGTCAATTCGCTCCAGGAATCCGAATCCGGACGGTATCTGGCCCCGGAGGCGACCTGCGTCTGGCCGGCACCCGAGCCGCCCCAAACGATCCACTCCTGCCCGGTCCAAACCGAGGCCGAGGAGGATCGAGCCGACGGAGCACCCGCGGCCGAGGCCGAGACCCAAGCCGGCGCAGCCGTCGACGAGACCAACGAGAACCCTGCGGAGGTCAACTCAGGATCGTTCAGCACCGTCGAGGCGGTCATCCAACCCGATCGGGCCGGGGCGGAAAGGACTTGCACCGACTGCTTGAGAGCCGAGTTCTCCTGGGACAAGGCCGCCAACCGAGCCTCCAAGGCTTCCTGCGAGGCGGCCCACTTCGCCTGAAGAGTCTGGAGACTGGTCGTCAGGGTCGCGATGTCGGTGATCCGGGCGGTGTTGGCCCCTTCCAGGGTCTGGATCGACTGCTTCTGAGCCGAATCCTCGACCTTCAAGGCGCTGATTTGGGATCCGATTTGCTGATTCAGCTCTGCCAGGGATGCCGCGGAATTTTCCTGAACGGCCTTCAAGTTGGACGTCAAGGTCGCGATGTCGGCGATGCGGGCGATGTCTGCGCCCAGCAGGGCGCTGTCGAGCTTGCCGTCGGCTCCCTTCAGGGGAACGCCGGCGGGGAGGCTCGAGACAGGGACCGACTCCACGGTACCCGCCGACTGGGACCGGAAGGCGTAAGGCGCGGTGTACAACCGCTGACGCTCCAGGGTGGCGTACGGGGCGTCGGCTTCAGTGCCGGAGGAACCCGCCGGGGGCGTGGGCCGAACGCGGACCTCGATCCAACGGGCGGCGCCGGGGAACAGGGACGATTTCCAGGGAAGCGCCGCCGAGAACACACCGTTCTGAACCGGCAACGTCATCTTCAGGACTTCGCCCAGAGTGTTGC
>CAYLTF010000090.1:7065-13909 GCA_964386625.1 uncultured Akkermansia sp. | reverse complement strand
GTGGCAATAGGCGCAGTGTTCTCCACCACCGACGGAGCAATCAGACCGGTGATCACCGGGGCAGTGACGTCGCGGTATTCGATCTGGACCACCGTAGGACTGACATCGCTGCTCAGGACCGGCGCACCTGCGATGCTGGCGACGAAGGATCCACTTCCTGACACCGAGGGTGCGGTCACGGTCGCGGCGTAGGTTCCGTTGCCGAGGTACTCGACGCTCCCGACAGACCCCGACCCAGCAACCCGACTGATGGCCACAGAGGCAACTTCCCTCGTGATGGCATTTCCATAGGCATCTCGAACCTGGACCAAGAGGCGTTGGGTGGCGACACCGTCTGCGGGAATGGATGCCGTCAACGGAGTCAGGATGGATCGCGCTGGATCAGCACCGGCAGCAACCACAGAAAAGTCTCGCGACACGATGAAACCGAGAGAGGCATGGGAAGCCCGGAGAGTGTAACCGGCAGCGGCGACGGTGGGTCGGATTCCGTCAAAGGTGACCAGACCTCCGGAGGCCGCACGGACCATGGCCGACGGCACGGTCAGACCAGCGGTGCCCACCTCCCAGTTCAATGCCACCTCGCCGGTGAAACCCTCGACCCGGTTTCCATGCACATCCTGGATCTCCACCATCGGCGCGGGCTCGATTTGCGCTCCAGCCACCGTGTCCGAGGGCTGGGTTCTGAAGGCCAGTTGATGTGCGATTCCCGCCATGGTGATCACCTGGGGCGAGATTCCCGTGATGCCTGGCTGGTCCGGATCGGTCGCGATCACCCGAGTCGATATACCCGCGAGGGTCGGGACCGTGAGAACCACGGCGGTGCGTCCTTCGTCATCCAGGGTGCCTGCCGCAGCCTCCAGGACTCCCGGCGTGCCGCTTTGGGTCCAGGCCACCCTGCGCCCGGCCCCGGGCACCCGGACCCCGGACGCATCCACAGCCTGCACGGTGATCACCACGGTTCCGCCCGCGACCACCTGTTCAGCGGCAGCGGTGACCTGGAAACGATCCACTGGGCCGGGCAGGATGCACGTGGCGGTGGCTGTCGCGGAAACGTTGCCCGCGACATCCGTCACTGTCAGGGCGAACCGCCGTGGGCCCGGCGTGGCGACGCTGCGCGCATTCGAGTATCGGATCGCCCTGACGACCGATTGTGCTTCCAGGACCGAGAATGTCGGCGCGTCGGATTTGAAGATCCAGAAGCGTCCCGAGCCAAACCAAAGGTCCACCGAAACCGCTCCGACTTGGATCGCTCTCCGGGCACCGGTGCTGCCATCGGCCGGGAGCACGGCCTCGCCCAGAAGGATGGACTCGGCCGTTCCATCCCTGAGATCGGCGGCCACCAAGGTCAAGGCCCGGATGCGACCGGAATTGTCGGTCAAGACCGCCGGAGAAGTGCCACCCGCCAGACTGACCGGTCGGCCGGGAGGCACGACCACCGTGTTGTCGACGGTGAGCGGATCCGCCGGGGCCAGGTCCAGGATCGGAAGCTGGTCATCCCGGACGATCAACTCGCCCACGGTCGAATCGGCGCGCCGATTTCCGGCGGCATCGACCACCGTGGCGACCACGTCGTAGATACCGGAGAACCCGCCGCCCGCCTCGGCCGGCAAAAGGGCATGGCGTTCCGGAACGCTTAGAGACCAGACCTCGCCGACCCGGCTCAACGCCCCGTCTCCCGTTCGGTAGGTCACACCATCGATGACCACCGAGAAGAGCTCATCCGCGCCCAAGACCGCTCGGCCCGTGATCACCGGTGTCGCCAGGTCGGTGACCTGGGAATCCACATGGATCAGGCCCGTGGGGAGGGTCGAATCGATCACCAGTGTCTGCTCGACGGTTCCCCCGGGGCTGGAGGCCCGCAGGGTGTACCGCCCGTCCGGCAAGGGATCGAGCGCCAGCGTCCACGTGCCATCCGCGGCCACCACGACTCCGGTGGCTGGAACCACCACCGTTCCGGATGGAGTCCAAACGCCCGCATTGACAGAAGTCCCAGCCACCCCGGTTCCGCGGAGGGTGAGCGTCGCATCGGAGGTGATGAAATCGCCGTGCAGCCCCGTATCATCGGTGATCCCGTCGAGCGTGGGCGAAGCGAAGCTCGATCGCCCATGGATGAACGAATCCTGCGCGGCGAAGACCGAGCGATCCGGAGCGATGGCCCAGGCGCTCACCCGGATGGCGCCATAGGCCAGTCCACGCAGGTTGAGGGCGCCCGTGGACCAAGATCCGTCATTCTGGACCGTGGTCGAACTGTTCAAGGTGAGAACCCCATCGCTCAGGCTCACTTGAACCACACCGCCCGGCATCCACGCCGTGGCACTCCCGGAGATCACCAGCGCCTGGTCCTCCGTCTCATCCACCCGTCCGTCGGCATAGAGTTGGCCCGGGCCGGACGGCAGCGGGTGAAGAGTCAATGCGGGCGCACTCGGCTCCACACGGAGCGGTTTCACCGGGGTGATCGACACATTGCCCACTTCATCCTCGGCACGGGCCCGGACGCCCACGGTGCCGGAGATCGGTGAAGTGATCTGGACAGCCCAGGAGCCGCCACCGACCACCGTGGCCTGGGCGGTGATGGCGTCGCCCCAATGGCCGTCATTGTCCGGATCCACGGAAACGAGGATGAACGCTCCCACCGCCAGATCGCTGACTCCGGTGATCCACGGCGTGGTCATGGGGGTGATGGGGTTGAAGGTCAGTGTCAGGACCGGAGGGGTTCCGTCGACCCGGAGTCTCTGGAGATCCGTGGCGACATTGCCTGCCGCATCCGACACGGAGGCGCGCACTTGGATCCATCCCTGGAATCCCCCGGACGGGAAGACTCCGGAGAACGGCACCAGAAGTCCCGTGTCGGCCGACCATCGCCCGTCGCTCCCCACCGGGATCCTGTAGCGCAGGTTCGCCAGGGTCCCGTCTTCGGGATCCAGGACCAGATCCACCAGCGCCCCCGCCGGAATGCCGGAAGTGGTTCCTGAAATGGTGGGAGTGGTGTCTGCCGTCTGGTCGACACTGATTCCGCCTGAGATCGTGATTCCGGCCGTGGTGTCCACGGTCAATTCATCGGACGATGGGTCTTGCACGACACCGCCGCCTGAACGGGTCACACTGGCGAGGACTTCATGCACACCGTCCGCGAGATCCGAGTCCACGGTGAGCGACCATCGGGTGCCCTCGGTGGCGAGCGCCGGACCCGAATAGACCTTGCCACCCACGCTCACTTGGAGGGTGTCTCCGGTGATGCGTGTCCAGGTTCCCGACAACACCGGACGACGGGATGAGGTGGTGCTCGGTTGGACCGTGGGTCGATTCAACCCGGTGACCGTCGTCGTCCCGTAGGGCGGACGCGCCGCGATCGCAGTGATGCGGGCCGATGGACTCAGTCCGCTGATCGGGAGGACACCCGATGTCGGCACATCCGTCCCGACTTCCAGCACCCAGCGCCCGGTCGACGAAGTCACCGAGTCGTAGAACAGGTCGTCGACTCCATCATTGTCGGCATCGACCTGGATCCGGACCGGGAGACCGGCGGGCAACGAGGTTGTTCCTGACACCGAAGGAGTGGAGTCCAGAGCCAATTCGGTCGTGTCGATCGTGAGAGTGGGTGATCCCACGGGCACCTGAGTGTCATACGCCTGAGTGGCAAAGCCCGGAGCGCTGGCGCGGTTGCCCACCAGGCTCGCGGCGGCGCGATCGGGAACGGAGATCTGCAGGGTTCCCCGGCTCGCCGCGTTCGGCTGGACCACCAGCGAGTACGTGCTGGCGGTCAGTGCTGTGAAGGCCCCTTTGCTCCCCCCAGCGACGGTGATGTCGGTGGCGTCGAACCCTCCGACGGATTCCGAGAACGTGAAGAGGAACGTCACGGGGCCGGATGCGGTGCCCGACACATCATCGGTGATGGTCAATTGAGGGGGAGTCAGCTGGAGCTGGGCGAAGGCGGCACTGTTGATGGAGACCGTTCCATCCAGCGCCGACACCGCGAAAGTCACCAGTCCATTGGCCAACGACCGAAGCTGCGTGGCGCTCACCGTGGCGGTCCAGCTGCCACCGGAATAGGTCCCGGACACCGTGTTGGTGGCAAGGCCATCGGTGACCGTGAGCGTGACTGGTCCGGTTCCGGTCAACGTCGTGCCCCCGGCGATGGGCAGTCCACTGGTGATTTCCGAGGAGGAGATCTTCTGATCGGTGGCGATGGCCTGGAAACCCAGGGTCCGCGTGGAGGTCTGCGACGTGAAGTTCTGCGACTTCTGGACCGCTTGGACGATATTGCCCGCCGGATCGGTTTCTTGCGCCGCCGTCGCCACCTTGATGAGGGCCGCATTGATGTTGCCGGGACTCATGGACGCCGTGAACTGCCCGTCGGCGAGCGCGCTCACCGTGGTGGGCCCTGCAAGGGTGGTCGTATCGCTGCTGTTGCGGATCGTCACGGTGAGCGGCCTCAGCGGCAACTCGCTGACGCCGGTGATCGGCGAAGCACTGTTCTTCTTCAGCTCACCGGGCGTGGTGATGGCGATCCGCGGAGCCCAGGTGTCGTGGGTCACAGCGGTATTGACGGCCGTGATCGAGGTGCCACGGATCGTGGCCGTCACCGTCAACAGACCTTCTTCCAATGCACTGAGATCCAGGGCCGAGGTCGTCCAGGTTCCGCCCGAAATGGTCAGACCGGTGATGCGGAGAGACCGACCGAGCGGATCGGCAACGGTCAGATCCACGGTTCCTGAAGCGGTGGTGCTGCCGGAGATCCGCACCAGATTGTCCTCCGTCCGGTTGAGCCAGGCGGCCCCGGCTCCGGTGTTGCTCACCAGAGCCACGGAATCCGACACCGCATCCGAGCGAATCGAGTCGATCGTGAGCGACGGGCTGGACTGGGTCAGGACTTGGTTCGCCGAACTCACGCCCTGTGCGTCGGTCACGCGGATCCCGTTCACGCCCAGGAATCCGGCCGTGGGGTCGGCGATGCCCGAGAGAGGCGAGGCCGACGCGGTGTCGAGGGTCCAACGTCCGGCCCCATCCGTGGCCACGCTGTAGCTCACGAGATCGGCGAGGTCGGCATCGTTGCCGGGATTGATCCGGACGATCACGAAACCGCCCGCCCCTGACGAACCGCCGGACACCTTGGGCCAGGCACCGACGCCCGAGGCGACACCTCCCCCATCCAGGCTCAAAGTCACAGGGGGCAGAATGCTCAGCTCACCGGTGGAGCCGTCCTCCACCGACACTCCCGCCCGAGTGACCTGGGCCTGGACCTGCTGGGATGGGCCCGAGGTGAGCGCCAGCGTCCCCTGGATGGGGATGGCGGATGCCAGATCGAGACTCCAGACATCCCCATCGGGCGCGAGGGCGTAGGTGGCGCCACCGACGACGACTGTCAGTCGGTCGGTCGCTTCCTTTACCCAGGTGCCGGTGAGGATCGGGGACAGGCTGCGGGTCACCACAGGCTGGACGGTGGGCCGGGTGATGGCCACGGCGGTCTGAGGATTGCCCGCCGCGTCGGTGGCCGAGGCGGTGATGCGGGCGGTCCGGGTGAGTCCGCCGACCGGCCATGCGCCGGTCTCCGGGATCGCCGTCGCCGTGGAGAGCGACCACGTTCCCGACTGGACCGTGGTCCGGCAGAGGATCGCGGGCGTCACCGGCGAGTGGTCGTGATCGATCTCCACGGTCACCACCGAACCATCCGGCAGATCGCTGGATCCGTTGATCGTCGGAGCACCCAGGCCAGCGACCGGAGAGACCGTCAACAGGGGTGGCTGTCGATCATGCAGGACCGTGGCGGTGGCCGGAGTCGTTCCGGACACGATCACAGAGCTTCCGGAGTCCATGACGGACTCGGCCGTCAGCGTCAGCTCTCCGGGCCCCAAGGTGGACAGGTTCTGCGTGGTCTGCCATCGCCCCGAGGCATCGGCTTGGACCCACGCCGCCAGGAGCCCGGTTCCGGGATCCGCGAGCGTGAGCTTCACCCAGCCCAGGGGTGGGGCGTTTCCCGTCAAGGCCACGGCCGTGTCCTCGTTCTGGTTGAGGACGCCCGAGGGGTCGATGGGCTGACGGATCCGGACCTCGGAAAAGAGCCCCCGGGGTTCGGCGAGCGGGGCGGCGATCGAAAAGGCACCCAGCTCGTCCCACGACGCGTTGCGATCGAACGACAAGCCCACACCGCTGATGTCTCCGTTCAAGGCACCCAATCCGGTCTGGGTGAAGGCCATGTATCGGACCGGGGTGGTTGGACCCACCCCCGGGATCCCGGTCGTCCCACGAGGCCCGACCTGACCCAGGGAATCGAACGGGGAGGGCTTGGCCAAGGCGGCCACGAGGTCGGGCACCGGCACGCGCCAAGAGATGAAAGCATCGGCGCCGGAATCGGTGCCGAGATCCGTGTTGCCGTCCCAGTGGGGGTCGTTGGTCGCCGTGACCGATTGGACTCGAGCGGTCTCCGAGGTGGCCGGATAAACGCCGGCACTGGGCAACCAACCCGACGGCAGCAGGGCGGTGAGGGTGGTGTTGGGAGAACGTCCCTGGCCGGTTCCGGGATCCAGCAGTCGAACCTGCGGAGTGCCACCGCCGCCATCCCACGCCACGAGGAGATCGAGGCGTCCGTCGGCGTTGGCGTCCAGGCCCACCACGGCCATCCCGCCCCATCCCGCCAGCGGTGCCGAGGAACCCATCCGCACTCGGAACCGGAGGTGGTCATCGGCGACGGTCTCGGTCTCGGCACCTTCGTAGGCCACGTAAAGGGATCCGTGACGTGCATCTCCCACCAGGTCGCCCTCGCTGGCCACCCGGGGCGCATCGGCGGCGGCATCGTGCGACCCGTTCGGACCACCCAGCACGGCGGACCAACCCGACCTGCCCTCCA
>CAYLTF010000090.1:0-6965 GCA_964386625.1 uncultured Akkermansia sp. | reverse complement strand
TCTGCAAGATTCCTGAGGAACATGGTATTGAGCGTTTTTGGTGAACGATGCGGATGCACTTTCACCCCGCCAATCTCCCGACCGGACAGACCTCTGTGTATCGGGACAAGGACCGGAAAACGGTCTTGGTGGATTCCCCGAGAGGCACCTAAAGATGTTACAAAAATATTTTATATATATTTGTAAAAAACAATTTTTCCGAGTCCGACAATTCAACACTCGGCATGTCAGGAGATTCTCTATCCGTGAATCCGCGCGAGATCCCCGCAATCAACAAATAGGGCGCAGACCCGAAGATCTGCGCCCATGCCGCCCGTCGCTGACTCGATCGATCAATCCACCATCCCGCGCTCCATCCACTGCACCGCTCTATGGGTCAAAGCCACTCCGGAGGTCACGCCGAGCTTGCGTTTCAGGTGCTCCAGATACGTCTCGATGGTTTTGACACTGAGCCCCAACGCGGCGGCGATCCCCCGGGTCGGTTGCCCCGAGCCGATCAGGCGGAACACCTGGAGTTCACGATTGGTCAGACCCTGGATGGGTGAGGCCGGCTCCATCACACCGACTCCCAGGTACCGGAGTGCCAATTGCGCGGAAACTTTGGCGCTGAAATAGGTCCTTCCTTCCAGCACACACCGGATGGCCTCGAGAATCACGGCATCGCTCTCGAATTTGGAGACGAAACCCGAAGCTCCGGCCTGGAGCACCCTCTCGGCGTGGATCGCCTCCGGGTATTGGGAGAGCACCAGGATCCGGAGGCGTGAGTGGCGAAGGCGGAGGTCCTTGATCAGATCCACACCGGCACCGTCCCGGGCCGACAATTCCATGACCACCAGGTCGGCCTCGATGGATTCCAGGGCCGAAAAGGCGCCGTTCCTGTCCGAGGATTCGCCGCTGACCGCCAGGCCTTCCTGGCGGGCGATCAGTTCAGCAACCCCACGGCGGTAAAGGGACAATTCGTCAATCAACACCAATCGGTGATTTTGATTCCTGGCTTCTTGGCGGGAATTCATGGTGATCGCTTCGATGATTTATTTCACGTCCTGGTTTGTATGGCCTGGAAGAACGAGGCCCCTATCGCAGAACTGGAAAACCCTGACAGCGATCTCCGTTGTAATAAATCCGGGACACTCCTGATTTTACATATCATGGATTCCCCGATGGTGGAGGAAGGACCTGATCGCGGTTACGGACACACGCTGTCATAAAATCACCTACCCCTCACACTGCCTGACCCAGATCCACTGACAGCGCCTGGATTGGGACCTTATTGAAGAATGCCTCGCTCCATCCATTGAACCGCGCGATGAGCCAAGGCCACGCCCGATTCGACCCCCAACTTGCGCTTCAGATGATCGTTGTAGGTCTCGACCGTCTTGACGCTGATCCCCAGCGCTTCCGCGATGGCCCGGGTGGGCAGACCGGACCCGATGAGCCGGAAGACCTGCAATTCGCGGTTGCTGAGGTTGTCCACGGGGGACTCGGTGGCCGAGGCACCGACGCCAAGGTACCGGAGGGCCAGTCGCGCCGAGACCTGCTCGCTGAAATAGGTTTCACCGGAGGCGACCCGGCGGATCGCAGCCATGATGGTCTCCAATTCGGCCATCTTGGAAACGAACCCGTTGGCCCCGGCTTGCAGGACCCGTTCCGCGAAGATGTTCTCCGAGTGGGAGGAGAGAACGAGCATCCGGAGTCGGGGATGATGAATCCGCAAGTCTCGGATCTGGTTCAATCCCGCCCCGTCCCGGTCCGACAATTCCAGGATCAGCAAGTCGGGGCGGACGAGCTCCGCGCGGGTGGAGTCCAGGGCCCGGAAAAGATCCGTCGCCTCGGCGTAGACGCCGACGACCCTCAAGCCGGGATCCTCCTCGATCAGGCGGATGATGGCGTGGCGGTGCAGCGGGACGGGATCCAGCAGGAGCAACCGGTGGGGTTCGTTCGAGATTCGGGGTTCCGAGAGTTGCATAGACGGAGTCTGTTCGGGTGTCTTTCCTTTCGCTCGGGATCGCGATGCTCCGGATGCGGGCATGGCACGACATGGGCAATGAACCGGTTTTCGGGCGATCCGTGGTAAGCAACCATGCGGATATCGCATTTTCTTCACGGCTTCAATTCAGGTATTTAAGAAAAACTTACATACAACTGTAACGGGAACAGTCGGACCCAGTCCTCCGATCGGTTTCCATTGGGGGATTCCACCTCGGGTCCAGGATGGTGCCGCAGCCCGTCCCAGGCCTGAGCATCCGGCAAGACATCCCAGGGGACACCGATTAGGTTGCGTCCACCGCCATGAACCTGCTTGCCTCAGCTGCTGTCCCATCGATCGGCCGCGCCCTGGCCGCCGGGTTGCTGATCGGGTGGGCCGGCCTCGCGCGACCCGAGGCGGTGATCTCGGAATTCCTCGCCGACAACACCACCGGACTGCGCGACGAAGATGGAGACACCTCCGACTGGATCGAGATCGCCAATCCCGGCATGGAGGCGATCGACCTGTCGGGCTGGAGACTGACCGATCGTGCAGGGGCCGGGGGCGGGTGGCGCTTCCCCAGCGGAGTGGTCTTGGACGGCGGGAGTCGGTTGCTGGTCTTCGCGTCGGGCAAGAACCGCACCGTCGCCGGCCGACCCCTGCATACCGACTTCAGCCTCTCGGCTGCAGGCGAGTATCTCGCCCTGTTTCCCCCGACAGGGAACGTCCCGGCCACGGCCTTCGCACCGACCTTTCCACCGCAACGGGCCGACGTCTCCTACGGCACCGGTCTTGAGGAATCGTCGGCACTGCGGGTCACCGATGCCCAGGCGACCCGACTGAGCCTGCCGTCACCGCCCGACGCCGCTCTCGATTGGAACGGTTCCCGCGAGCCGTTCGACGACTCGAACTGGCTGCCGGCCACGGCGGCGGTCGGCTACGACGATCTCAGCGAGGACCTCGGACAGACGCTGCTGGGCTATTGGACCTTCGACGACATCACCCAGGGACGGACGGCCATCGACTCGAGCGGTCGCAATGCCCACGGGAGCCTGATCGGGCCTGCCGGCTACACTGCTTCCGGGGGAGGTCGGTCCGGAAAAGCCGGGGATCGCGCCCTGGATCTCGGTTCCGGTGGCACCGGGGCCTCGGTCCGGGTGGATGCCGCGGCCCAGGGGGCCTTCGATCTGCTGCAGGCCCGGGATCAGGCGACCCTCAGCCTCTGGACCTTCGGCGGTGCCAAGCTGCCCATGGCGCACAGCCTGGTCTGGTTCGACAGCGGTGCGGCAGGACCCGACTCCCGCAACCTCCAGGTGCATTTGCCGTGGTCCGACAGCGTGGTCTACTTCGACACCGCAGGCTGCTGCGCGAGCGACACCCGCATCTCACGGCAGGAACTGGACCCGATGCAATGGCGCGGGCGGTGGAACCATTACGTCTTCCTCAAGGATGGCCCGCGGAAGGAAATCTGGCGTAATGGAACCCTGTGGCACAGCGGTGACGGGGCGACCCCTCTGAAAGGGATCCGGGGTCTCTGGCTGGGCAGCGGGGCGAACGGCTCGGCGTCCTACCCGGGCAAGATCGACGAATTGGCGGTCTGGGCCGGGGCTCTTTCCGCGACGGACATCCGGGCTCTGGCTGCGGGCGTGCAGGCCAACGCCATCGGCAGCTACCGGCCATGGATCCGCACCGACCTGACCTCGGCGATGCGGGGCACGACTCCGCAGGCCCGGTTGCGCATCCCCTTCACGATCCCCGACGGAAGCCTTCCGGAATGGGTTCGGCTGGACCTGCGCTATGACGACGGTGTCCGGGCCTGGATCGACGGCCGGGAGGTCCTCCGCGAAAACGTGCCCGTGCAGCGTTCGCGCCCGAAGGTCGAGGCGCTCCGGGCCACCACCTGGCATTGGTCGGCCTCGCCCGCGGCGCTCCGGCCCGGCACCCACCTCGTGGCGATCGAGGGCTTCAACGACCGGGCCTCGGGATCGGATTTCCTGGTGCAGGCCGAGCTTCGGATGGGTCGGCATCGCGGGCTGCGTTATTTCACCAGCCCCACGCCGGGCGAACCCAACGGGCCGGGCGTCGCCGGATTCACCGCCGCACCCGCGTTCTCCCACGGGCGTGGTTTCCAGGCCGCCCCGTTCACCCTCCGCGTGACCAACCCCACCCGGGGGGCCCGGTTGAGCTACACGCTCGATGGAAGTCTGCCCACCGCCACCCGCGGCACCCGGGTCGAGCCGGATCCCGTCTCCGGCCTCGCCTCGGTCGAGATCCCGGTCTCCCGCAGCGGTCCGGTCCGGGCGATGGCATTCGCGGACGACCAGGAACCTTCGCCGGTGCAGACCCACACCTACCTGTTCGCCGGGCAAGTGGCCCAACAACCGGCGCAACCTCCAGGCTACCCGGCCACCTGGGGCGTGTATGGAGCCTATGGCCCGTCGGCAGGCCAACCGGTGCCGGCCGATTACGAGATGGATCCCGACGTGGTCCGCACCACCGCACCCGGCTACGGGATCACCGAAGCCATCCTGGCGTTGCCGGCGGTCTGCATCAGCGCCGACGTGGGCGACCTGTTCGACGCCACCACCGGGATCTATCCGAACAGCGCCAGCCAGGGATCGCAGTGGGTCCGGCCCGGCTCGGCCGAGTGGATCGAGCCCGGGCTTCCCGGTTCGACGGCACGGACCGGCTTCCAGATCGACGCCGGCCTGCGCGTCCACGGCGGGCTGAGCCGGCAGCACTGGCATGCCCGCAAGCACAGCTTCAGACTCGGCTTCGCGCGCGAATGGGGGCCGTCGCGGCTGCGCTTTGCCCTGTTCGACGACTCCCGGGTGACCTCGTTCAACGAGCTCACCCTGCGGGCCTCGTCGACCGACGGTTGGTCCGTCGAGGATGCCGCCCCCTGGACCCGCAAGAAGGCGACCTACCTCAGGGACGTCTGGATGAAGGACACCCAGCAGGCCCTGGGGTGGCCCTGCGGCCACAGCCGGTATGTGCACCTGTTCCTCAACGGGCTCTACTGGGGCCAGTACAACCTGGCCGAGCGCACCGAGGCGGCTTGGTTGTCGGAGAACTACGGCGGCAGCCCGGAGGACTACGACATCATCAAAGACTTCGGCGAGGTCGAGAGCGGCAATCGCACGGCCTGGGATGCGATGATCGCCCTCGCCGCCGGCGGTCTGGGATCCGACACGGCTTATTGGCGGCTCCAGGGTTGCCGGCCCGACGGCACCCGCGACCGAGCCCTGCCCGTGTACCTCGAAGTCGACAGCCTGATCGACTACATGATCCTGCACATCTACTCGGGCGCCATCGACTGGCCGAACCACAACTGGTGGAGCGCCCGGTGCCGTGACGGCTCCCGGGGCGGATTCCGATTCTTCACCTGGGACCAGGAGATCTCGAACCTGTCCCTGACCAACACCGAGACCTACACCGGAGAGGCCTTCGAGTCGGTCAGCGGGCCGAAGGATTCGCCGGCATTCCTCTATGCCAAGCTGCGCGAGAACGCCCGGTTCCGGGCACGCTTCGCCGCCCGGGTCGCCGAGCTGACGCAGGGCTTCGGCCTGCTGACCCCCTTGCAGAACGCCGCTCGCTGGGAACGGCGGCAGGCCGAGATCGACCGGAGCATCGTCGCCGAGTCGGCCCGTTGGGGCGACAGCCGCCAAGCCACGCCACTCAAACGCAGCGACTGGATCACCGAGATGGCGTGGATGAAGAACACCTATTGGCCCCGCATCCACGCCATCGCCCTGGCGCGATTCCGCCGAGTCGGCCTCGACATGCCGACCCCCGCCGCAGCCGTCACCTTCAACCCCGCCGGCGGCGTGTTTCCGGCCGGAACCCGGATCACCCTGGGCGGCGCAGGCGGCGGCTCCGACCTCTTCTACACCACCGACGGATCCACGCCCCTCGGCCCGACCGGGGAGCCAAACGCCCGCGCCCTGGCCTACTCCGAGCCCATCTCCCTCGATCGACCTCTGCGAATCCGAGCCCAACGCCGGATCGGCACGACCGCATCCGCGGTGAGCGAAGCGCTCTTCCTCACCCCCGAGGCCCTCGCCGCCGAGACGAACCTGGAAATCGGCGAGATCCACTATCACCCGAGCGCCAACGACGCCGAGGCGTTCGTCGAGATCGCCCATCGGGGTGCAGACCGCTGGGCGATCCTCGGCGGGGCCCGCCTGTCGGGCGACATCGACGCCGTGGTCCCCAACGCGCTGACCTTGGGCCCGGGAGAGCGTGCCGTGTTCGTGGCCGACCCCGCGGCATTCCGGGCGCGCTACGGACCGGGCCCGAGGGTCTTGGGCACGTTCGCCGGCGGTCTGGACCGGGGCGGTGGCGTCGTCCGCCTCCTCGGCCCTTCCGGCCGCGTGGTTTCCCGAGTCGCCTACGACGACGCCCCGCCCTGGCCCCTGGAGCCCGACGGCCGCGGCCCCTCGCTCACGCTGAGATCCTCTGTGAACGGCCGGGACGCCACCGAGCCCGGCGCTTGGCGGCCCAGCACCGTCGCCGGGGGCACACCGGGCGCGGATGATTCGCAACCCTTCGCCGGATCACCTTCGACCGATGCCGACGGCGACGGCTGGACCGCCCTCGAGGAATACTTCCACGGAACCCGCGACACCGACGCCCAGGACCGCCCCATCCTGCGCGGCCCCGCCTTCCGATTGGGTCTCGACGGGACCCTCAGCCTGTCCCTCGCCCATCCCCTCTCCGCCGATCAGGCCGACGCCTTCTGGGAACGGTCGGAAGACCTGGCACACTGGGAGCCGCTGCCCATCGAAGCCCGCACCGGCACCGCGACATTCGACCGGGGCCTCGAAACCCGCACCTGGACCCTGTCCGCCGGAGAACCGAAGGCCCAGTCCTTCTACCGCCTGCGCTTGCAGTGGCGTTGAGCCCCACCTCCTTCCCTCGCACAACAGCCCAACGGAGCGGGAGGGGTCCGAAGCCCGCTCTGGAAGCGAACAGCAAAGTCCCTCGCGCAACGCGCGAA
>CAYLTF010000089.1:12466-14118 GCA_964386625.1 uncultured Akkermansia sp. | reverse complement strand
CCCAGGCGCACGAGGAGGCCGAGGAATCGGTGACGAGGGAATTCTGCGAGCGGACGTTCATGACCGCCTGCCGGGTCGAGGGCTGGTCGATCAAGCGGAACCAGGTCAGTGGGCGACCGCGGTCGTGCTCCGAGAACTGGTTGGCGCAGGCGAGGATCCCGGAACTCATCCCGTCGGCGACCATGTGGATGATGCGGCGCGGGGTGCCGGTGGGCAGCGGACGATTTCCGATCGGGCGAGGGCGGTTCGACTCCGGGGCCGCGGTCACGGGTGCGGCCGCGATGGACGCCGCGGCAGGGGCCGACATCAGGGACTTCAGGAAGCTGCGCCGATCATTCATGCGGTTCGGATATCCTTCAATCAGACGCCCGTCCGCGACCTCGGGCAACGGATGAGTTGAACCGTCTGGGTGACTTCCCCGTGACGCTCCCGGCGGAACCGGATGCCCCCTGACCTCGGGGAGGGACGCCACGACGATCCGCTGGGAAAAACCGCCGCGAGGTGTAGCCTGCGGCCATGGCCCAGCCTTCCCCAGCCTTCACTCCCTACATCCCGGCAAAGACCCGATTGCGCGAGTTCACCGCCCGATCGGTCATCGTGGGTTCCTTGTTGGGCATCATTTTCGGAGCCTCCTCGCTCTACCTGGCGCTGAAGGTGGGCCTGACGGTCAGCGCCTCCATCCCGGTGGCGGTGATCTCCGTCACGCTCTTCCGTCTGTGGGCCAAGATGGGTGGTCGTGATGCCACCATCCTGGAGCACAACATCGCCCAGACGGCCGGTTCGGCCGGGGAGTCGCTGGCCTTCGGAGCGGCGGTGACCATGCCGGCGATCCTCATCCTGGGCTTCGACCTCGAGGTGGGCCGGGTGCTGCTGGTGGCGGTGCTCGGCGGCCTCTTGGGAATCCTGCTGATGATCCCGCTGCGGCGACCGCTCATCGTCCAGCAGCATGGGGAACTGAAATACCCGGAAGGCACGGCCTGCGCCGAGGTGCTCAAGGCGGGGGCCAATGACGAGTCGCGGGCCGCAGCCGACCCGGCTTATGCGCGCGAGGTGGCCGGGGCGGGGCTCCAGGCCAAGACCATCTTCGGCGGGTTCGCCCTGGGCCTGCTGTACAAGTTCGGAAACTCCGCGCTGAAGCTCTGGAAGGAGGCCCCCGAGAAGGTCTTCGGGGCGCCGCTCAAGGGCGGGTCGGTGTCGTGCGAGATCTCCCCGGAGATGGTGGGCGTGGGGTACATCATCGGCCCTCGCATCGCCGGGGTGATGGCCGCGGGCGGCGTGTTGAGTTACCTGGTGCTCATCCCGCTCATCCAATATTTCGGCGGCGGTTTGGGCAGCCCGTTGGCCCCGGGCAAGAAGCTCATCGCCGATCTCTCACCCAATGGCATCCGCAGCGCGTACCTGCTCTACATCGGGGCCGGGGCGGTCGCCGCCGGCGGTCTGGTGAGCCTGTTGCGGTCGATGCCCACCCTGTGGCGCACCCTGCGCGCGGGCCTCTCGGACCTGGCGGGAGCCCGTGGGAACAGCCCGGATGGTTCGGGCGACCGGCGCGATCGCGACCTGTCGCTGCGGTGGGTGGCCGGTGGGGTGTTCGTGCTGATGGCGGCGATCACCTTGGCTCCCTCGCTGCACATGAACCTGCTGGGCGCGGCGCT
>CAYLTF010000089.1:0-12366 GCA_964386625.1 uncultured Akkermansia sp. | reverse complement strand
GCCTTCGCCTCGGCGGTGGTGATGGGCTGGGTGCTCTTGGCCATGAACAATGCGGGTACGGTCCATGTGCGCGCTTCGGAGGTCGCTCCCGGCCTGGTGGCGCCGGCCCAGGTGCTGGCCGACGCGCCGCGCGCCCATCTGGTCGGTCCGATGGCCGGTGTGGATGCCCAGGAGTACCGGGTGTGGCACCAGACCGACGCGACCGGCGTGGCCCGGAAGTGGTTGGTCGATGATTCCGGCAAGGCGGTCTGGCTGGTCGATCCGGCGATCACGGGCACCGAGGCGAAGCTGCCCAATGGTGCCACCGTCACCAAGTACGACGCCCCGAAGACGGTGCTGGTCAGCTACATCATCAAGGGCGTGCTCGACCGGAAGCTCCCGTGGGACCTGGTGCTCATCGGTGTGATGATCGCGCTGGTGCTGGAATTGAGCGGCATCCCGTCGCTCGCTTTTGCCGTGGGGGTCTACCTGCCGATCTCGACCTCGCTGGGGATCTTCGTGGGCGGGTGCGTGCGGTGGTGGGTCGATCGCGCCACCCATGCGCGCGGGCATTCGGCGGGGATGAGCCCTGCCGAGATCGCCGCCGAGAGCGATCGCTCGCCTGGGGTCTTGATGGCCAGCGGCTACATCGCCGGCGGCAGCATCGCCGGCATCGGCGTGGCGATCAGCCAAGGTGTCACCACGGGCTTCAACGAGTCGGTCGAGAAGTGGATGAGCGCCCACAACCCGTTCTTCGAGGGACCGTCGTCGGACGCCCTCTCGTTGCTGCCCTTCGCCGTGCTCGTGGTGATGCTGTTCCTCGCCGGGAAGTCTGGGCAACGCAGCGGCAAGGCTGCCTGAGCGGTGGCGCCGGCCGCCGGCCGATCCCCACGTGGATTGGGGGTTCGGCCGGACGGCCCGGTCCAAGGGGTCACCAGCCGTACTCGATCGACCGGCGCTGCCAGAGGAACTCGAACATGTTGCCCTCGTGGGGTTGGTCCCAGGAGATCTTCATGGTCGAGACCGGGCCGATGTTGAGGCGATCGATCTCGGTGAAGGCCTCGAGATCGCGGATGAACGCGGCATCCTTGGTGATCGCCGAGCAGGCGAGGGTGTATCCGATGTGCTTGAGCACCTCGGACTGCGGGCATGTGACCACGCTGGCGTAGGGGCAGAGGAACTCCCGGTTGGCCAGCGGGTGCGCGAACGAGTCGCAGCGCACGATGGTGGGCCGCATGAAGGTGCCGGCCTCGCTCGAGACCTTGCGGGGACCCCCACGGTAGCGGGCGGTGACATCCTCGGCACCGGGCGTCTTGAGGCCCTCTTCGATCTGTCCCTCGATGAAGTCGGCCATCTTGGGGTTGGCGAAGCCCGAGAGGCGCGCCTCGGGATCGTCGGAGGCCGTGGGGGCGATGGGGCCGAGCTTCTTCGCCAGGGCGTCGGCGATCTCCTCGGCGTACTTGGGCACCACCACCGCGCTGGCGTTGATGCACGAGCGACCGCCATTGTCGGAGATGCTGGCGGCGATCACGTCGATGAACTCCGGCCAGCGCTCGATCTGGTCTTCGCCGATGATGAACTTGCTCCAGCCCGGGCCGTGGATCTGGATGGCCGGGTTGTGGGCGTACTGCTGGGTGGTGGACTTGTCGCCGAAGATCAGCGCGCGTCCGCAGAGGTTGAGGATGGCGCCGGCCCCTTCATGGTCGGTGGGGTAGAACCCGAACGCCTCGGCGGGCACTCCGGCCGCGATGAACGCCTGGATCAACCGGAACGGCGTCCACGGCTCCTCCTTGCCGGGCTTGATGACCACCGGCGTCTTCAGGGAGATGGCCGGGATCCACAGGGAATTCACGGCCGGCGAATTGCTGGGCATCACCAGGCCGAGGGCGTGGGCCGTGGGGAAGAAGGCCAGCTTGGTGCCGAACTGCTCGCCGCGTCCTTTGTCGAGGATGGTCAGATCGAGGCCTCGGGACAGACCGTTGAGCACCTCGGGCATGTGGGTCAGGGCGTAGTGGATCTTGGCCATGTTCCGCTTCACCATCACATGGGGCAGACCGCTGGTGCTGCTGAGGGTCTGGATGTATTCGTCGGCGCTCTGCGTGTGGCCGCGGTCGCCGAGGGGCAGGGTTCCGTTGAGGAACAGGTCACCGGCCTTGGCGCTCAGGGCCATCAATTCGGCGACACTGAAGCGGTTCAGGGCCGCCCGAGCGGCGCCCAGTTTGGTCAGGTCCTTCTTGACGATGCCGGCATTGACCGACGACACGACGGCGCGGACCTCGCCGGTCCGGAAATCCTTCACCTCCGTTTGCTCCAGGGAGGCGTAGCTGCGGCCGAGGCGAAGGACGGGGAGATGCGGGATGGTGCTCATGGATGCGTTTGACCTCGGCCAAAATGGTACGCCTGCGTACCATTGGCAAACGCTGGTTTTCGGGAGTCGATGGGCGGCCCGCGGGTGCCCGCGGAACGAGGGAACCCGACAACGCCTCGCGAGCCTGGACCTGAAGGTCGATCGCGACCCCGTCGGGTCGTCGACGGGGGACGCGTCGCGGATCCGGCAGGTGCGCCGGAGAGTTTCGCTGACTGCCTACTCCTCGGGGAAATCGTAGGAATACACCGAGTCGATCGGGTGCCCTGGTTCCATCTTGGTCACGGTCTTGAGTCGCCCCGTGTGGATGTCGTAGATCCAACCGTGGAGGGTGGGTTGCCGATGGCGTTTCCATGCCAATTGGACGAACGACAACTCAGCCAGGTTGTGGACTTGTTCGGCCACGTTCAACTCCACCAGCCTCTCGATGCGGCGTTCTTCGTCGGGGATGGCGTCGAGTTCCGCGGCATGCATCCGGTACACGTCCTTGATGTGGCGCAGCCACTTGTTGATGAGCCCCAGATGCATGCGACTCAGCGCGGTCTTCACGCCGCCGCACCCGTAGTGCCCGCAGACGATGACATGTTTCACCTGCAACACCTCCACCGCGTATTGCACGACGCTCAGCATGTTGAAGTCGGTGTGGATGACCATGTTGGCGACGTTGCGGTGCACGAAGAGTTCACCGGGTTCCACCCCGGTGACCTCCTCGGCCGGGACGCGGCTGTCGGAACACCCGATCCACAGGAACTCCGGCTTCTGGCCACCGGAGTATCGGGTGAAGAAGTCCGGGCGCAGACTCATCTTGTCGGCGACCCAGGCCTGATTGTTGAGCAGCAGTCGTTGATAGGATTGCATGGTTCGGGTCAGGAATGAGTGATGCCATGGATGCGCCGGCATTCGGTCAGGATGCCACGATGCGGGGCCGCCTCGCAGAATTCCCGGATGACCTCGATCGCGTCGTGATCCACATAGTGGGCCCTGACGCCATCGATCACCACGCGAGCACCGTCAGGGATCTCCCGCAGGCGGGCCTTGAGTTCCTGCTTGTTGACGAAGGTGAGATCCTTGTTGAGACGGATCAGGAAATCCTGCCCATCTCGAACCAGCGTGACCGCCGTCCGTGTGTAGGCCCTCATGACGAAGAAGACGCTCACGCCCAGGCCGATCAGGATTCCCTTGAGCAGGTCGGTCAGAACGATGCCGGCGACCGTGACGGCGAAGGGAAGGAATTGGAACCACCCTTCTTTCCAGACCGACCGGATGATCTTCCAGGATGAGAGCTTGTAGCCGACCGAAAGGAGGATGGCGGCCAGGCAGGCCAGCGGCACGCGGTTCAAAACCGTCGGGATCAGGAGCACGGCGACCAGCAGGAGCAGCCCGTGGACGATCGAGGAGAGTCGGCTCTTCGCGCCGGAGTAGATGTTCGCGGACGAGCGCACGATGACCGAGGTCACGGGCAGGCCCCCGAGGAAGCCGGAGACCAGGTTGCCGAAGCCCTGTGCACGCAGTTCCGCATTCGGATCGGAGATCCGCTTTTCCGGGTCCAACTTGTCGCTGGCCTCCAGGCTCAGCAACGACTCCAGGCTGCCCACGATGGCGATGGTCAGCGCGATCTTCCAGACGAGCGGATCGGAAATCCGGGTGAAATCGGGGAACTGCAGCGCGCTCAGCACCTCCCGGAGGGATCCCATCACCGGCAATTCGACCAGATGGTGCTTGGCGGCCAGGAGTGCCCAGGAGGGCATGAATGCCTTGAAGAACTCGTTCATCACCGTTCCGATGCCGACACACAGCAACGGTGCCGGCACGAGGGAGGCCCAACGGCGACGCTTCATGGAGGGGTGATCCCAGCCGAAGAGGATGACCAAGGACACCGCGCTGATGAGGATCGCGCCGGAATTGACCGAGCCCATCGACTGGGTGACCTCATTGAACGTGTTCAGGTGGTCGGGTTGGTTGAAGCTCTCGTCCCCGACAAAGTCGTCGTCGTGGCCCAGCGCGTGGGGGATCTGCTTGAGGATGATCACGATGCCGATGCCCGCCAGCATCCCCTTGATGACCATGTTCGGGATGAAGTCGCCGATGACGCCCGCCCGCAACAGACCGATGCCCAGTTGCATCGCCCCGGAGAGCAGCACGGCCAACGTGAACGCCTGGAACGATTTCAGGTCTTCGATCGATTTCAGCACGATCACGGCCAGGCCCGCGGCCGGTCCGCTGACGCTGAGTTCTGAACCCGAGAACAGCGCCACCACCACGCCTCCGACGATGCCGGCGATGATGCCGCTCAACAGCGGTGCCCCCGATGCCAAGGCCACTCCCAGACACAGCGGCAGGGCGACCAGGAACACCACCAGTCCGGCCGGGATGTCGGCCCGGGCGGAGGACAGGGACGGGAAACGGAACCAGCCTCCGAAGTGTTTCTTGGGTACAAGTGGGTTCGTGGGGTCCATGCAGGAAAGTTCTCCGAGAGCAGAAATCCGGGTGGATCATCCGTGAGCCCCGAGGCTCACGGATGAGCTTGGGTGGCGAGGGATGGAAGGCCGACGGGGATGAGCGAGACGCTATTCAGTCGGCCTTTCGCGTCAAGGCGCATGCACACGGCGTCGCGTCGGTGCCGGGCGTGCGATGGCAACCGATCGGGATGTCCCGGGATCAGGGCTTCTTGGGGACCGTCATGGTGGACAACCGCTCGGCGACGGTGGCTGCGCGGTAGTCGGCCTGAGCCCGGAAGCAGTCGGCGTCGATGTCGACGGCGCTGACCTGCGCATCGAAGGCGGCCTGCTCGCGCAGCTGCAGCGCCAACAGGTCGGAGGCGCCGCGGGTGAACCGTTCGGTCTCGGCTTCCTGGAGTTCCAGGGCCAGCCGGACATTCAGGCGCGCCTGGAGGGTTTGCTCATGGGCGGCGCTCCAGGCGGAGAACGAATCGCGCACCTCGGTCTGGATCCGGTCGCGGGCGAACTGCTGCTCGCGGGTGATCTGCTCGAGTTGGGCCTCGACCTCCGCCAATCGCCCCTTGGCCTCACGTCGTTGGAGGGGGACACGCAACTCCACTCCCACCTGGACCTCGGCCTCGGTCTGATCCTTGTAGCGCCGGTCGCCGTAGTCGCGGCTGGCGCTCGCGCCGGCGTCCAGATTGGGCAGCAGTTGGTTGCGGGCCAACCGTCGATCGACCTCGAGCTTCTCCTGGGTGAGGCCCAGTCGTTTGAGCTCGGGACGTGTGGTCAGGGCGCGCTGGAGGTCCTGCTGGAGCAGGCTTGCTTCCGGACCCTCCGGCTGCGGCAGGGCAGGAGGGAGCCGGTCGCGCATGGCCACCGTGGGGTTCTCCCCGGCATCGCGCAGGAAGAGAGACAAGGCCAGGGCCGCGGCCTCGAAGCGCCGGCGGGCTTGGACCACGGCCAGTTCGCGAGACACGATGAGGCGCTGATTGTCGGTCAGCACGATCCTCGGGATGAGACCGGAATCGGCCTGGGTCTTGAGCGCGTCCATACGCTCGCGGGCGATCCGCAGGAGCGTCTCCGAGAGCCGCAGTCGTTCCCCCGCCGCCAGCCATCCGTAGTAGGCGGCGGTCGCAGCCCGGATGAAGTCGATCTGTTGGCGATGGATCACCGGGTCCGCCAATTCCTTGTCGAGCTTGGCCTTGATCAGCGCGGCTCGCCGGCGATCGATGGACCCGTCGCGCAACAGGGGCAAACGAAACCCGACCCTGGGTTCACCCGATCCCTGGGTGCGGCTTTTGTCATAGTCGGGCAGCACACCGCCGGTGGTGATCCGGTAGCCGCCGAAGAGCGTGCTGCCCCAGATCCCGGTGAACTGCTCGAATCCGGTGTCGACCGAGGTGCTTTGGTAATATCCGCTCGGGGCGTCGAAGAGCCGTGAGAAGAACTGGAAGTCGAAGGTTCCCCGTGCGCTCTGGAGCCGGCCCGCGGCGACGTCCCTCTCGATCAGGGCCGCCAACATGGGGGGGTATTGTCGACGGACCGAGTCCAGGACCTCGTGCAGTGTCAGGGCGTTGGTGGCGACCGAGCCTCCCGACGTCGCCGCCGGGCTGATCGGTGTCGCTGCCGGGGACGGGGCCGCCGCAGGTTCAGCGGCACCGAGCCCCATGGGGGCCGCATGGATGATCAGGCAGAGCGCGAGCCATCCCGGAGCCCATCGCGGCCGGCCGGGAAGGGGCGTCGCGATGGGGACGCCCGTTCGCTTCGATGTCCGGATCAGGGCGGAGATCGCATTCATGGAGGGCCGGTTCATTTCTTGGCGTCCAGGATGTCCTCCGAGATCACCGGGGGGAACCCGTTCAACTGGCGCCAGACCTCGTACCACAACGGCACCCGTTGCAGGAGCACCCAACCGTTGGCCCGGACTCCTTGGCGAAGCCATCGCGAAGTGGGCCAGGGCACGGGATTGGGACGGCCATCCTTGCCGCGGACGATGTCGGGCTTCTCGGCCACCAGGATGCGGAACTTGCCCTTGCCGTTGTCGGTCGGATCGACCAGCACCACCTCGCCACCGAAGGTGCCTCGGGCCAGGCTGGGCCAACCGATGACCTGCAGCGCCGGCCAACCCTCGAACTGGAGGCGCACCGGGCTGCCTTCCCGAAGAACCTTCCCGTCGGGTGCCGTCTCCCGCGCGACGACCAGCGGCATGTCCTGGCCCTGGAGCCAGACCTCCACCATGGGTTTGTCGGTCTGTGCGATGATGGTGCAGAGCGGCGAACCCGCCCGCAGGAAGGTGCCCTCGGTGGCCTGCAATCGGAAGACGATGCCCGCCCTGGGCGCGGTGACCTTCTGCATGCGGGTCTGGTTGATCTGGATCTCGAGCCCGGTCAGCGATTGTTCCGCCGAGGCCAGTTCAGCCCGTGCGGAATCGCGCTGGGCGGTGATGCCCTGGATCGACGCGCGCAGGTCCACGGGGGTCCGTTCCAGTTCGGCCTGCGAGCGTTGCAGTTCGGCCTCCGTGCGATCCCGTTCGAGGGTCGCCAACTCGAAATCGCGCTGGGACACCAGGCCGCGCTTGTCGGCGTGCAGGGCCTTGAGACGATCGAACTGGAGGCGTGCGGTCTCTGCTGCGTAGCGCGCCGCCGCCAATCGGGTCTTGGCCGCTTCGAGCGCCAGCGGGAGCGCGCGTTCCTGTTCGGCGATCTGGAGTCCCAGCGATTCCACCCGGGTCTTGGCTGCATCGCGTCGGGCTCCGGCCGCATCGCGTTGCTGCAGCAGGTTGGCCAGGAGGTTCGGATCGTTGTCCACGATCTCGAAGAGCGCGTCTCCCTCCTGGACGACTTGGCCTTCCACCACGAAGGATCGGTGGACCTTGCCCGGCAGCGGCGCCTCGACCGTCAGGCTGCGCTCGAGCGGGTTGTAGGCGATCACGCGGCCGGATCCGCTGACGAATTGCCGCCAGGGCAACAGGATGAGGGCCACGAGCGCGACCAGGCACAGGCCTGCGGAGAAGCCGGTCAGTTGGCGCAATCGTCGCGAAGATGCGGTTTGGTCGAGGGCCTGGAGTCCGCTGCGTCGGTCGAGTAGAGGCATGGCGGAAAGGTTGTCGGAGGTCTGGTGGGTCCCGGCGTCGGTGTGGGTGGCTGTTGCAGGGGATGGATCGGTGGGCGCGCTGTTCATCTCGGATCAGTTCATGGCTTGGCCGGGGACGTCGGCGCGGCGGGGGGTGTGTGGCCCGGCCTGCTGAGATGGCACTCGCCGAGGTGGAGCACCTGGTCGCATCGCCGGATCAGGTCCGGATCACGGGTGACCAGCACCAGTGTGCGGGATTCGCGAGCGTCGAACAGGGCCGATTCGAGTCGTTCGAGGGTCTCGGTCTCGAGCCCGTCGAGGGCCTCGTCGACCAGAAGGAGCCTGGGTTTTCGGACGATGGCCCGAGCCAGGATCAGCCGGCTCCGCTGGGAGCCCGACAAGGGGTGGCCACCCGGGCTGAGTTGGGTCTCCAGGCCTTCCGGCATCCGGTGGACGGTGCCCAGGAGCCCCACGCACTCCAGGGCGCGATTCACCTCGTCGATGCCGATCTCGGGCCGGCCAAGGCGGATGTTCTCCAGAAGGGTGCCTTGCACGATCTCCTGCCCCCGGACCAGGAAGACCTGTCTTCGCAGTTCCTCCAATTGCCACAGGCGTAGGTCGACCCCGTTGAGCAACACCCGCCCGGAGGTGGGGGATCGCAGCCCGGCCATGAGATCCAGCAGCGCGCTGCCCCCGAGCCCACCGGGACTGACGATCCCGAGTCTCGAACCCGGGCGGACCTCCAGGGTCTGGTCGAGGAGCACCGGGTTGCCATCGGCCGGGATGTGTCCCAGACCGTGGAGCTCGACGCGCAGCCCGCTCTCGGAGACCGCGGGTTTCTCCCCCGTTTCGCGCTCGATCGGGAGATCCACCAGGTAACCCAGCTTGTCCACCGCCGCCAAGGCGTCGTACCAGCTCTCGAGGTGTTTCCCGAGCTTGAGGATGGCGGCCACGATGGAGGCCACGATGAGTTCGCTGGCCACGAGTTGGCCGAGCGTGAGCTCCGCGCGGAGCACCAGCCACCCGCCGATCGAGAGCAGGGACGCGCTGGCCACCGCTTGGAGGGCCAGGAGACCGGCGATCTGACCCATGAGCACCCTGAAATGCGACCGGCGGGCCTCCAGATAGTCCCGGGCCAGACGGTCTGCCCGGGTGCGAGCCATCTCTGCGGCACCGCTGGCCCGGAAGAGCACCGGGAACATGGCGATCTGTTCCAGCCAACCCACCACCGCGTGCTTGGCGTACGATTCCGCGATGCTGGTCCGCACGGCGCGGCGACCCGGCAGGAAGAGCAGCAACACGAGCAGCACCAGCAGTATCGCCGCGAACAGCAGCAGCAACGGGTGGTAGAATCCGAGGACCACCAGGCCGATCAGAGTGCTGAAGATGACGTTGATGCCATCGAGCAGCAGACCTGAGGCGCTTTTCTGGACGGTGACCACATCGAAGAACCGATTCACCAGTTCCGGGCCCTGGTGTCTTTCGAGGACCTCCAGCGGAACCCGCGGGAGTCGGAAAGACAAGTCCGCCGTCAACCGGACGAACAGGCGCCGTTGGATGATCTCCATGGCGTATTCCTGCGCGCCCCGCAGTACCCCGAGCATGCCCAGCAGGAAGAGGAGGAACACCGCCAGGACGATCAGCGCCTGGACATAGACCGGTTGTTCTCCGCCGAAGGCGAAGTTGTTGACCACCGCATCCACCGTGAGCGGGGTCGCCAGGTAGAGCACTCCCGAGATCATCGAAAGGACGAGGATGATCCGAATCTCGGGGGCTTCAGGCCGCAAGAGGGCCATCAGGCGACTCAGAGGTTCGGGGTGTGGATGTGATCCGGAGGAGTGGATGGTTCCCTGACCCGAGGTGTCCTTTGAATGGGTGCCCATGGCAGAGCCCATTGCATAACCCAGACTGGCGATAAATCAAATGGTCGCTGGATCGATCTCTCGCCACTCACCCTGCGGAAGATCCCCCAACCCGAGGGTTCCGAATCGGCTTCGATGCAGTGCGACCACCCGGAAACCCTGGCTGGCGAACATCCGCCGCACTTGATGGTAGCGTCCCTCGATGAGATCGAGGTGGGCGGTGCAGGCTCCGGTGATCTCCAAGGTTGCCGGCAGACAGGGTTCCGATTCGTCGGGCAGGCGCAGGGTGCCGGAGGCGAACAAGGGCACCAGTCCGGGCTCCAATGCACGGTCGGTCACGACTTCATAGCGTTTGGGCACCTTGTGCCGGGGCGAGGTCCAGCGCTGCACCAGTTCGCCTTGGTCGGTGATGAGCAGCAGGCCGGTGGTCTCCTTGTCGAGGCGCCCCACGCTGGTGATGGGGGGATTGCGCCGGCTCCAGCGTTCCGGCAACAGGGAGTAGACGTTGGGGCCTTCCCGTTCCTCCCGCGAACAGACGAGTCCCGCCGGCTTGTGCAGCATGACGAGGATCCCGTCGGGATGATCCACCGGCTCCCCATCGATGCGCAGGTCGGCCACCGGTACCTTTTCGGAGGGATCCTTCGCGATCTCCCCCCCGATGGTGATCCGCCCGGCCTTCAACCACCCCCTGGATTCACCGCGGCTGCAATAGCCGTGGCGCGAGAGGATCTGGTCGATGCGATGCCGTGTCATGAGGCACCCAGACTAGCCCTCGTCCGCATCGGCGACGATGGGAAACCCGACGTCGCGCTCCATCGTCATTCACCCCGCCCATCGGCTCAGGACGAAGTTCCGGACCAGATGGAGGTGGAGCAGCCCCAGGATCACCAGCCCGGCCCAGCGGAGGATCCGGAGGGGGCGGGTGGTGGCGGGGGTCGACCACACCAGGAAGACCGGGAAGGCCATGCCGGAGAACCGGATGTACGACGTGAACGACCCGCTCATGGCCGGCAGGATCCCGAGGACGTAGACCCAGGGAATGAGCGAGCGGTCCCTGCGCCATACGGCGGGCAGCGTGTAGGCCACGGCCAGGAAGCAGAGGCGGTCGAGCATCGAGTCGGCGAACTCGTGGAAGTAGCGGGGGGTGAGGTATTCGAGGACGAACTTGGGCACATCGATCAGGTTGAGGATGGAATGCCGGCCCCAGGTCTTCTGTGCCTCGAAGCCTTCGAAGGGGTTGCCCGTCCAGTGCGCCATGAGCCCCAGATACGCAGCCCACCCGACGAGCGGGAGCGCCGGGAGGATCAACCATCGGCCGCCGCTCCGCGACGGATCCGCCTCGACCGCGAGCAGGGGGCGCGTGAGTCGAGGAGCCCGGGATACGCCTCGGTTCCAACCGGGGGCGATCGCGGGATGTCGCAGCAGCCAGATCCCGATCGGGAGGAGCGTGAAGACGCCGATCGCCCGACTGAGTGGCAGCAGTGTGGCCCCCAACGCCGCCGGCCACCACCGACGCTCCTCCAGTCCGCCCCAGAGGCTTGCCAACAGGACGAGGAACACGCACTCGCTGTAACTGAACTGCAGGAAGAGGTTGCCGGGATGGATCGCCATGAAGAGGACGAACCACCCGGCTCGCGACGCGTCGTGCCTCAGGGCCACGGCCCGGTACACCAGGGCCAGCCCCACCGTGGACAGCAGGTTGGCCAGCACCAGCCCGCCCCACACCGGAGGCGCACCGAGGGCGATGACTCCGCGCCACAGCAGGGGCCACAGCGGGTAGAATGCGCAGGATCGAACTCCTTCGGCGTAACCCTGCGTCGCCAGCAGCAGGTAATGCGCGGCGTCCCAGGTGGCGAAATGGCTCTCGAACGTCGGCTCGGCGTCGACGGGCCAACGGACCTCCAACTTGGGGATCCGCTCCGGATGGTTCCACACCTTGAGGATCGTGAAGACCGTCCCGAGGTAGAGCAGTTTGGCGAGCAGGATCCAGCCGGCGGCGCGGATCCATCGGGGCGAGGTGGCGGGGCGGGGATTCACGGGACGGGAGTGTCCGAGCCGGGCGCGCGGTCATTGCCGGGCTCGCTCATGGAGGTCTTCGACGTCGCCCAACCCCAGCGACGACTCCAGGCGAAGTTCCAACCGCTGACCGCCACGATGGCCATGGCGTTGGCCAGGTCGGCGGGGATCCCGGCGCCCCGGTGCAACAGCCCGAGCAGCATCAAGGTCAGCAAGATGCCCGAGAGGCAGATCAGGTGGAACCGGAGCAGTCGCCGGGGCCAGGGAGGACTCGAACCCTGGGGACGGTTTCCGAAGGTCCAGCGATCATTCCAGAGGAAGTTGTTGAGCAGGGCGGTCTCGGCGGCCACGACTTTCGCGGCTTCCAGCATCCAACCGGCCCGGGTGTGCAGCAGGTGGAAGAGCCCCAGATCGACCAACATGCCGCTGAACCCGACCCCGCAGAAAATCAGGTAGCGCTTCCAGGTGGCGATGGAACCGGGGTTCATGCGGGGTGGGGCGTGGTGACCGGTTTCGGAGGGGACTTCCGCCTGGCGACCCGGTGTTCAGGGGCCGGTCGGTGCCGGGTCACGCCAAGTGGCGTGGCGTTGCAGCCAGAGCACATCGGGGTCGTTGGGGGCGGCGAAGTCGT
>CAYLTF010000088.1:0-14220 GCA_964386625.1 uncultured Akkermansia sp. | reverse complement strand
AACTTCGTGTGCCTGTGCCCGTTCCACAAAGAGAAGTCCCCGAGCTTCAATGTGAACCCCTCGCGGCAGATCTTCCGGTGCTTCGGCTGCGGGAAGGGCGGCGACGTGTTCACCTTCGTCAAGGAGTACGAGAACCTCGACTTCATGGACGCCGTGCGGCGGTTGGCCGAGCGGGCGCGGATCCCGCTGGAGATGGACAACGACCCGGCCGCCCGGGACCAGCGCTCGATCAAGGACCAGTTGCTCAAGCTCCACGAGGCCATCACCCAGCGGTGGCAGCAGTGCCTGGCCGGTGAGGCGGGAGGGCAGGTGGCTCGTGAGTACCTGGAGCGCCGGGGAGTTCCGCCCGACGCTGTGCGCGAGTTCCGCATCGGTGCCGCCCCGGAAGCCTGGGACGACACGGTGAACTGGGCCAAGGCCAAGGGGTTCGCACCGGAGTTGTGCGAGACGGCCGGGCTCATCCTCCGCCGGGATTCCGGGGGCTGGTATGACCGGTTCCGCGGGCGATTGATGTTCCCCATCTGCGATGAGCAGGGCCGCGTGATCGCCTTCAGCGGCCGGGTGCTGCAGGGCGACGAGAAACAGGCCAAGTACGTCAACTCGCCCGAGACGCCGATCTTCAGCAAGGGGCGGGTGCTCTTCGGATTGGACAAGGCCAAGCGCGCGATCCTCGACGCGGGCAAGGCCATCCTCGCCGAGGGCCAGTTGGATACGATCGCGTGTCATTCGGCGGGCATCCGCAACGTGGTGGCCCCGCAAGGCACCGCGTTCACCGCCGACCAGGCCCGGGTGCTCAAGCGCTACGTCGACGAGGTGGTGCTGTGCTTCGACGGCGACAAGGCCGGCCGCAATGCGGTGATCCGGGCCTTGGATCCTCTCCTGGCGGCCGGGTTGGCGATCCGCGTGGCCAGCATCCCGCCCCCGGACGATCCGGATTCGTGGATCCGGGCCCATGGTGCCGACTCCTTCCGCGCGCTGCTCGACCGTGCCCAGGGCATCTTCGATTTCCACCTCCAGGGCCTCTGCGCCGAGAACGACACGGCCTCCGACCGCGGGCGGCTCGTGGTGCTGCGCTCGATGGCCGAGTCGGTCCACAAGACGGGCAACGCCGTGCTCATCGACACCTACGCCCAGCGGACCGCACAGCGGCTCGGCGTGGATGTGCAGGCGGTGCGCGCCGAATTCCGCAAGCTGGCCGCGTCGGCCAAGCCGCGCCAGGAGCGAGCGGACGACGAGCCGCCGTTGACCGAGCCCGATGCGCCGGTGGTCCAAGAGCGGCCCGGTGTCAATGAGTTGTGGTTGCTCAAGTACGTCTTCCTGTCCCCGGAATTGCAGAATTTCGCTGCGGTCCATCTGGAACCGGACTGGGTCCCGAATCCGGCGGTCCAGCGGATCCTCGCGGTGCATTTCCAGACCGGCGGCGACGCGGTTGGCTTGTTGAGCCGCTTCGATGGAGATCCGTTCGCCCAATCGCTGATCACCGAGGCGGCGACCGAGCAGCGTGAGATCCCCGAGCCTGAACGGCAGTTGGCCGACGTCATCCGCCGGCTCCGTGATGCGTGGCTCGACCGCCAGATCGCCCTGCGCAATGGCCGGCTTGCGGATCCGTCCCTGGAGGAGGACGAGCGCCTTGGAATCCTCTCGGAATTGCAGGGGTTGCGACAACGCAAGCGCAGCCCCTTGGAACCCATCCCATAGCCGGAACGATTCGGTGGGATCGGCTGCGCTTCTCGGAATCGCCCCTGAGAACGGTTCGTGGTTGGCCCGTCGCGGGTCTCAACGGGTCCGCCCTGACAGTGTCCGCGGATTGCGGACGCCATCAGGGCTTCGCCCCCCCCCAGCCGGTGCGAGCTTTTTCGAGTCAACGACCTCCGCCTCCACCGCCAGGCCAATCTCACTGGGTGTCAAAAGTTTTGAGGCAACAGGCGAACTGTCGAGATTTTGAATCTCGGTTTGACAGACTCGGGTGGAAACGGCTTCAATGACTACTCCGATGGCGCGCTCGTCTATCGGCTAGGACACGGCCCTCTCAAGGCTGAAAGACGGGTTCGATTCCCGTGCGCGCTACCACTCCTCGTCTCCCCCTTCCGACGGTTCTGAATCGCCACGGGTGATGTGTTTTCTGCGGTGGTTTCGGCTTTCCGCGATATCTCCTGCCTCCGGACCTGCGTCACCGATCGCGCGCTGAACGGTGTCCGCACTCGAATCTTCCTCGAGCATCTCGTGACCCCGGGGGCACCCAGGGTCGTTTCTCAGCGGTTTCCCCATCCACTGGAATGGATCCCTTTGAGGCCGTCTCTGGAGCCGGCGACAGAAGCGGCATTCCTAGTTACGGCAGTTCGCGGATCCGCAGGTTGCGGAACTCGACGGGGGAGCCTTCGGACTCCAGGCACAGGAAGCCGCTGGCGGGCGAGCAACCGGTGCCGCCGGAGACCTCCTCGCCATTGACCCACAGGCGCACCTCGCCGTTGATCGCGCGTACGTAGTAGTGGTTCCACTCGCCCACGCCACGGCTCAGGTTCTTGCGGGGGAAGCTGCGCATGCTGTCGGGTGCCACCGGCGGGAACGGCGTCATCCGGGCCGGCCCGGTCGGGAAGACGTCGCCGTGCGTGGTGAACCAGTCGGCCTTCTTCTTGTAGTCGCGCTCGTACTGCTCGGTGTAGCCATGGTCGAGCACCTGCACCTCGATGCCGTCGGGCAGACGGCCCCGGCCCGCCTCGAGGTTCTTGATGGAGGCCTCGCTGGCCCACAGGAAGATTCCGGAATTGCCGCCCGACTTCAGATGTCGCCACTCGGCGACCACCTCAAGGTTGGTGAATGACTGTTTCGAGCGGATGACGCCCACCGGTTGCCCGGTGCAGTGGACCCCATTTGTATGCCACGTGAACGTATTGGTCGGGCAATTCACGGTCATGAAGTCGGCCTCTCCCAGTGCCCGCCAGCCCAGCCCGGTCCCGTCGATCGTGGCTTTGGGAGCGGTCGCCGGTTCGGCCGACATGAGCGCTCCGGGAAGGAGCAGAGCGGACCACAACAGTTGGGAATTCATGGCGTCAGAGTGGTCCAGGGTGTGCCGGGCAAGCGAATCAAAACAACCCGGTGCCGTTGACCCGGCCCGGCGGCATCCCTCGGGCCAGTTCCGAAAACATCTTGGTCGGGGACAGTCACCAGGAGGGACAGGCTCCGTGAGGAGAGTGAGGAGAGGGACAGGCTCCTTGGGCCTTGGGCTGCGGGTCGCCCCAAGGCTGCTCATTCCGGCTTGAGCAGATTCCGAGAGGAATGCGGGAGTCGGTTCCGAGGGACAGGCTCCTGCGGTGTGTCGTTTTTGCTCGTGTGCCGAGACAGGGTGACTCCAGTGGCTCAGAACCAGGTGGAAAGTCTGTTTCAGACGGTAAAATAACGATAACGATGGTGTTTCGATCGGTTTGCTGTGTTGGCATTCCTCAAGCAGTGGGGAGCTCAAGAGCCGCTGAGGGCTCAAGAAATCACAAAACCAACAAACCAAGACTCGACCATGAAACTGATGACGACTCCGCGTTCGACCCTCCGCTACGTTTCGCCGCTCTCGCCGTTCTTCGGGCGGGATCTTGAACGGATCATCTCCGGCACCACCGACCCCGACGGGGCCTATCGCCCCGAGCTTGATGTGTATGAGGACTCCGATTCGGTCACGGTGACCGTGGATCTGCCAGGAGTGGCGCGGGAGGATGTCCAGGCGACATTCCATGACGGGGTGCTGACCATCACGGGTCAGCGAAAGCCTGATCACCGAGGCGACGCTCAAGAGCCTCAGGCAGCCTACCGTGAGCGGGCCTTCGGGCGCTTCGAGCGCCGGGTGACTGTCGACAGCCCGATCAATGCCGATCAGGTGCGGGCGACCCACAAGGACGGCGTGTTGACGGTGAAGCTGCCCAAGCTGGAGGAGGTTCGGCCAAGGACGATCGAGATCACCACGGCCTGACTGGGTGACTCGGGTGAGGTCGGGATCCGCTGAAGGGCTTGGGATCCGGCTTCCGATGACGACCGGACAGGGAGGAGCAGGGGTTCGGCGCCTTGAGCGCGGACCCCTGTTCCAGTTGCGGCCGGTGGCTTCGGCGATCTTGTCAAGGCGGCGCACCCATCGATCCGTGATCCCAACACCCGTGGACGCCGAAGGGTCGGAATCTGTTGGACCGGGAGGCTGGTGAATGAGACGGTTTCATCGTTTTCGTAACGACCCATGAAAAAGGTAGAAGCCATTATCAAGCCCTTCCGACTCGAGGATGTGAAATCCGCCCTGCAGGCCGCCGGCCTGGTGGGTATGACCGTTTCCGAGGTCAAGGGCTTTGGTCGGCAACGCGGCCACACCGAGATCTACCGCGGTTCCGAGTACACGGTGGACTTCCTTCCCAAGCTCAAGATCGAGTTGGTCGTGTCCGACGCCTTGGTGCAGATGGCCGTCGATGCCATCATCAAGGCGGCCCGCACCGGCAAGATCGGTGACGGCAAGATCTTCGTTTCCTCGGTCGAAGAAGTCATCCGGATCCGCACCGAGGAGCGCGGTGAGCAGGCTGTCTGATCCCGCGTCCTTCCATGAATCCATTCCATCGGGTCGCGGCGACGCTGTTGTCCGCGGCCCTCGTTTTTTGTGCCTCGCCCCTGACTTCGGCCGCTGAACCGGGCGTCGAGCAACGGTTGGCCGACCTGGAGGCCTACGTCCGCAATTCCGCCCCCAGCGGTCCCCTGCAAGGGCAACCGGGGCCGGGTCACAACGGGTGGATGATGATGAGTGCCGGTCTGGTGCTCTTCATGAGCCTGCCCGGATTGGCTTTGTTCTACGGTGGCCTGGTGCGGCGCAAGAACGTGCTCTCGGTCCTGGCCCAGTGCCTGGGTTTGGCTGGATTGGTGGGCGTGATGTGGTGGGCGTTCGGTTACTCGGTGAGCTTCGCCCCGGGATCCCCCTTCTTGGGAGGCCTCCAATGGGCCGGGCTCGCCGGGGTCCAAGCCGCTCCCAACGCCGACTACGGTCCGTGGGTGTCCCACAACGTCTTCGCGATGTACCAGATGATGTTCGCCATCATCACCCCGGCCCTCATCGTCGGAGCCATCGCCGAGCGGATGCGCTTCAGTGCCCTGATGGTTTTCTGCGTGGCCTGGATGGCCATCGTCTATTTCCCGGTGACCCACATGATGTGGGGCGTGGGCGGGTGGATGAACGGGCTCTGGAATGCGAAGGCAGCCATCCGGTCGATCGACTTCGCCGGAGGCATCGTCGTGCACATGACCTCGGGTTGGAGCGCTCTGGCTCTCTGCCTTCTGCTGGGGCCGCGTCGCGGGTTCGGGCGTGAACCCATCCCGCCGCACAGCATGGTGCTCTGCATGGTGGGCACCGGCATGCTTTGGTTCGGATGGTACGGCTTCAACGCCGGCAGTGCTGTCGCGGCCGACAAGATCGCATCCAATGCGTTCACCGCCACGACGCTGAGCGCGTTGGCCGGTCTGCTCACCTGGGGTGCGCTTGAGCGCGGAATCCGTGGTCGTCCGTCGGTCTTGGGCCTTTGTTCGGGAGCGGTGGCAGGCTTGGCCACCATCACGCCGGCCAGCGGCTTCGTGACACCGACCGGGGCCATGGTGATCGGCCTGCTGGCCGGGTTGTCGACCTTCTGGGCCTGCAGCTGGCTCAAGGCCCGTTTCCGCTACGACGACTCGCTGGACACCTTCGGAGTCCACGCCGTCGGCGGCACGGTGGGTACCGTGATGGCCGGCCTGTTGGCCGATGCCGAGATCAATCCCAACCTCTCCGCCGAATGGATCAAGCCCTTGGTCGGCAAATCCCTCTGGTGGGAACAGGTCAAGGCAGGCGGGCTGGTGCTGGTGTTCTCGGTGATCGTCACCGTGGTGCTCTACCGGGTGATCGATCGATTCATGGGCTGCCGTGTCTCCGAGGACATCGAAGACCAGGGGCTCGACCTCGCCGAACATGGCGAAGAGGGCTATACGCACTGAACCGGCGGGGAGCCGGGCCTCACCCTCCGGGTCTCAGACAGGCAGCGGCCAGCGGAAGGTGGACTTCAGCGGGATGGTCCTCCCGCTGGCCGACGAGGCCCGGGCCGCGGTGATGATCTCCAGCACGTGAAGAGCCTGCTCGGGGGTGGCCAGGAGTTCCTTGCCGGTGGCCAGGCATTCGGCCGCCAACGCTGCTCCCTGCTGCCAGAGGTAGCCTCCGGGTTCTGTGCATTCCCGCACCAGCTGCGGACGGTCCAACGTGGCCCACTCGACGCCCTGTGGCGCCCAGTCGTAGCCGACCAGTCCCACGTATCCCCGGCTTCCGGTGATCTGGATCGTGTGCCGCTTCTCCCCGCTGCCGTCGTGGCCGTGCGGATTGAAGTAGTTGAAGCCTGACTGGACGTGTGAAATCACGCCCTTGCCGTGGTCGAGCAGCAGCATGGCGTTGTCTTCTTCGCCGACCCGGATCTTCCCCTTCTCATGGATGGTCCGCTCCGGGGTGACGATGCTCAGCATCGCGGTCACCTTGCGCACCGGGCCCAACAGTCCTGTCAGGCTGGTCAGGTTGTACACGGCCAGGTCGGGCAGGCTGCCTCCGCCCTTCTCGTAGAAGAACGATGACCAGTCGGGCCCCTCATGCCCGTAGAAGGCGTGGGCGGCGGCCAGGCGACCGAGTTCGCCGGAAGCCAACTTGCGGGCCATGAAGGCGAATTGAGGGCTTTGCACCGTGATCGGGGCTCCCCACAGGCGCAGGTTTCGCCGTCGTGCCTCTCGCAGCAGTTCCTCGCCGGCCTTCAGGCTGTTGGCGATGGGCTTCTCGCTCCACACGTGCTTGCCGGCCTGCAGTGCGCGCCGGTTGATGGCCTCATGGGCCTGCATGTCGGTCAGGTCGATCAGGAACTCGAACGGTTCCCCCGCCAACAGAGCCTCGATGTGCGGATAGTGGTGGGGCACCTGGTAGGCCTCGGACTGCTTCCGGGCCCGCTCCGGACGGATGTCGCAGACGCTGACCACTTCCACGAACGGACAGCGCTTGAGCACCGGCAGATATTGGTTCGACACGCTGCCGCAGCCGATCACCGCCGTCCGGATACGCCGAGGGACCATGTCGGCCGCCCGGAGCGGAGCGCCCGCGGCAGCCATGGCCAGCCCACCGGCAGTCAGCAGGGTCGCCTTGGCGAAGTCGCGACGGGAGAGGCCTGGGACAGAGCCATCGGGATGTTGGGAATCGGAGGGGTGTGTCTTCACGCTGGGTGCGAAATCGGTACTCCCGCGGCCTCGATCCCGCAAGGCGTGAACGCTGTCCTGTCGTCAAGGCGTTCGAGGGATGATCCCGCAAGAAGACCCCGATGCTGGCGTCGGGCGATCCGGTGTTCAGCGGCCTTTGACCGGCTTGTTCCCCGCGGCTTCCCAGGCAGTGATGCCGCCGGACAGGTTCACGACCTTCTCGAACTTCAGGCCGTCCATCTGGCCGCAGGCCTTGGCGCTGCGACCGCCCACGGCGCAATGCACGAGGTAGGTCTTGGACTTGTCGAGGCCCGCCAGCGTCTCGGCGAACTTGCCGCCGCGGATGTCGAGGTTGATGGCGCCCGGCATGTGTCCCTCGGCGAACTCCTCGGCGGTCCGCACATCGAGCACCACCACCTGCGGATCCTTGCGCAGCTTCTCCCATTCGGCGACGTCGACGTTCCGAAAGCGCTTTGCGGAGGCCGCTTCTTTGCCGCCCTGGGGCGCCGGTTTGTCGGCGGCCGCGACGTTGAGGGACAGGCTGGCGAGGAGGGCCGAGAGGATGCCGAGCAGCTTTTTCATGGGAGGGGATCTGGGGTGTGGTGGGAGATTGTCGATCGTGTCTCGGGTTCCGCCGAAGACCTCAGGAAAGCTTCCAGCCGGGGCGGTACTCGTGGTGAATCCAGCGGTCGGCCTCAGGCACGCCACGGGCACGCAGGTGTTGGGCATCCCACTCGATGACCTTGCCGGTCCGGAAGGCGAGGTTGCCCAGTTGCCCGATCTCCGTCAGATGGCAGCCGTAGGTCAGCGGGGAGTCGGTCTTGCCCACGCCCTTGCACGCGGCGATCCACTCCTCGTGGTGGCCGATGGAATCCGGGATGGAGCGGGGCGGGGGAGTGGTTCCCCGGAACTGATCCTCGGGCAGCAGGACGTATCGGCCATAGTCGGCCAGGAGCATCCCCTTGTCGCCGACGAAGAGCGTGCCGCCGCCCCATTTGTTGAGGTCGGGCGCTCCGGCCACCTGGGGGCGCTTGGCGCCGCTGTACCAGTGCATGCGCACCGCCGGGGCGTTGCCACGGGCCGGGAAGTCGTAGTGCACGATCATCCAGGGCGGCGCGCAGTGGGCGTCCGGGGTGGGGCCCTCGGCCTGGATGCGCGTGGGCAGGGGCAAGTTCAACGCCCACACGCCCAGGTCCATGTGATGGCAGCAGAAGTCGGACAGCGTGCCGCCGCCGAAATGCCACCAGCGACGCCAATTGAAATGCACCCACTCCGAGCTGTAGGGCATGGGCTTCACCGGGCCGAGCCACAGATCGTAGTCGATGTTGGCCGGCACCGGTTGCGGCCCCGGCAGGGGCTTGGTGTCCCAGACCGACCCTGTCCAGTGATGCACCTCACGCACGGGGCCGATCGTGCCGGCACGGATCAGTTCGACCACGCGCCGGTAGTTGGAGCCTGAATGGATCTGGTTGCCCGTCTGGGTCACCAGTCCAGAACGGGTGACCTTGGCGGCCAGGGCCCGGGCCTCGGAGATGGTGTGGGTGACGGGCTTTTCGCAATACAGCGGTCGTCCTGAAGCCAGCACCGCCGTGGCGATCACCGCGTGGCTGTGGTCGGGGGTGCTGACCACGATGCCGTCCAGATCGGAGCGATCCAGCAGGCGCCGGTAATCGGCGTACTTGGCCGCGCCCGGGTGCTTGGCAGCGGCCGCCCCCAGGCGCTCCGAGTCGATGTCGCACAAGGCGACGATGTTCTGGCTGGAGACCCCCGCCAGGTTCTCACCGCCCCGCCCGGCCACCCCGATGACCCCCAGATTGAGCTTTTCGTTCGGGGACACCTTGCGGGCCATGCGTGGGGCATGACATCCGGCCGCCGCGGCGGCTCCGGCGATGGCGGCGGAACGGAGGAACTGTCGTCGATTGAGGGACATGGCGGGTTTACTGGTGGCGTTTCAGTCGATGGGTGCGGACCGGGTCACGGCTTGGGCAGGGGGAAGCTGGTCCAGCAGCGTTCCATCTCCTCCTTCGAGGGCACCTTCAACGGGCGCACGATGCGGAATCCCAGGAACTGGGCGTCGGTCAGGTACCACTTGGACTTGGGCAGCTGCGGGTCGCGCATCTTCCAGCTCGGGTCGCTGGCCCGGCGGGCCGCGCTCCGCAGCGCCTCCGGATCGTCGTCCCAGGAGCCGCCGCGGGCCACGTGCGGGTATTCGGACGCGCCCGGGGTGTAGGGAACATCACCCACCTTGGAATAATCGGCCACGTAGGCGTCGAGCACCCATTCGGCGACATTGCCGTGCATGTCATAGAGGCCCCAGGGATTGGGCTTCTTCTTGCCGACCTGCTGGTACTTCTCGCCGGCATTGGCGAAGTGCCACGCGTACTCGCCCAGTTTCGATTCATCATCGCCGAAGGAATACTTGGTGGTCGTGCCCGCCCGGCAGGCGTACTCCCACTCGGCCTCGGTCGCCAGGCGGTAAAAGTGGCCGGTCTTGGCGGTAAGCCACTTGCAGTACTTCACCGCCGCGTAATGCGTCATGGAGATGGCCGGGAAGTTCTCCTTGCCCATGCCGAAGCTCATCTCGACGTACGGGGTCGTCGGGCGGGAGACCGCGTCGCTCTCCTTGCCGATGTAGGGGTTCACCCCGGGCTTGGCGTTGGCCGGCAGCAGTTCCGGCATCGCCAGCCACAGTTCGCGATCCATGCGCTCGGTCGGCACGTTGGTGCCCTTTTCCAGCGACGGGAACTGGAAGAGTTCGTATTCGTTCCAGGTCACCTCGGTCTTGCCCATCCAGAAGGGCTCGATCTTCACCTTGCGCTGAGGACCTTCGTCGTCCTTGCGCTTGGCCTCGCCGGCCGGGCTGCCCATCACGAATTCCCCGGCGGGGATCGGCAGCATGTCGAACTTCACGTCGGATCCGGAGATCGAATCGCTGTAGGCCTTCATGTCGGCCGCGCTGGACTCCTTGGAGACCTGGAGCACGCGGGCATGGATCGCCGCGAGCATGGCGTCATTGTCGCGGGTCAGCAGCGAGGCGGCCTCCTTCTGGCTGAGGGTCACGCCGTCCGGCCACTCGGCGCCCTGGTCGATCCAGTCGCGGATGAGGTCGGTCTTGGCCTTGGCCAACGGGCCGCCTTTCTTGGCGGGCGGCATGAGGTCGTCGTGGTCGGCCGGCAGGATCGTGGTGGTGTACACCTTGGACGCCTCGGCGTCGCCCTTCACGATGGTCTTGGAGGCGAAGAACTCGGCCTTGGAATCCATGCGCAGGTCGCCCTTGGCGTGGCCCTCCTTGTGACAGGCGACACAGTGCACCTCGAAGATCGGCTTCACATCCTTCACGAAGTCGACCTTCTGCTTCTGGGAGAGCTTGATGGTCTCGGGCCAGGCCGCGCCCTCCTGGATCCAAGTCTTGAGGGTGTCCTGCTGCTGTGGGCTCAAGCGATCCCCTTTGGGCGGCATCAGATCGTCGTGGCCATCGGGCAGGGTGGTGGTCGTGTAGAGCTTGCTCTTGGCCGGGTCACCCGGGACCAGGGAGGTTCCGTGTTCGCCGCCCTTGATGGCGTCGGCCCGGGTCACCAGCACGAGGTCCCCCTTGGGCTTCTCGGGGCCGTGGCACTTGAGGCAGTACACCTCGAGGATGGGACGGACCTGTTTCTTGAAGTCCACCGGGTCGGCCGCGTTGACGAGCAGTCCCGCGGTCAGGGTGGTGGCGATGGCGACGAATCGGTTCATGGAGTGTTGTCGGGGGTGAGGATACCGCCGGCCCGGTTGGCGGTGTCAAATGCGGTGACGAACCGGAGAAGCGAAAGCTTCAACCGGGATTGCCGGCGGGTTTGGGCGCGACCAGGTCGGAAAGTGGCCGTGTCTGCCGGAATCAGGGGTGTTTTTGCCATGCCCCGGGGCGGAGTCGTTCCGGAAAACGACTCACTGCCCTCCGCCGATCTTCGGATCGAGCCAAGGCGATCCGCCCCAGTACCAGCGGGAACTCTTCAGGAGTTCGACATGCCCCTCGCCGAAGGCCACCACGCTCTTGCCGGTGTGGCGCAGTTGAGGCCCGCCCCAGTTGGGGTCATCGGAGGTGACGCAACCGCTGCAGGGAGCGTCGTTGCTCGGGTCGTGCAACACCCAGGCCCCGGCCTTCTCGGGGGTCTTCTCGGTCACGCATTTCAGCGGGTCCTTGGCGTCGGCCGATCGCGGCTTGGTGCCGCCGTCGGTGATGACGACAGTGGCCGACGGGGAAGCCATGCCGGAATCCTTGACCGGGGGGTAATCCTTCACATCCCAGACGTTCGGCCAATCGCAGCCGCCGGCTTTGAAATTCATCGAGTAGTTCGAGATCATCTTGTCGGGTTGGTCCGACGCGTAGACGGCCCAGCTTTTCTTGAACCCCGGGGTCTTGGTCGGGCAGATCACGATGTTCGTGGTCTGGAGGTAGGGCTTGAGGAAGTTGAACCACAGCTTTCGGTTCACATTGTCGCCACGGACCCAGAACGTGGGGGTGAAGTATCCCTGGTTGTCGGAGGCGTAGAGGGCCTCGGAAATCATCACCTGCCTCAGGTTGCTCAGGCAGTTGGACGACTTGGCCTTCTCCTTGGCCCGGGCCAAGGCCGGCAGGAGCATTCCCGCCAGGATGGCGATGATGGCGATGACCACGAGCAACTCGATCAGGGTGAAACCTGCCTGACGCCTGCGGGGATTCATGGAGGAAGGTTTTATTGGGAATCCCCTGGTTTGTCTTCAACGAAGATCGGTGCGGTGAAAATCTCCATGCCGGGACTTGATTCCTGGGCTCCGAAACCGCATTCCCGCCGGAGGTGATCACGTTTTTGAGAGGCAAGTTGGTCGAGTCGCTGCCGACCCAGGCGGTGGTGGAGGTCCAGGGCGTGGGATACGAGGTCCTGATCCCGTTGTCGTCCTACGACCGCCTTCCGGCGCCCGGGACCGAAGTGTTCCTGCTGACCCATCTGGCCATCCGGGAGGATGCCCACCTGCTGTACGGATTCCTCACCGCGGCCGAGCGGGATCTCTTTCGCCTGCTCATCCACACGGTCAGCGGCATCGGCCCGAAGATCGCCCTCAGCGTCCTCAGCGGAATGAGCATCAGCGCCTTCCGGAGCGCCGTGGCCGCGGGTGATGTGAAAGCGCTGTCGTCGGTGCAGGGAGTGGGGCGCAAGACCGCCGAACGGATCGTCGTGGAATTGCGCGACAAGCTGGGCGGATTCGGATCGGCGGGGGCGGTGTCCGCCCCGGTGTCCGGAGGCTCCGCGGTGTCGGCCCGGGTCGAAGACACCCGCGGAACCGATGCGGTCGCGGCCCTGATGGCCCTGGGGGTCAAGCCGGCCGAGGCCCACGATTCCGTCCGGGCGGCGTTGGCCATGCTGGGAGCGGAGGCCACCGTCGAGCAATTGATCCGGGCCTGTCTGCGTCGCAACGCCTGACCGGATGAATCCTTCCTCACCTTCCCGTTCCGGTCGCCCTGTGTCCGGCGTGGTCGTTCCCGAGGCGGCCCGCTGGCATGGCCGGTTGGCGGCACGGATCATCGCTTTCGTCGCCCGCCTGCTGGCCGCCAGCCTGCGCTGGCGCTGGACGGATCATTCGTTCTTCAACGACACGGCCAGCGAGCAGCGGGCCATCTTCGCCATCTGGCACAACCGGTTGGCCTTGTCCTTGATCCTCTACCACCGCCATGTCGCCCGCTGTGGCACGCGGCGGCGGTTGGCGGCCCTGGTCAGCGCCAGTCGTGACGGAGGCTTGTTGGCTCGGGTCCTGGAACTCTTCGACGTCGTGGGGATCCGGGGGTCCTCCAGCCGTCGTGGCGGGCAGGCGCTCCGGGAATTGGTCTCCGCGGCGGGCCAGGGTTGCGATCTTGCCGTGACCCCGGATGGCCCTCGGGGGCCTCGTTACGAGCCGCATCCCGGGGTGGTTTCGCTGGCTCAGATCACCGGGCTCCCGATCGTTCCAGTCTCCTTCCGCCTTGGTTGGAAATGGACGCTCCGCAGTTGGGATCGCTTCCAGATCCCCGTTCCGTTCAGCCGGTGCGAGGTCGTTTTCGGCGAGCCGATGTGGGTGTCCGGGGCGACCGACGAGGCCGGTCGCGAACGTTGTCGGGTGCTCCTGAAGGAAAGACTGATGGCCATCACCCGGGATTGAGAACGTCAGCCGAGTGCCTGTCTGACCGTGCGGATGGCCTCGGGACCCGCAAACCGCGCCAGTCGGCCCTCAGCGACGCTTCAGACGCTTCTTGGTGTCCGCCTGGAGCGTGTCCACCTCGTCCCGGACCTCGGACCGGTTCTTCGAATCCATCCGGTCGATGAACAGCACTCCGTTGAGATGATCGACCTCGTGCTGGATGGCCCGGGCCAGCAGCCCCCCGGCCTTGAATTCGAAGGATTCGTTGCGGTCGTTGATGGCCTGGACCTCCACTTCGGCAGGACGGCAGACGTCCCCATAGATTTCGGGGAAACTCAGGCACCCCTCGGGTCCGCTGGTCACCTCGCCCACCGGGCGGATCGTCGGATTGATCAAGACCAGGGGCATGAACGCATCGACATCGGCCGGTTGCCCGGAGATCCAGAGTTGGCTCGGGCGATCCTTCACGCCACGGACGTCGATCACCGCCAACTGCAGCGCCAACCCGACCTGCTGGGCGGCCAGGCCGATTCCGTGGGACTGGTACATGGTGTCGAACATCGCGGCGATGGTGCCGCGCAGGGCTTCATCCACGGATTCGATGCGTGCGCCGCGCTGGCGGAGAATGGGATCCCCATAGTGGACCACGGTGAACTTCATGGACCGAGGCTGGCTCAAAAGCCGTTGTCTGCCTAGTCCGCTGGTCCACGGGAGGTCATCCGGTCCGAGGCGCTTCGGTGATGGGCGGGGCGACTCCTGCCCTGGGAGGCCACGGGCCCCGCGGCGGCGGTGGCTGTCCGCAGGGCCATCCCGGTCATTCGGAAACCCTCAAAGCGCATCGTGGGCCTCTCAGGTGCTTGACTCGGATCGTCCACTGGCTAA
>CAYLTF010000087.1:3927-14305 GCA_964386625.1 uncultured Akkermansia sp. | reverse complement strand
GTGGTGGCCGAGATCGAGGCCACGCCCGAGGCGATCCGCGAGGCCTTCCGCGACCTCCCGGAGGTGGCTGCCCTTGAGATCCAGGCCGCCGCGGGCGAGTTCCAGCGCGTGGCCTTCACGCCGAGGGCGGGGGAAGACCTGCGTCCTCTGGTCTTCGAGCAAGTGCGGCAGCATGATTGGAGCCTGCGCGAATTGACCCGTCCGCGGCTCTCCCTCGAAGACATCTTCATCCAACTCACGCAGAAGAAGAAGGGGGGCGAGTCCTGACATGGGAGTCTTTCTGACGCTGGTGCGGCGGGAGTTGGGGGCCGCCTTCAATTCCTTGACCGGGTACGTCGTGGTGGCCATCACGCTGCTGCTGGCGGGCTTCGGTCTGATGGACATCCTCGAACGCTTGAACGCCGATCGGACACCGTCCCCGATCCCCGAGATCTTCTTCGCCGATGGCATCGTGTTCTGGCTGATCCTCATCCTCACCACGCCGGTCATCACCATGCGCACCTTCGCCTCCGAGAAGGCCCTGGGCACTTACGAGGCATTGATGACGACCCCCGTCGGGGAGTGGCAGGTGGTCCTGGCGAAGTTCACCGGGTCGCTGGTGTTCTACTTGCTGAGTTGGACCCCCTTGATCGGCGTGCTGGTGGTGCTCAGGCAGGTCACCCATCAGCCTCAACTCCTCGATCCGTGGGCGATGTGCGGGGTGCTGACCGGCATCGCCTGCATCGGCTCGACCTTCCTGTCCATCGGCGTGTTCGCGTCGTCGCTCACCCGCAGCCAGATCATCGCGGCGATGACCTCGTTGCTCATCGGGATCGGAATGTGGACCCTCAGCCTGCGATTCTCGCAGACCGATACCAGCGGAGACCGCTGGGGCCGCCTGATGGATCACCTGTCGGTGACCCGCCACATGCAGGATTTCGCCCGCGGCGTCATCGATGGTCGAGCCCTGGTGTTCCACCTCAGCGTGAGCCTGTTCTTCCTGTTCCTCACCCAGCGGGTGGTTGAATCGCGGAGGTGGAAATGAGCGACCCCGAGACCCGACCTCCCAGCTACGAACCCGGTCGCCGATGGAGCGCCGGTTTCAACGTGTTGATCGGCGCGGCGGCCCTCCTGGCCATCGTGGTGATGCTCAATTACCTGGCCGCGACGCGGATGCAGTGGCGTTACGACTGGGCTTCGGCCCAGCGGCCCCAATTGTCACCGCTCACCGTGGCCACCCTGGGCGGGCTCACCAACGAGGTGAAGGCCATCGTCCTCTTCGATCCCGCCTCCGACCTCTATCGGCATGTGAAGGGACTCCTCCGCGAATACGCCCTGCAGTCGCCGCGCGTTTCGGTCCAGGTGGTCGATTATGTGCGGGATGCCACCTTGGCCACCGCCATCAAGACCCGCTACGGCCTCGGGGCCAACACGGGCGACCTGGTGATCTTCGATGCGGGCGGGGGGCGCTTCCGCACGGTCGACGACTCCGAGATGTCGACCTACGACGCCGATGTGAAGGGCATGATGGCCGGCAAGAGCCAGGAGATCCGTCGCGTGGCCTTCCGGGGTGAGGCGCTGTTCACCGCCGCCCTGGCCGGTTTGGCTGAATCCGCCGGTAGCCGCGCCTACTTCCTGCGAGGCCATGGCGAGAACGACCCGTCCTCCGATGACGAGCGCAGCGGCTACTCCCGATGGGTGCGTCTCTTGGCCGAGAAGAATGTCGAGTCGCTGGCTTTCACCAATCTGCTGTCGGGCGTGCCCGAGGATTGCAGCCTCCTCGTGGTGGCTGGACCCGTGCAGCCCCTGCTGAGTTCCGAGGCCACAGCCATCTCCAAGTACCTCGACCGCGGGGGTCGGGTGCTGGTGACCCTGTCGCTCGAGACGCTGCGGCGTCCTGGGCAGCTCGAGGGCCTCCTGGAGGAGTGGGGTGTGTTCCTGCCCTCCCAGTTGGCCAACGACGAAAAGGCGTCGGTCCGTGGATTCGACATCGTCGCCAGCTCGTTCGGATCGCATCCCGTGACCTCCCCGTTGACCCGGGCGGGGGCCAAGGTGCATTTCCAGGCCCCTCGGGTCGTGGTGCCGATCCCGGCCAACCGACTGCCGGCCGACGCGCCGAAGACCACGGCCCTGGTGATGACCGGTCCCGAAGGCCGCACGCTGTCCGATTTCGATGGACGGGAGTTCTCGTATGTCGAGGGCAAAGACCGGCGGGGCGAGATCCCCCTGGCCGTGGCCTCCGAGAAGGGTGGAGTCAGCGGATTGAGCGCGGGGCGGGGCACCGCCCGGTTGATCGTCGTGGGCGACGCCGCTCTGTGGGCCAACGGGCCGTTGCAAAGCCTGGGCAACCGTGACTTTGCCGCCCTGTGCGTCAACTGGCTGCTGGATCGCCAGCAGTCGATGGCCATCGGGCCCCGGGCCATCTCGGAATACCGCCTGAACCTCACGGGCCCCCAGTTGCGGCTATTGAACGGCGTGCTGCTCGGGGCGTTGCCGGGAGGGGTGCTGATCCTCGGCTTCATGGTCTGGGCCCGGAGGCGCGGTTGATGCGATTTCATCGATGAACGGAAGAACCACATGGGTGCTGGTCCTGCTGGCGGTCCTCCTCGGGGGATGGCTGGCCGTGACCGAACGCCGCGATGAGGTCCGCGTGGCCGGGGCCGACGGGACGGTGCGGTTCCGCCGCCTCGACCCGCGCGAGGTGATCTCGGTGGAGATCCTGAGATCCAACGTGGCCATCCGTCTGGAGCGGACGAACTCGGCCTGGTTCCTGAGAGCCCCGATCCATTACCCGGTGCAACCGACCGGGGTCGAACGCCTGCTGGAAGTGCTCGGCAATCTGGTGCCGCGATCCCACCTGTCGGGGGCCGAGGTCACCGCGCAGCGTGGGGCCTTGGCCGCGTTCGGGCTGGAGAAGCCCGACGTGCTGACCCTCCGCACCCGCGACGGCATGAACATCCTCCGCCTGGGAAGCCGCACGCCGCTGGGGAGCCAGGTGTACTTCCAGCAGGTGGGCCAGGATGGCGTCTTCACGGCCGATGCCGCCCTGTTGGAGGCCCTGCCGGCTTCGCCCGAGGAGTGGCGCGATCGACGTCTCTTCGATGCCGATGCGCTGGCCTTCGACCGCCTGGAGGTCCTGGGCGAAACCGAGTTCGAGGCGGCCCTCACGACCAATGGCACCTGGAGCCTGATCCGTCCGCTGGTGGCCCGCGCCAATGACGACCAGATCCGCCGGTTGCTGACCGATGCGGCCGATGCGCGGGTGAACGCGTTCGTGAGCGATACCCTCACGGTGTCCGCCGAGGAGTACGGGTTGACCAAACCCACGGCGCAGATGGTGCTCAAGCGGGGGACCAACGAGGTGCTTCGGCTCCAGTTCGGTCGCGACTCGACCAACGCGCCCGGAGAGATCGCGGTGCGGCGTTCCGACTTCGGGAATGTCGTCCGCATCACCAATGCCATCCTCGAAAGCCTCAAGCGCCCGTTGGCCGCCTACCGCGACCGCCGGTTGATGCCCTCCATCGCCGGCCTGCAACGCCTGGAGGTGCGGGCGGGTGGCGAACCTTTCACGTTGGAGAAGCAGGGCACCAACTGGTGGATCACGGCTCCGCGCCGATTCCCGGCGGACGGGCCCTGGGTGCGCGAGACCTTCCAACGGTTCATGCGCCTGCGTATCGAGGATTATCTCGATGATCTGGGCACCGATCCCGCCCGGTACGGGTTGGCCCAACCCACCCGCGAATACGGTTTCTTCCTCGGAGCCTCCAATGCCGCCCCGACCTTGTTGACCCGGTTGAGCCTGGGCATTCCCCTGGGCGATGGTCGCCGCCTGGCGGTGCGCCGATCCGATGAGCCCGGGATCTATGGCATCGCCGCCGGCGACCTGCAGACCCTGCCGGTGTCGGCCTCCCAGTTCCGCGATTGGAACCTCAACCCGAGCAACATCGTGCAGATCGAGATCCGTCAGCAGGGGCGCACGCGCCTCCTCAGGCGGACGCCCCTCGGCCGTTGGGATGGAGTGGCTGCGGTCCAGGGGCTGCTGGCCGACCCGGCCATCGACGAGGGGCTTTATCGCATCGGTCAGGCACCGATCGGGCGGTTCCCGGTGCCCAACGAGGCGGCCCTCAAGCAATTCGCCTTCGACCAGCTCGACCATGCGGTGATCCTCACCCACAAGGAGGGCGGGAGCTTCCGAACGCTGCACCTCCGCTTCGGCGGCCGGAATGCCGTGAACCAGTTCATCTGGGCGGCCTTCGATTCAGGTGAGCCGGCGATCCTGACCCAGTTCCCGATCCAGCTGTACCAGGATTATATCGGACCCTGGTTCAGCGCTCCGCCGACCACCCCCAGCGAGACGAAGCCGTGAACTCCCCGGACGGCACGGAGACAGGGCACCGCCCGGCCGGTCGATCGATCTGGCACCGTCAGGCCTGGCCGCGACGAGTCTTCCGCCTCGGGCGGTGGGGTGCCTATCTCCTGGTGATGGCGATCCTCGGGGCCGGTCTCTACCTCAACCAGGTCGGCATCCCCGCGAGCCTCAAAGACCGACTCCTCCGGACGCTCCGGGAACGCGGTGTGTCGATGGAGTTCGAGCGGATCCGGTTCCGCGCGACCCGCGGCATCGTGGCCGAGCACGTCAAACTCGGCCGGTCGGGTGACCTTGGTGGCGAGCAGTTCTCGGCTCAGGAGGTCCAGCTCGCGTTGGATTGGTGGAAGGTGTTCCGCCTGGAACCCGAGGTGACCGGCCTGAGGATCCGGGAGGGATCGGTGTCCATTCCGCTCATCGAAAGCAACCGGGTCGTTTCGCGCTTCGATCTCGGTGGGGTCGAGGCCCGCATCCGGTTGGAGGGACCGGAGCGCTGGGCGGTCGAGGACCTCCGTGCGGCCACGACCGTCGGTTCGTTCCAGGCTTCCGGTGTCCTGGAACACCCGACCGCCCTCCGGCCCGCGCCAGGGGCTTCGAACGCGCAGACCTCCACCGCCTGGCGCGCCACGCTGTTGCGCGTCCAGCGGACCCTCGAGGAGATCCGCTTCGAGACCCCGGCCGAGGTCCGGCTGCAGTTCCAGGCCGACTTGGCCGCTCCCGGCGACTCCTCGGCCGAGTTCCGCCTTTCGGCCGGTCGGGTGGCTTGGAACGGGCGTTCCTTCGAGCGGTTGAAATTCGAGGCGAGGGTCAGCCCAGACACCGAATCCTCCGGCCAACTCGCCCTGCACGCCGAGTGGCAGCTCGATGGCGTAGTGGCCCGTGAAGGATCCGTCCGCGGCCTCCGTGGCGAGGTGGACCTGACCCAGCCGATCGACTCGGTGTTGCCCAATCGGGTCGAATGGAGCCTCGGTGCCGACACGGTCGAGACTCCGCGGTTCGTCCTCGCCGGCGCGCGGGTGGAGGGGGTCTCGGAGCGTCGGGCCTCCAACGCCATCCCCGTCCGCCCGTGGGATCCCCGCCAAACGACGAAATCCTCCCCCGTCCCGTCCCCGCAGTTCGAGTCCGACGTGAAGGTCCATCTCCGTGAGTTCAAGCACCTTGCGCCGGAGATCCGGTTGAATGAGGCCTCGATCCATGCCGTGCTCGGGCACGACCTGTCCGGGTGGCATCAGGCCCGGCTGGAACTCCGGGCTCCCGGGGTCCGGAGTCCGTGGTTGGATTGCGGGGCCGTGGACCTCGGGCTGACCGCCCGTCCCCGCTCCCGGCGTCCCGCTGACGCAGCGGGTGGCGATGGCGACGACCCCTCATACTGGCGATGGATCCGCCCGCTCGCGATCGAGGGCGCCTTGGGAGTCGTGGCGGTGGACCACCCGTTGCTGCGGATCGATCGTCTCACGACCCGGCTTCGCTCCGAGGCCCCGAGCCTTCGCCTGGAGCAGACCCGCATCGACCTCCTGGGCGGCACCGTGGCCGGCGACATCGAATGCGACGTCGATACGCGCCGTTTGCGCCTCAAGGCCACCTCCTCGGCCCACCCCTCTGGAGTGATCCCGGTGCTGACGCCCGCCGGTCAGAGGTGGTTGGGGCAGTTCTCCTGGCCGACCAACCAGGCCCCCCGGATCGAGGCCGAACTGGGGCTCGTGTTGCCGCCGTGGACCGAGCGCAAGCCCGACTGGCGCGGCAGCGTGTTGCCGACGGTGACGATCGCCGGCTCGGCCACCGGTGGGCCCTTCGGTTTCCGGGGCATCACCGGTGATTCCGCACAGGGTCGCTTCACTTATACCAACCGGGTCTGGCGGATCCCGGGCATGACGGTGGTTCGACCCGAGGGACGCGTTTCCTTCGAGTACGAGGGGCATGAGGTGACCCAGGACTACCGCTTCCGCATCGACTCCGGCATCGATCCGATGGTCGTGAAACCCCTGATCCCCGAGCCGAAAGCCCAGCGGGTGTTCGACGACCTGAAATTCGGCCAACCACCCCGCATCACCGGGGAGATCCGCGGCCGATGGTTCTCGCCCGAATTGACGACCGTGCAGGTCGCGGTCGCCGCCACCAACGTCACGTACCGCGGCGAACACGTCGACTCGGCGCAGGCCAGGCTGGGGTATGGAGGCGGTTTCCTGTCGGTGGGCGATGCCCGCGTGCTTGATGGCACCCAGTGGGTGAAGGTCGATGGATTCGCCTACGATGCCAACGCGGGCCTGATTTCGTTCACCAACGCCGTCAGCACCTTCGCCCCGTGGCGGATCACCCGCTCGATCGGCCCCTTTGTCCACCAGACGATGACGCCCTACGAGTTCATCGAGCCGCCGTTGGTCCACGTGAACGGGGTGATCGGGGTCCGGGGCGACACGTCGCGCAACGACATCCGCTTCGACGCCAAGTCGGAGGGGAGCTTCCGCTGGTGGAAGCTCCGCGCCAAGGGGGTCTCGGCGAGCGTGCTGTCGATCGGCAGCCGATTGTACGTCACCAACATCAACGCCGGGTTCCACGGAGGTCGGCTGCGCGGGAATCTCGAATTCGAACTGGGCAAAGAGAACGACAACCGACTCCGCATCGACACCGAGTTGAGCGAGGTGGAGTTGGGCGCCCTGGTGGCCGACTTGTCGGAGCGGACCAACCGGTTGGAGGGACGACTGTCCGGGGTCTTCCAGGTCGATGACGGGCTGACCTCGGATCCGGCCACCTGGAAGGGCGGAGGGCGGGCCACCCTGCGCAACGGGTTCCTCTGGGGATTCCCGCTGTTCGGGGTGTTCTCCTCGATCCTCGATGGCATGTCGTCGGGCCTGGGGCAGGCCCGGTTCACCGAGGGCACCGCGACCTTCGCGCTGGCCCAGGGGGCCGTGCATACCCGCGACCTGCAGATGAAATCCCCGACCATGTCGTTGGGCTATTCCGGATCGGTCACCTTCGATCGCAAGGTCGACATGGTGGTGCAGGGCTCGATGTTCCGCCGGGTGCCGTTGCTCGGACCTGTGGCCTCCATCGCCTTGTCGCCCCTGGAGAAACTCTTCGAGTACCGCCTGACCGGGACGTTGGACGAGCCGGTGACCGGGCCGGCGCATGTGCCCGCCTTGCTGCTCTTTCCGTTCCGGCCGTTCGGAACCCTCAAGGACCTGCTGCCCGAGGAGCGGCGGCCGAACCCCGAGAGCCCGAATCCCTCGACGCCTCCCAAACCCTAGACACACCGCCACCCGGCTGCCCATGAACCGTACTGAACTGATCCCGTTCCCCGACACCGAAACCCTGGTCCAGCAGGTCGCCGGCCGATGGCTCGACGCGGTGGAAGCCGCCGCCTCTGCGGGCCGGCCTTTCCATGTGGCCTTGTCGGGCGGTCGGGTGGCCGGTCGATTCATGGCCGCGGCCCAGACGCTGGGAGCGGCCCGCCAGACCCGTTGGAGCGGAGTCCACTTCCACTGGGGCGACGAGCGGTGCGTGCCGCCCGACCATGCCGAAAGCAATTACCGCCTGGCCCAGACCGCCTTGCTGGATCCGGCAGGGATCGCGCCCGCTCACCGGCACCGCCTGCACGGGGAACTGCCTCCGGAAGAGGCGGCCCGGTCGGCCGAGGTCGAATTGGCCCGGGTGACGCACACCGAGCCGTCCGCGGTGCCCGTCCTCGACCTGGTGTTCCTGGGCATGGGTGAAGACGGGCATGTGGCCTCGCTGTTCCCGGGGGCTCCCGAATCGGTGATGGGCTCCGACCGCTGGGTGCTTCCGGTCATCGGCCCGAAGCCGCCCCCGCAGCGTCTCACCTTCACGTTCCGAGTCCTGGCCGCGGCCAAGGAGGTGTGGGTGCTGGCTTCGGGCACCGGCAAAGAGGAGGCCTTGGCCGAATCGTTGCGGGCCGGGGGCACCACTCCCTTGGCCCGGTTGATCTCGCTGCGCTCCCGCACGACGGTGATGACCGATCTCCCTCGGCCTACCTGAGTCGCTGGGCGACCCGGAATCGCCGCCGGGGTTTCCACCCGGATCGGTGTCCGTGGTCCCGAAACACGCCGCCCCCATGGCCACGATCCCACCGGTACGACCTCCGCCGATCCCGATCGCTCTGACCTTGGCCGTGGTGGCCTCTGGCGCCGCGGCGCTGGGGCTGCAAATGAGTTGGATGCGCCTGTTCTCGCTGGGACTGGGGCAGGAACTGCCCTCGACCCTGGGTGTCCTCACGGCCTATTTCGCGGGGCTGGCGGCCGGATCGCGCTGGGGTGGCCGGTGGCTCGATCGCCTGTCTTCGCCGGGGGCCCGATGTGCGCTGCTCGAGGTGCTGACGGGCGGCTGGGCGCTGCTGACCCTGGTGATCTTGCCCCGGGTGACCGAGGCCTCGTGGCACTGGCTCGGGCCGGCGCCCGGGGCGGGGCTCCATTGGGCGGTGAGCCTGCTGTCGCCGCTTGTGGTCCTGTTGCCGGCCACCCTGAGCCTGGGGGCCATGATGCCGGCGATGGAGCGTTTGTTCTCGGCCTTCCGGGCCGACGGAGCCCGCGTGGGGCCGTTGTACGGGTTCAGCACCCTGGGGGCGGTCATCGGCGTCCTGGGCTCGGTGCTGTGGGTGCAATCCCGGTGGGGCTTGTCGGGCTCGGTGATCCGGTGCGCCGGTCTTCAGGGCCTTTCCGCTGCCCTGTTCCTCTGGGCGGGCCGCCCCATGCGGTCGAAGGGTTCGCTGGTGGCCGAGGAATGGCAGGGCGGGCCGGAGCTCGGAACCTCCCGACTCGCGGTGATGCTGGCGGTGAGCGGCCTGCTGGGGATCGGCTTCGAGGTGTTGGTCACCCGGCTTCTTTCACAGGTCTTCGAGAACACCGTCTTCACTTATGCGGCGATCCTGGCCGCCTTCCTTGGGTTCACCGCCGTGGGTGGATTCCTGCAGAACCGGTTCGCGCCGAACGCCCGACGAGCCCTGGGGTGGTTGCTGCCGGCCGTGGCCCTGGGCCTGGCCGCCTCCGGTTGGATCCTGCGCCAGACCCCGATGCTGGTGACGATCCTCCGCGGGGCCCTGTGGCATGACGGGGTGCCGGTGTGGGCCAGTGCGTCCTTCGCTTCCGAGTTTCTCGTCGCCAGCGCCGTGGTGGCTCTTCCGGCGACGGCCATGGGGCTGGTCTTCGCGTCGCTGGCCACCGAGGCCGCCCGGCATCCGGGGTTTCTCGGCAAGGCCGTGTCGTGGAACCTGCTGGGTTCGGCCCTTGCCCCGGCCGTGGTGGCCCTGGGGCTGGTGCCCACGATCGGGACCCGATGGAGCTGGTGCCTGCTGGGCCTGGGATACCTGGCCCTGATGCCGGACGGGCGTCGGAGTGCGTCGCTTCGGGTGCCATGGAGCCCGGTCATGGCCGCGGTCACGGCCGTGATGGCTCTGGGGTCGTTGCCCCGGGATCTCCACTTGCAGGAACCGCCGCCCGGGGGGCGCATCGCAACCCTCCGTGAGGGCCCCACCGACACCGTGACCACGGTGGTGCAGGCCGAGAACCATCGCATTCTTCGGATCAACCAACGCTTCACCATGGGAGGGACCGCCTCGGCGCTGGCCGAACGCCGGCACGGGCACCTGCCGCTCCTGCTGCATCCCGCCCCGCGACGGGCGCTCTTCCTCGGCGTCGGCACGGGCATCTCGTTCGCGGCCCTCGACGCGCATCCGGACCTCATGGCCGAGGGTGTGGAACTGGTGCCCGAGGTCGCCGAGGCGATGCCGGAGTTCGCCCCGCACAACGCCCATGGGGATCGTCTCACGGTGCACGTGGCCGACGCCCGGCGCTTCGTGCGCGCCACGGCCCGGCGCTACGATGTGGTGATCGCCGACTTGTTCCACCCGGCCCGTGACGGAGCGGCCGGGCTCTACACCCGGGAACACTTCCAGGCCATCCGCGACCGGTTGACCGACGGAGGGCTCTTCTGCCAGTGGCTGCCGCTCTTCCAGCTCGATGCGGAAACTCTGAAGGTGATCATCGCCACCTTCCTTGAGGTGTATCCGGACTCCTCGGCCCT
>CAYLTF010000087.1:0-3827 GCA_964386625.1 uncultured Akkermansia sp. | reverse complement strand
TGGGCCGATTCCCTCGAATCTCGCCTCCGTCAACCCGGCCTCGCCGAGGCCCTGCGGCCCTTGGCCTTGGCCGAGGTGCTGCCGGTGATGGGCATCTGGTTCGCCGATTCCCAGACGCTCCGCGAATATTCCCTGGGTGCCGAGATCAACACCGACGATCATCCCGTGCTGCTGTTCCTGACTCCCCGGACCCTCGGCCCGATGCCCGCCCGGGGACAGGCCCTGTTGTCGGAATTGCTGATGCTCCCGCGCCCGGTGCCCGAGTCGCTGTCTGCCGGGCGAACCGCGGCCTGGGGCGACCGTCTCCGCACCTACTTCGAGGCTCGTGACGCCCATCTCCGGGCCCTCATCGCCGAATCCGAAGGCCGCCCCGACGAGGCCGAGCAGGGGTTCCTCCACAGCGTGAGCCTGAGCGCCGACTTCACCCCGGGCTATGCCCAGTTGATCACCCGGGCCTCGCTCCGCGCCCGAGCCGATCCTGAAGGGGCCCGACGCCTGCTCGACCAACTGACCCGGGTCCGGCCGGAGCGCTCCGTCGCCCGCGACCTCAAGGCGCGCCTCGGGCTTTGAGATCGCGGGATTCCCGGGGGGGCTCCCCGTCTCGGATGCGGCATCGCGGGGCGATCCACGCGGATTCGGCGACTCCCCGCTTGAGCATCGGGTCCTGGGCGGATTCTGTTCATCCACTCGACATGAAGCCTCGGCGACTGTTTCTCCAAACCCTCGGGATGGCCTCTCTCGGAGCCGCGGTGACGGGGCCCTCCATCGGATGCGGTCTTCGTGTTGCCGGCGGATCCGTCGCCCTGTCCGAACTGTCGGTGGCGGAGATCCAGCGTCGGATGGCGGCGGGACAACTCACGTCGGAGCGCCTGACCCGGCATCACCTCCGCCGGATCGAGCAGGTCGACCGCGGTGGGCCGCGCCTGAATTCGGTCATCGAGGTGAATCCGGATGCCCTGGCCTTGGCCCGCGCCCTCGACGAGGAGCGGCGCACGAAGGGCCCGCGTGGCACCCTCCACGGCGTGCCGGTGCTCCTCAAGGACAACCTCGCCACCGCCGACCGGATGCAGACCACCGCCGGGTCGCTCGCCTTGGCGGGGTCCATCGCGCCGCGCGATGCGTTCGTCGTGTCCCGGCTCCGCGCGGCCGGGGCCGTCGTGCTGGGCAAGGCCAACCTCAGCGAGTGGGCGAATTTCAGGGGACACCGGTCCATCTCCGGGTGGAGCGCCCGCGGTGGGTTGACCCGCAATCCCCACCAACTCGACCGCAGCGCCTCGGGCTCGAGTTCCGGCTCGGCGGCGGCGGTGGCGGCCGACCTGTGCACCGTGGCGGTCGGCACCGAGACCGACGGCTCGATCGTCTCCCCGGCCTCGGCCTGCGGCATTGTCGGCCTCAAGCCCACCGTCGGCCTCGTCAGTCGCTCGGGCATCATCCCCATCTCCGCCAGCCAGGACACGGCCGGGCCCATGGCGCGCACCGTGGCCGATGCAGCCGCCTTGCTGGGGGCGATGACCGGCATCGATCCGTCCGACTCCGCATCTGCCAGCTCTGGGCCCATGGCGGCTGGGCGAGACTTCACCCGGTTCCTGGATCCTTCCGCACTGAAGGGAGCGCGCCTCGGGGTCGCCCGGAACTGCTTCGGATGGCATCCCCGCATCGATGCCTTGATGGAGGCGTCGCTGGCCATCCTCCGCACCCAGGGAGCGAAGTTGATCGATGTCTCCGACCTGCCGGGGCATGCCACTCTGGGCGACGCCGAGTACGAGGTGATGCTCCACGAGTTCCAGGCGGGTTTGAACGCCTACCTGGCCTCGCTCGGGGAGTCGGCTCCGGTGAAGTCCCTGGCCGAGGTGATCGCCTTCAACGATCGGAACGCCGACCGCGAGCTGAAGTTCTTCGGGCAGGAGACGCTCCTCGAGGCGCAGCGTCGCGGACCGCTCACCGATCCCCGGTACCTGGAAGCGGTCGCTCGGTGTCGCCGGTGGTCCCGCCAGGAGGGCATCGACCGGGTGATGGACCGGGATCGTCTGGACGCCATCGTGGCCCCCACCGCCGGTCCGGCCCATGCCATCGAGTTGCTCGAGGGCGACGGCGGGCTGGGTGGCAGTTCAACCCTGGCCGCCGTCGCCGGGTATCCCTCGATCACGGTCCCTGCTGGCATGATCTTCGGACTGCCGGTGGGTCTCTCGTTCTTCGGCCGCGCCTGGAGCGAGGGGCGGCTCATCGGCTTGGCCCACGCCTTCGAGACCGCCGCCCAAGCCCGCCGCCCCCCGAGATTCCTCCCATCCTTCGACGAGCGGATGGACGGGTGAGGGGAGCGCGTGGGACGCGCATCAGAGGGGGGCAGCCAGGCTGAAATCTGAGGTGAATCCGAGGACAGATCCGGTTGGAGACCATGGGATTCTGAAGTCTCAGAATCATTCGACCGCATCGGTGCGATGATCTGCCATGTCCGGGATCGAGGTGGGCCCTCGGAACAACGGGCCAGTTTGCCGAGCCTGTATGCACGATCGGATCGAATCTTGCCGTGTAGCTACAATGGAACCACATTGGACCCATGATCAAGACTGCGACGATCCGCACCCGAATCGAGCCAGACCTCAAGAGCGAGGTGGAATCCATCCTCGCCCAACTAGGCCTTACTGCCTCGGAGGCGGTTCATCTCCTCTATCGCCAGATCCAGTTGCGGCGGGGCCTGCCGTTTGAGGTCCGCATCCCCAATGCGGTGACTGCCCGCACCCTCAAGGCGAGCAAGTCCGGTCGGGGGGTGAAACGGTTCAGCACCCGGAAGGAGCTCTATGCCGATCTGGGGATCTGAGGGGCACTCTTGAGGATCGACCGTGAGGACCTTCAGTCGAACCAGTCAGTTCAAGAAGGACGTCAAGCGGGTGGAAAAGCGGGGCAAAGACCTTGGAAAACTGAGGGTTGTACTGGACCTGCTGATCAATGGCGGGCGACTGCCCGAGTCTCTCAAGGACCACCCGTTGCGTGGGGATTTCGCGGGCAGCCGCGACTGTCACATCGAGCCGGATTGGGTGTTGATCTACACGCTGACGGAAAGCGATTCCCACGTCCGTTTCGAACGAACGGGAAGCCATAGCGATTTGTTCCGGTGAGGTTTTCTCCCTCACGCTGCCGCACCCCGCGATTCCTCCCATCCTTCGACGAGCGGATGGACGTGTGAGGGGACGTCGGGATGGCACCGCGAGGGGTTCGTTGCGGGCTGAAATCCAGGAAGCACCCGAAAGTGGTACCCGTGGGAGGATGTGAATCCTGGAATCCCAGGGCCGTCGCCGGCATGGATGAAGTGTTCCAAACGTATCATATATGAAACAATAATTGATTCAATGTCTCTTATTTGAGACCGTATGGATCATGGGTGATCAGGAGTCACTTCCGTTGCCAGCGGTCCGCGCGTTGCGCGACCTGGGCCGCGATCTGGCGTTGGCCCGACGACGACGCGGCATCTCCACAGCGGACATGGCGGCACGACTTTTTGTAGGCAGAAGCACCTTGTGGCGATTGGAGAAAGGCGATCCGACCGTCTCGATCGGAACCCTGGCGACGGCGGCATTCATCCTTCAATTGCACGATCGTCTGGCTCGTCTCGCCGAGCCTGCCCAAGACCTCTTGGCCCTGCGGCTTGATGAACAACGTCTGCCTCGGCGGATCCGGAGGAAAGTCCCGTGAGCCTGGATTTGAACCAGCTTGGAAGGATGGACGGATGAAGCCCTCAGTAATCGTAGAGCCCGGGGTCCTTGGAGTAGGCACCACCGCCGCCGCCTCCGCCGGCGCCGCCATCTTCGCCGCCCATGAGGTCGCCGAGC
>CAYLTF010000086.1:0-14329 GCA_964386625.1 uncultured Akkermansia sp. | reverse complement strand
TTCGCGGGCCTGACCTTCCGCAACCCGCAGGAACCCCTGGTGGCCGGCGCCTGCCACGCCCCGACCACCGAGGATCTCTCGGAGTACCTGCGCTCGGCCTGAGACGTTCTTCCGGCTCAGAGCTCCAGCCACCAGAAGTGCGAGATCCGCAGGAGGGTTTGCATCATCGCCATCGCCATCGACACCGAACCCTGGGCCGCGGGACTCGCGCCCCCGAGGACGCGATCCCAGGGGCCCGATTCCGGCACGGAAATCACGGGCAACCGGTCCCCGTAGAAGTCGGGTTTCTCCGGGTCTGTCTTCAGCAGGAGTTCCTCATAATCGGTCAGACCGTCCTCGTCGGCATCGAAGGTGTTGATCGAAAGAGTCGCCTCGTCGCTCCACGTCGATCCGTAGGCATTGGTGACCCGGACCCTGTAGCGGCCGTCGGCGAAGGGCCTGACATGTCGCAGCACCAGGCGTTCGCTGTTTTCCTGGGGCAGGTTCTTGCCGTTGAATTGCCATTGGTAGACCAGGTTGCCAGAACCGGCCGCGGCCACCTCGAAGACGACCTCGGGTTCACCCTCGGCGACTTCGACCGAGACCGGCTGCGAAAGGATGCTCGGATGGGCCAGTGGAAACACGGTCAACAGGGCCGATTCGCTGAAGACCGCTCCGGTGGCACTCTGCACGAGGACCCGATAACGCCCCCCATCGAGCGAAGGCGTCACATTCGTGAGGATCAATTCCGGTCCTGTTGCACCAGGAAGGTTCGTCTGGTTCAACTGCCACTGGAAGGAGCAGTCGGACCCGTCGCGCACGGCGACACGGAAGGCGACTTCCCGCCCCTTCTCCACCGTCTGGGCCTGGGGTTGGAGGACCAGCACCGGAGCGGATCCCAGCCCGACGGCATCGGCCGCGTAAAGCCCCAGCACCTCCTCCGCGGACAGCGCCTTGCCGTAGAGCCGCAGGTCGTCGATGTCACCCTTCAGGCCGCCTTGCGTCATCCCGGAGACGCCTCCCAGCGTCAGCGGTGTGCGCAGATGCAGGGGGTTGACCTCGATCGAAGCGCCCCCGATGGCACGGCCATCCATCCAGACCCGGACGGCCATTTCCCCCGGGTTTTCGGAGGTGCCGGCGAAGACCACCACCAGGTGACGCCACGGATTGGGGCTCTCCGGGAACCCGAACGCAACCTCGTCGCCGACGCATCCCGAGACCCCGATCCGCTGGTCGTCCAACCGGACATGGAACGCCGACTGGTTCCGGGCTCCCTCACGGGCGCACCCCAAGACAAACCCCTGGGCCGGTAAGCGCACCCACAGGGCGATGGTCGTGCCACGCCCTCCGTTGGGCCCGAATCCGGCCAGGGACGGGATGGTGATCGCAGGCCCGCCCCCCGCAAGGTGGAGAGCCTGATTGGCGGCCACAGACCTTGCCGCGGTGAACCCTGGGGCCCCCTCGCCGGATTCATGCACGGCATGGCGTTTGTAACCGCTCTGGTCCTGGAGATCTCCGTCGAAGGTGAAATGCGCCACCAGTCCCGCCGTGGGCGCGACAGACGGCCGCTCCTCGGCACCCCGGCCGGAGAGGCACCCACACACGGCAAACGCGAGCCAGATCGCGAGAGTCCTGAAGGGATTGCCCCTTCGGAAAAAGCACCCCGCACGCGGTTGGAACCATCGCATGCTGCCTTGAGCCAGAATCATGGGAACCTTGGGTCCATCGTCGGACCGGTTCGGCTGCGATATGCTGCCCGCGCAAAAAGCGCAACCCCGCAACTCGTCATCATTCGGCCTCAAGCCGCGAACCGGAGCGAAGGAAGCAGGAGATCAACGCCCCAGGTGCCTCCGGGCGAACTCCAGGAACCGCTGCCAGTCGTAGAGCTCCACCGAGTGTCCCCCGGGCCTGTTGTGGTAGGCGACATCCCCGTCAGTGAGGGCGGTGCCCACCGGGGGCGGAACCGGCGAATCCAAGCCCTTCTTTCCGAGCAAACGGTACACCTCCGAAGCGTGATGGGCCGAAAGGTACTCCCCGACCGGATCGGCCCAGAGGTCGTCGGCCCCGCTCGCGACATACAGGGGCCTGGGCGCGATGCAGGCCAACAACTCGTGCTGGTCGATCGGCAAATCGGCCTCATTGCGTGCGAAGCGGGCCGCGTTGCGGCAGAGCCAATACGGGAAGCGCGTCACCATCTTCTCCATGTTCTCGCCGAAATCACGTTTCCACAGGGCGGCCCCGGCACATCCCGACTGCGCCGAGATGACCAGGGCGAAGCGGGTATCCTGGGCGGCTGTCCAGAGAGCGGCTTTCCCCAACTTGGAGTGCCCCATGATGGCCACCCGCCGGGCGTCCACGTCCGGGTCCGTCTCGAGGTAGTCCATGGCGCGCGAACCTCCCCAGGCCACCGCCGAGATCACGCCCCACTCGTAGGATTGGGGGAAACTCTGGCGCGCGCGGTAGAACAGCGGGTGGATCCCCTGGAGGAACTCCACCTCGTTGTGACGAACCAAGTCGGACTGCGGCACGACCACCAGGCCGAACCCGCGCTGAAGCAGTTCCCCGATGGGCAGGCCATTGCGCAGGTAACCCGGGCGTTCCGGATGTGGATCATGACCGTCGTCGCGTGTCCCCGAGAAACTGTGCAGCAGGAACACCGGTGAGGGCTTGTCGGCACCGTTCGGGGTGAGGACGAGGATCCGCAGCTCCGCCTGGCCCTTGGTGTTGTGAAAGCGGAGCCGGACATCCTTGCGGGTGGCCTTGCCGCCGAGAAAACGCCGATCGGTCTTGAGGACCTCCGTCTGGGTCTGGACCGGAACCTCGGGAAACGGCACCACTCCGTAGATCAGGTTCCCGAACAGTGCGATCAACTGCGGGCGTCGGTTCTGGATCCACTCCTCGGCCCGGGTGATCGGCCGCCCCTCGGCCGACACGAGCGCCTCCGGCAGGCGATACGGAGGCACCTTCGACTCGTCACGAATCACATCCAGGTCACGGTTCTTGGGCTCTTCGGCCGCCGAGGTCCTTCCCCCGAGAACGAACACAACGACGCAGCCGCACAGGATCGATCGCAACAGGCTCATGAACCCCGCCAATCTCCAACATCAGCCCCAACCTGTCCCGGGCAATCCGTCCCGATCGGCGGGCAGACCTTGTGCCCGGGGGGGCGGCGTCGGGATCCCATGGGCCGGCTTCGACCAATCCCAGAGCACCACATCCCAGACCATGCCCGCGTGCTCAAGCGCATGGATGACCTGGAAACCCACCCGCTGATGGGCGCGAAGCGAACGACGATTGGCCCGGGCGATGTCGGTGACCCCGAACCGATAATGCGCCTCCAACGCGCGCCGAAAACCGTCATACAGACGTTCCACCAGGCCTTGCCCCCGGTGATTCTTGTCGACGCACAATTGACCGACGACCACGTAGTCCGATCCCGCCAAGGGAATCCCCTCGTGATGGATCCGGTCGATCTCGTCGATCAAGGCGGCGACGAACGGGTGGCCATCCCGGGATTCCCGGGTGATGACCAACGCGTATCCCACGACACGCCCCTCATCGACCGCGATCACGGAGGGGTGCCGTTCCTGCAGGCGACGGAGGTAGGGCAGATCGTACTCCGCGATCAGGAACCCCTGCTCTGCGGCCTCCGCGTCGCTGAGACACCGCCTCAGATTGCGCCGCTGCAAGGCGAGGATGCCTTCCAGTTCCGATGCCTCGTGGGCCAGCTTGATGGCGACCATGGTTCGTTCGTCTCGACAGGGCTGCCGCTTCGCCGAAATGGACCCGTCAGGCGATGGCGTCTTGGATCAACTCCCCGTGGACGTCGGTCAGACGGTGGTCTCGTCCGCCCGAACGGAAGGTCAACCGGTGGTGGTCGACCCCCATCTGGTGCAGCACCGTCGCGTGCAAGTCGTGCACGGAACACGGCTTGTCCACCACCCGGTAACCGAACTCGTCGGTGGCCCCGATGATGGAGCCTCCCCGGATGCCGCCCCCGGCCATCCAGACCGAGAAGGCGAAAGGGTTGTGGTCGCGGCCGTTGGATCCCTGGGCGAACGGCGTGCGGCCGAACTCGCCGGCCCAGACCAGCAGCGTGGAGTCGAGCAGGCCACGCTGCTTCAGATCGAGGATGAGCGCGGTGATCGGCTGATCCACGGCCCGGGCGTTGGCCTCGTGACCGGCCTTCAGGTCGCTGTGCTGATCCCAGCGGTCGCCGATGGTGCGCGGGCAGGTCACCTCGATGAAGCGGACCCCACGCTCGACCAGGCGTCGCGCCAGGCAGCACTCACGGGCGTAGATGCGGGTCGGCTCGAACGGACTATCGAACCCGTACATCGCTTTCGTCGCGGCGCTCTCGCCGTCCAGGGCCGAAAGCTCCGGCACGGCCGATTGCATGCGGTAGGCCAGTTCATGGTTGGCGATCGCGCTCTCGACCGCCTCGGCGCCCGTCTCGTGCGCGAAGGCAGAATCCAGCCGCCCGATGAGGTGCCGCTTCCGGAGTTGCGCCGCCTCCGGCTCCCGCGGCGTGGCATCGGCGATGGTCTCGCCACGCGGGCGAAGGATGGAACCCTGGTGGCGGGCTGGCAGGAACCCCGCCGAGAAGCAGTCGAGGCCCCCGGGAGGAATCAAACCTCCCTCGATCACCACGAACCCCGGCAGGCTCTCGTTCTCGCTGCCCAGTCCGTAGGACATCCAGGCGCCCATCGACGGACGTCCTGGAATGCCCAGGCCCGTGTGCAGGAAGTAGTTGGCGTTGGTGTGCTCGCTGAAATTGCTCGTCATCGAGCGGACCACGCACAACTCGTCGGCCACCGTCCTCAAGTGGGGGAACAACTCGGAGATGGGGATGCCCGATCGCCCGCACTGGGCGAACTTCCAGGGCGAGGCGAGCGTGTTGCCGTTGTTGTTGAACTGGGTCGGGGCCATCGGCAGCGGGAAGGGCTTGCCGTGGAAATCGGCCAGGCGCGGCTTGGGATCGAAGGTGTCCATCTGAGCCGGACCACCGTCCTGGTACAGGAAGATGACGCTGCGCGCGCGGGCACGGGAGTGGTTGGCCGCCAGCGCCGGGCGATCCCGTGGGTCGGCAACCCCGGCAACGGCGGCCAGGGTTTTCCCAGTCGATCCGAAAAGGCTGGAGAGAGCCCACAGGCCCAGGCCGCTGCCGGAGGCCGCCAGGAGGTCTCGACGACTCCACGGTGTGCCGGAGGCTCGTCCATCAGGGTGTTTCCGGGAGATGTTCATCGGAGGAAGACGAATTCTTTGGAGGCGAACAGGGAATGGATGAGGGCCGCGTAGGCGGCCCGCTCCCGGGCCGAAGGTTCTTGTCCGGTCACGGCGGTGCGCTCGGTTCGGAGGAACTCGACGGCCCAGCGGATCTCCTCGGGTCTCGGCATCCGCGAAAACGCGGAGAGCCACACGGTCCGGATCCGTTCGGGGTCCTGTGCATCCGGGGCGACCACCGGATCCGGCGTCGAGTCTTGCAGGAGCTTCTCGGCCCAGCGAACGGCCATGAGGTGCACCAGTTCGCTGTTCATCAGCGCCAGCGACTGGGCCGGCACATTCGAGGCGTGCCGCCGACCGCAAGTGGTCGCCGGGGCGGGCTGGTCGAAGGCCTGCAGGAATGGATCGAGGAAATTGCGCCGGGTCTCGAGGTAGACACTGCGACGACGGGCTCCGTCCACCGGACCGGATTTGCCGGGCCGACCCCGCCCCTGCATGTGCTCGGTCAACCGGGCCGGGACGCTCGGCCCACCCGCTGAACGATCGAGGGTTCCGGAGGCCGCCAGCATCGCGTCGCGGATCTGCTCGGCATCGAGACGTCGAACCGGCAGCGGGGACCACGCCTCCGCAACCGTCTCTCCAGGCTCGGCCGCGGACCGGTAGGCATGGGATAGCACCAGGTCGCGGATGAGTTGCTTGAAGGTCTGTCCCCGACTCAGCCGCGAGGCGAGGTGATCGAGCAACTCCGGGCTCCAGGGGGTGCCGCCCAGCTGCCCGAAATCGTCCGGGGTCTCCACGATCCCGCGCCCGAACAGCTTGAGCCAGAGGCGGTTGGCCGTGGTGCGCCAGAGGAAGGGGCGGCGCGGATCGGTCAACGCCGCCACCAGCGCACGGCGACCGCTGCCTTCCACCGGATCCTGCGGACTCGCACCCAGGATGGACAGCCGCGCCAGCGGTGCGGCCTCGCCGTAACGGTGTGCCGCCCCGCGCACGTGGATCGGCTCATCGAGAGTGCCACCCTCGTCGGCCACCAGGGCCCGGATCGGCGGAGCGCAGGCCAGCAGCGCATCCCGGGCTTCCACTGCCCGGCGGCGCGCCTCGGCGACACCCGGCGAGGATGGATCGAACCCGCGGGCAGGACCGTCGCCGTCCCACTGGTCGGCCGGCGGGGGCGCAGGACTGTCGCTCGTCAGGATCGCATCGACCTCGATCCATCCCGGGCCGTCGTCCTGGACCTCGAAATGCACTCGTTCACCGAGGTGCCGGGAGAAGTCGAACGTCTCGATGCGCCAAGCGGTGTCGCGCGGGTCCTTCTGTGCCTCGGCTCCCTCGGCCCGGGCGAGCCGCCGGCGGTAACCCTCGAAGAGCAGGCCCACATGCTTGTCGAGCCAGTAGTTGTCGACCACGGCACGGAAGGCCGCATCGCTCCCGCGCAGCCGCACATGGAAATAGCGCTTGCCGATCGTGAAGTCGGCCGAGCGGGCGCTTCCGGCCAGCGGCAGGGCCAGGCGGGCGCTGTCGAGCGTGCCAACCTCGGCAGGCCGCAGCCCGCCGACCGCATCGAGGGCGAGGCTCGAGGCCGAGGCATCGAAGGCATGCCCGGACCGCGACCATCCCGCGCCTCCTCGGGCCACCTCATCCAAGACGGTCACCCCCGGAGGGATCGGCGGCCGTCGCCCCGCCAGCGCCCCCGAGACACCCGATGCCCGAGACGCCTCCTCCAGGGCCTTCACGGCGGCGGCGGCGCGCTCCGGAGTCTGCGCATCGGCATCGAGGAACCCCTCGATGCGCCGCGTGTTCCGGGCGACACCGGCCAACGCATAGAAATCCCGGGCCGGGATGGGATCGAACTTGTGGTCATGGCATCGGGAACAGGCGATCGACAGCCCGAAGAAGCTGCGGCCGGCCACATCGACCGCACCGGCGATCCGGTCGGCTTCATCTTGCCGCACATCGACCGGGGCATGGGTGGCGGGGCCCAGGAACCACCAGGCCGTGCCGAGGGGCGCCGCATTCGGCAACCCGAGTCCCGGGCGCGGCGGCATCAAGTCGCCGGCGATCTGTTCGGCGACGAACCGGGACAGGGGCAGGTCGGCATTGAAGGCTTCCACCACGTAGTCGCGGTAGCGCCAGGCGTGGGGGATCTCGAAATCGAACTCGTGGGCCATCGTCTCGGCGAAGCGGGCGAGGTCGAGCCAATGGCGTCCCCAACGTTCGCCGAAGGCCGGGTCGGCCAGGTAGTGGTCGACCCGCCGCTCGAACTGTTCCCGGGAGGGATCGGCCAGGAAGGACTTCACCTCGTCGGGAGACGGCGGCAAGCCTCGCAGATCATACGACAATCGCCGGAGCAGCGCGGCCGGGTCGACATCGCGGGCCGGGGCAGGCAGGTGGGCTGATTCCCGGTGGGCCAGGACGAAGGCATCGATCCCTCCCCAGCACCACTGGGCATCCCGCACCGGGGGGACCGGAGGATCCTGCAGGGCCCGAAATGCCCATGGCTCGGCATAAACGGCCCCGGCCGCGATCCACTGCTCGAGGGTGCGGACCTCGGCCGGTGTCAGCGGTTCGCCTTTGGGAGGCATGCGTTCATCCGGATCGGCATGGACGACCCGGCTCAACACCACGCTGTCGGCGGGCTTGCCGGCAACCACCGCCGCGCCTCCGGATTTGAGCGGCGCCGTCGCGCCCTCGAACGAATCGAGTCGCAACCCCGCCTTCCGGGCCTCGGCATCGGGGCCGTGGCACGAGTAGCACTTGGCTGCCAGGATGGGGCGCACATCCCGGGTGAACTCCGGCGAGGCGGCCTGCGATGGAAGCCAACCGATCAGCGCCAGGCCGAACCACAGAACGGCCCGGATCGCTGGATCGACCAATGGAGACTCGGAGGGCATTGGTGACTGGATAACACTGAAATGCCGGCAAGGAAATGCCCCTGTGCTTGAAAGCGCCGCCGAGATCGACCCCGCCCCGCTCGATCGGCCCGGATGAGCGGGGATGCGATGGATTTAAGCATCCCCTTCCGGGCAAGGATGCGACACCCTGCAGCCCTTGGATCCCATGAACACCTCTTCGTCCGAGCCGATCCCACCGGGAAAACCCATGTCCCGAAAGGAATCTCGCCGGCTGAATCGGGTTCTGTGGGCATCGATTCCCTGCCTCCTCTGGCTGGGTGCCTGTACCCCGCCCGACCGGAATACCGCGACTGACGATACACTGCCTCCGGCCGAGGCTATCTCCCCACCGACGGGCGCGCACCGCCCTCTCGGAGTCACGGATCCGATCATGCTGGGCACGGTGGACAACGGGTTCCGGAGGATTCCCATGCCACTGGGCACCGACTACGGCTTCCTCGTCCTGAATGCCGGCGACGAAGACCACCCCAAGCCCCAGGTGGCCGTCGGGATGAGACCGGAAGGCAAGGTCGTGGCCTGCGATTCCATCCCACAATTCGAGGCGGCCCTCCGCAGCCTGCCCGCCGGCGCCGTCCTGCACCGGCATGACCGATGCCTGCGACCGGCCGCCACGGGCCTCCCGCAGGACTTCCTGGACGGGATCGAACAGGCCTTGGCCCGGACTCGGGTCCAGGTCGCACCCGAAACCACCATCACCTGCATCTGCGGGCGCTGACCGAAGGCTCCGTCGTTGCGATTTGATCCCGCTCCCGGGACTCATTGTCGCTGGCTCGCCTCCGGACCCCGGGGCATCCTATTGGATCATGTTCCTCAGGCACTGGTGGCGTTGTTTCTCCAGCCCAGCGCGTCCCATCTCCAGACGGGTTTGGAGACCGGCCACGGGTCTCGTCGTGACCCGGGCTCTCACCCTGTGGATCCTCCTGGCATCCCTCCTCGTCGGCGAGGCGGACGCCGCCCCGGCCCATGGCGCGGCTTCAAACCCGCCCAACCTCCTGCTGATCGTGTCCGACGATCAGGCATGGACGGACCATGGGTTCATGGGCCATCCCTCGATCCGCACTCCGAACCTCGACCGCCTGGCCGCCCGGTCGGTGTGCTTCACGCGTGGGTATGTGCCGTCGAGCCTGTGCTGCCCGAGCCTGGCCTCGCTCATCACGGGCCGCCAACCGCACCAGCACGGGGTGGTCTGCAACGATCCCCCCAGACCGCCTGGGATGCCTGCGACCGAGTTCTACCGGAGCGACGCCTACCGCGCCGGACGCGAGAGGCTCTCCGCATTCCTGGAAACGACACCCACCCTGCCCCGACTCCTGCGCGACCGGGGTTACCTGAGCTTCCAGACTGGCAAGTGGTGGCAGAACGACTTCGCACGGGGCGGGTTCACCCACGGCATGACCCGCGGAGACCGTCATGGCGACGCCGGCCTGGACATCGGCCGGGTCACGATGAAACCGATCGAGGATTTCGTCACGATGGCCGAGCGGCAACGCCGCCCTTGGCTGGTGTGGTACGCGCCCATGATGCCGCACGATCCGCACACGCCTCCGGAACGTTTCCTCGCCCGACACCGGGGGAACGCACCCTCCCTGCCGGAGGCCCGATACCGGGCGATGGTCGAGTGGTTCGACGAGACCTGCGGTCAACTGCTCGGGTTCCTGGAGCAGCGCGGCTCGGCCGAAAACACGCTGGTGGTCTTCGTCACCGACAACGGCTGGATCACCGATCCGAAGACGGGACGCTACGCGCCCAAATCCAAGCAGAGCCCCTACGACGGCGGCCTGCGGACCCCCATCCTCGTGTCGTGGCCAGGGCGGGTCTCGCCTCGGCGGGACGACACCCACGCGATATCCAGCCTCGACCTCATGCCGACCCTTCTGAAGGCCGCCGGAGCGACCCCACCCCGAGGCCTGCCGGGCATCGATCTGCTGGATCCCGCGGCGGTACGCCGCCGGACCTCCATCCTTGGCGAGTGCTTCACCCACGATGCGGTGGACCTGCAGCGACCGGAGTCGGGCCTGCGGTGGCGCTGGATCGTCCGCGACGGCTGGAAGCTGATTGTGCCGACCCCATGGAACGAACCGGACGCCACCGTCGAACTGTACCGGATCGTCGACGACCCCTTCGAAACGACGAACCTCGCCTCCAGGCAGCCGATGCGCGTCCGCCGTCTGCGCCGGGAGCTCGAGCACGACTGGAACCCGACCTGGCCCTGAGATCCGCCCTTCGAGCCCGCTCATTCACCCACCGGATCGAGTCGGAGCCGCAGGGGGATTCCAGGCCTCAAGGCGCGTCGAACTCGACATAGCGCGTTTCGCCGGGCGGCACCTCGACCTGGATCCGTTCGATGCGATCCCACGATCGGCCGGTCACCCACTCCCGCGCCGCGGCCGCTCCGAAGCGTGAGGCCAGTCGGACCTGGGCGACCCTCTCCGGAAACACCTGTGCCGGGGTCCGACCGGTCTTGGCCACGCCATCGTTGTGGATCAGTTCGACCACCCAGCCCCGGCGGTTCCGGTTGATCTGGTATTGGATCGGATCGCCCTCCACGGCCACCGGCAAGGCCTCGGCCGCGATGCGCTGCAATCGTTCCGAGGGAATGGCCGCCGGACGTCCGGTCTGAGGAAGCACAGACTCCCCCAGCACCTCGGTCGCACCGGCCCTCCGGAGGCGTGCCCAGGCCTCTGCCGACAAGGCCTTCACATGGCGATCCCGCAGCAACAGCCGACTGCCGGTGGTCAGAGCGGTCTCCAATTCGCGCACGAAGCCGGGCCCGAATTCCACCTCACCCGCCAAGAGGATCACCGGGTACCGTCCCATGAAGGCACCGGTGGCCGTGGACAGCACCACATCGCACAACTCCCCATGACGCGTGGGTTGCAGGTAGTCCGCCTCCGGGTTGGGCAGGTTCCCCGGCAGCGGCCGACGCGGCATCCCGCCAAACAATTGGATCTCCAACAGATCAGCCACCTCCTGGTCGGCCGGTGTCCGCGGGAAGATGCCCCAGGTCTTTCCGGTGTAGCCGTTGTATCCGGCAAGGTGATCCAGGACCACCAGCAGCGGCGTGTGCGGATTGCCCCGATCATGGGCCCGCATGAAGGCGAACGCATGGGTGGCGGCCCGACCGTGCAGGGTCAGCGCCCACGGTTCCTTCCCGGTCTCGAAGAAGCAGTTCACGCTGTTCTCGGGAGTCACCAGCGCCGCCCCGGCGAACCAGGCGTGCTGCCACATCCGCAGGCACAGGCTCAGCGAATGCCCCGCATCGAGGCCCGTGGCGGTGGGGCCGTTCGTGTCGAGGGAACCGCGCGTGGTGACGGCGTTGCCGAACCAGGGACTCATCTGGACCGACCATGGCAGGTTCCACTGCCGCGCCGCCCCTCGGGAAAACGCGAACTTCGACTGGGTGAACCCGATGTTCTCTCCGACCTCGATGCCCACCACGCTCGCCCCCCACTCGGCGGCGTAGGATTCGTAGTGCGAGTGGCCCGTCACGCTGATGACGCGACCGCCCTTGGCCTGGCGGTGCCACAGGAAATACTGGCGCAACTGGTCATAGGCCTCCCGCCGGGTCTTCGGGAGCGGATCGTACCCCTGGGTCTCCGGTGGCCGCAGGAACCGGTGTTTCTGGGCCTCGAAATCCTTGCCCAGCACGTCGCGCATCCAGTTCGGATCGGTGCGGAGCCGATGATAATGGTAGCCCCATTCGCCCAACTGGATGGCGTTGAAGACGCCCGCACCGTCCAGGACCCGGACCGCGGCCTCGTCGTCGGCCGAGAGCACGCTCGTGCCTCCTTCCAACTGCATGCGACCGCCATCGGGTGGATACAGGATCACGGGCCATCGGCGGCGGGCCAACACCTCGAACGCGGCGCGGGAACCGGCGGAGGCCGCCGGCCCGGGGTCCATCGCATCGGCCAGCCCGAACCGTTCGAGGGCCTCGAGAAACGACTCCAGTTCGCGCGGTTCCGAAGGCCCCCCGTAGATCGAGAAATGAACGTTCGTGGATCCCGGCAGCAACCGGGGCGCCGGCGCCGTCTGGCGGAAGACCGGGCGCACGTTCGTCGAAGCCGCCTGTGATCGTTCAGTCCAGGCCAGCACCCGAGCGGCCGCCTGCAACGCCTCAGGATTCCGATGAACGACCCCGTGCAGGGCCAGGGCCAGGATCACCTCGTTGTGATTGATCCCCTTGGGCTGCCCGTTGTAGCCGGGCTCCTTGCCCACGCCGGTGCGGGTGTTGCCCCGGGTATCCACCTCGCCCGACTCGAGGACTCGGGTGATCTGCCAGCGGGCCGTCTTCCGGAGGGCCTCGTCCAACTCGGGCAGGTCCACGTGCAAGGCCAGCACCTGCGCGAAGAGCATCGTCACCGCGTTGTAGCTCGAGTCACGCCCGCCGTGCTCCAGGAACACGCCCTCGTCGTCGCGCTGGCGCAGCGCCTCGGCCACGAGGCGTCGGGACGTCGCCACCAGCGACTCGTCGTCCAGCACCCGGCCGCACGTCCCGAAGGCCTTGGCGGCGATGAACACCCGGTTCACCGCCTTTCGGCTCTTGGGCAGGATCGTCGATTCGCCCGCCGCGAGGAAGTCACAAGCACGCCGGAGCCTCGGCTCGATGGCACGGATGCGGTCCCGAAAATGCGCCTCATGCGGCGACTGCCGGATCACCAGGATCGCCCGCCCGAGTTCCTGCAGGAAAAAATACGCCGTCTCCACGGCAGCGGCCCCGTCGGCCGAACTGCCGCCATTCGGTCGTTCCGTCGCGGTGAATCCCCCGTCCGCGCGCTGATGCTCGAAGGCCACCTCGATGCCGCGCCAGGCCCGGTCGGCCCGGGCGAGATCACCGGCCACGACCGCCGCGATGACGGCGCGGCAGCTGCCCCGCTGCGCCCCGGCCTCGATCCAGCGACCCATCGTCCGGTTCCCGCCATTCAACCCTTGTTCATCGGGCAGATCGTTGCGGCTGAGGCGCTCGAGCCACCCCTCGGGCAACGACCGCAGGACGTCGTATTCGCGGAGCGACGATGCCGCATCGGCGGCCGCGAGGCGGACGACCGGCATCCACAACACTGCGAGGACGAACAGAAGTCCGCAGACGCCGGCCCAGGATCTCGTCCCTCGGAGACAGTCTCCTGCGAAAGCCTGGGGAACGGTCCGGATCCGGGGTGGGCAGGACGGTGACAGCGGTGGCAAAGATGCGGGCATGCGAAGGATTCTCCGAGAGAAGGTTCAGGGTTCTCGAGACCATTCCAACCACTCGCGCTCGATCTCCTTCGGATCGGGCGGGCCATCGGCCACGAGGATGCGATAGCGCATCACGTGCACGCCCCGCGGCGGTAGACTGAAGTCGCCCGCCTGCTGCGGCGACCAGCAGAAGAACGGTTCGGTCGGGTGGATGCGCATCGGCTCGGGAAACCGGGCATTCGACGGATGAGCCAAGAGGACCACCCCGGCCACTTCGTCGCTCCCGTCGCCGCCCCGGGCGGGCCCACCGACCCAACACCAACGACCGCGGGATTCGTTGCCCCTCCCCCGTTCAGTGACGCCTTCAGAGGTGAGGAAGCGACAGTTCGCCGCGCCATCCCAGGCATCGAGGCCACGGAATCCCAGCCCGCCGTACCGGTATTCGGGCAAGGCCAACGGATGTTCAGTGACATTGGTCTGCCGAAGGGTCAGGTCGATCCGATGGGGTTTCCCGACGGGCGTGGCCGGCACCCGGACCTTCCAGCCTTCCAGAAGGACGGTGACGGGTGTCTTGGCGGTCAGGTCCACGTATCGGTGCAGCGTCTCGATTTCGCCCCCGCCGGCCGATTCGCGGGCCCCGAGCCACTGGATCATCTCCACCCTCCCCTTTTTCTGGCCCATGTTCCAGAAGTCGGGCTTGCGGCCGTCGATCTCGGTCCAGGTCCAAGCGGCCCAGACACCGTGGTGGTGCCGGTGGTTCTTCGGGTAATCCCCCGTCACCACCGCGCCGGCCGGGGTCACCAACGGATGAAGATAACCCGCCCTTCGGTATTCCTCGGGGACTCCGGCAGGGAGCGTCCCGCGCCCCCCGCGATAGGTCACCACCGGCTTGTCGCGGAGCTTGAAGGTCACCGAATCGTCCCCGCATTCGAGTCGCACCGATTGTCCCTCGGCTTGGCTGGACGAGGGCGGGACACCGAGTACCGGAAGCGCCGAGCCCACGACCGTCAGGACGACGGCCAGGATCGATCGGAATGCGA
>CAYLTF010000085.1:0-14476 GCA_964386625.1 uncultured Akkermansia sp. | reverse complement strand
CGGGACCGACCCCTTGGGGGAAGTTTGCTTGGACTGGCGGGATGGGCGTGGTTTCTTTGGCGACAACACATGAGCGATCCGCGTTACGCCAAACTGGCCAAGCTTCTCATCGAGTATTCCTGCGAACTGAAGGCAGGAGAGAACATCCTGATGGACCTGGTGGACACGCCCGACGAGATGGCGGTGGAGCTGATCCGCGCGGCCCGGGCCCAGGGGGCCACGCCGATCGTGGAGATGCGCCATGCGCGCGTGCTGCGCGAGGTGCAGATCGGGACCGATGAGCGCCATGCGAAGCTGGTGCGGGACCTGGAACTGAACCGGATCCGCAAGATGCAGGCGTACATCGCCATCCGCGGCGCGAACAACGCCAGCGAGAACAGCGACGTTCCGTCCGAGAAGACCCGGCTCTACTCCAAGACCCTGCGCCCGGCGCTCGACCACCGGATCAACAAGACCCGCTGGTGCGTCCTGCGCTGGCCGACGCCCAGCATGGCCCAGTCGGCCAACATGAGCACCGAGGCCTTCGAGAAGTTCTACTTCGACGTGTGCACCATGGACTACGCCAAGATGGCACGGGCCGTGAAGCCGCTCGAGAAGCGCATGCGCAAGGCCGACCAGGTGCGGATCAAGGGCCCGGGCACCGACCTCGCGTTCTCGATCAAGGGCATCGGGGCCAAGCCATGCGAAGGCCTGCGCAACATCCCCGATGGCGAGTGCTTCACCTGCCCGACACTCAAGTCCTCCAACGGCGTCATCACCTTCAACACGCCCACGTTGTACGCCGGCACGAAGTTCGAGGGGATCCGCCTGGAACTGAAGGATGGCCGCATCGTGAAGGCCACCTGCCAGGGCGGCACGGAACGCAAGCTCAACGAGATCCTCGATATGGACGCGGGCGCCCGCTACATCGGCGAGTTCAGCCTCGGGTTCAACCCGTTCATCCTGAACCCCATGTGCGACATCCTGTTCGACGAGAAGATCGCCGGGTCGCTGCACTTCACGCCCGGCCAGGCCTATGAGGACCCCGGCAACGGCAACAAGTCCGCGGTGCACTGGGACATGGTGCTCATCCAGCGGCCCGAATGGGGCGGTGGCGAGGTCTGGTTCGACGATGAGCTGATCCGGCGGGACGGGCTGTTCGTGCCGAAGGATCTGCAAGGACTCAACCCGGAGAACCTCCGCTGAGTCGATCGAGCCCCGGATCCATACCATGACTCCCAGGTCCGCGCCCTCCCTTCGTCGACCTTGGGCCTTCCGGGTTGGGATCCGAAGCCAGGCCACCTGGATGCAGGAGATCGCGTCCCGGGCCGGTCACCTCGTCCGGGCCGGTCTCCCGGGTCTGGGTCTGATCCTGGGCCTGATGTTCGCCACCGGGCTCGTCCACGCCCGGGACTGGGAACCCGGGTTCCGGGATCTGGCCAACTGGGGTCGAGACATGCACCTGCGACCGGTCGTCGTGGGGCAGGAACTGCTCCTCACCAACCGCTGGACGCGCATGCGCTTCCGGAAGGACTCCGACCGGATGACCTTCAACGAGGTGGAATTCCGACTGTCGGACCGCATCCCGGTCGAAGGCGGGCGTTTCCGGGTCTCCCAGCGGGACATCGACTCGCTGATGGCCCCGCTGCTGGCCCCGCCGAAGCGATCGAGCCGTCCGATCCGTCGCATCGCCATCAATGCGGGACATGGCGGCCGCGACCCCGGCAACATGGAGGGCAAGCGGATGGAGAAGACCTACACGCTGGACTTGGCCACCGACCTGGCCCGGCACCTCAAGGCAGCGGGTTTCCAGGTGGTGTTCATCCGCAGCTCCGACCGGTTCATCGAACTGCCGGAACGCGCCGCCATCGCCAACCGGGCTGATGCCGACTTGTATGTGAGCCTGCACTTCAACGGGTTCGACGGGCCGGGCAGCGACTCGGTGCAAGGCCTCGAGACCTACTGCCTGACACCGGCCGGCGCCCCCTCGAGCAACGATTCCCAACGACGCGGGCGGATGGCGGGATTCGAGGCCAACCGCTTCGACCGCGAGAACCTCACCCTGGCCCACCAGGTGCACCGGGCCATCCTCGACCAGACCCCGTTGGCCGATCGGGGTGTCCGCCGGGCCCGCTTCAAGGAACTGACTCTGCTGCGGATGCCGGGCCTGCTGATCGAGGGCGGATACATGACCCACCCCGGCGACACCCGCTTGATGGATTCAAGGAAGGCGCGCGACCAACTCGCCGCTGCCATCGCCGACGGCATCGTACGGCACAAGCGGTTGGTCGAGCGCGGTGCGCCGGAGTGAGCTCACTTCCGCTTGCCCGTCACGAGCTCCTCGACCAGCGGCTTGGCGGCATAGACGCTGCGCAGCGCCTCAAGGATGCCAGCGCTGTGGACCGACAGGGCGCGCGCCCGGGTTTCTTCGTAGGCGAAGCCGAGGACCAGCGACTCGATGTTTCCGTCGAAGATGATGCCCACGAATTCGCCGTCGCGGTTGACCACCGGGCTCCCTGAATTGCCTCCGATGATGTCGTGGGTGGACACGAAGTTGAAGGGGACCGCTTCGTTGATGGCCCGGCGCTTCTTCATCCAGCGCTCTGGCAGGTCGAAGGGCGGGCGTCCCTCCATCTCGGAAGAGCGCTCGAAGAGGCCACCCAGCGTCGTGGTTGCCGAGATCGCTTTGCCACCCGACTCGTAGCCCCGCACCACCCCATAGGAGAGGCGGAGCGTGAACGTGGCGTCGGGGTATTGTCCTTTGCCTTCCAGGGCGAACCGGGCGGCGGCGATCGCGGCGTGCGCCTGCTTCTTGATCTCGGCCTGGGCCTCCATGAGTTGGCGGACTTCACGCGCTTCGGCATCGACCGCTTTGGCCACGAGGATCAAGGGATCGTCGGAGGCGGCGATGGCCAGTGTGCCGCCCTTGTACAACCGACGACGCTCATCCACCGAACGCAAACGGCTGCCGCTGATCAGTTCGGCGGCACGGACCCGGGGCGATTTGCCGGCGAGCACCTTCTTGACGGTGGGGTTCTCCGATCCCAACTGCTCGCACAGGTAGGTCAACGAGTCGGAAAGGTTCAGGATTTCCAGGTCGTCATGGATCGGTTTGTCGGAGAACAAACCCAGTTCCATCGAGGCCCGGCCCGCCTCGGCGAACTCCCGGAGACGCTCGCCGTCGGCCTTCGGGTATTCTTCGGCGGCACGGACCAGCGTGTGGGCGATGTCGAACAACTCGGATTGGAAGGCATGTCCCAGCTCGAGCAAACGGTGGACCCGCTCGTACCGGGCGATCTTCGACTGGGCCTCCTGGATCCGATCGTAGGCTGCCGTCGCGGCGGCGAAGGCCGGATTCGCGGCGAACTTCACCCGCAGGGCCTTTTCCTGCTGCCGCTTGGACTCCATGAGCGCCGGATCGTACAGGCCGGCGTGGCCGCCATCGCGGGCCTTGCGGCTGTTCTGGATGCCGAAGAGCTCGTCCTTGGCCCGACGGGCGTTCTCGGCGCTGCGCTCGCTCCACGAACGGAGGAGGACTTCGCGACGCTTGAGGTAGGCCAGGGCGATGGGGTACTGACGGTCGCGCAGGTACTCCAACTCGGCGACCGTGAGCAGGCGCTCCGTCCGCCCCGGGTGCCCGGAAACGAAGGTCAATTCACCCTCGGCGGCCCCCTTCTGGGACCACTTCAAGAAGTGGGGCACCTTCACCGGCTTGCCATTCTCGTACGCCCGGAACAGGCAGATATCGAGGTCGAAGCGGGGGTACTCGAAATTGTCGGGGTCGCCGCCGAAGAACGCCACCTGTTGTTCCGGGGCGAAGACCAGTCGGACATCGGTGTACTTCTTGAACCGATACAGATGATAGGCTCCGCCCTGGTACAGGGTCACCACGTCAGACCGGAACCCGGTCGCATCCAGGGACTCCTTCTCGATGGTGGCCATCACCCGGCGGCGGGCCTTCATGGCATCCTCGGGCGACATTCCCTCGGTCACTGCGGCATTGACCCGGGCGGTGACATCCACGATGGACTGCAGGACGTTCAACTCGAGGTCCACACACGGGATCTCCTCGGCTTGGCTGCGGGCATAGAAGCCGTCCCGCAGGTAGTTCTTCTGGGCGCTCGAGACCTTCTGGAGCGCATCGGCCCCGACGTGGTGGTTCGACAACACCAGGCCGTCTTCGCTGACGAAGGAGCCGGATCCCCCGGAATTGAACCGAACCGAGGACTTCTGCAGGTGTTCCAGCCAGGCGTCGGTCAGTTCGAAACCGTACTTGGCCCGTACCCGGTCACGGGGAGGATCGTTGTAGAGCCACATGCCCTCGTCGGAACGGAGGGCCCCGGTACCGCAGATCACCGCCAGCGAGGCGGCCAGGAAGGTCTTGCGCGACATGGCCTCAAAAACCCCCTCGGACCCCCGCCCGTCAAGGGATCAATTGGTGGGAATGCAACCGAGCCGCAGAACGGCCAACGACGCCGGCCGACGGGCCAAGGGCGTCACCCCGATTGACAGGAAGGGCGGCTTTGGCATACCACGCCCCCGCAGCCGAAGCCTGATCGGTGTCCAATCGAACGGGCGCGGGGGACCCAACGCCGGGGGACAAAAACGTCCTCAGGGCAACGGGGCGCAGGGTCGAACAACCGGCCCGGGGCACTTCCAGGCCCTAGCCCGTCAGCTAACCTCGCAGGCATTTGGAAGGGTATCCGGTGGCGCGCAGTTCGTCGAAGTCGGGCATGCGACCACGGTGACCCTCGGTCGCTGTGTGTTGCAGACATCATGAAGAATCACCTCCTGCCGATCCCGCATCGGCCCCGGGGCCGTTCAGGCTCCACACTCCCACACGTCAGCCCGTCCCAGGGCACCGGTTCCCCGGTCCAACCCCGAAACTCGAAGCCATGAGCCACACCGCTTCGGCACCGACCGGCCGGCGATTGTTGGGGCTCTCCCTGACCGCCCTGGGCATCGTCTATGGCGACATCGGCACCAGCCCGCTGTACGCCTTCAAGGAATGCTTCGCGCCGGGCCACGGAGCACCGGCCAACACCGCCAACGTGCTCGGGGTCTTGTCCCTGATCATCTGGGCGCTGATCCTCATCGTGACCATCAAGTACCTGGTCTACGTCCTGCGGGCCGACAACAAGGGCGAGGGCGGCATCCTGGCGCTCCTGGCACTGGCCTTTCCCGAGAAGAAATCGGGGCACCGGAGCCGTCTGGCCAAAACCTTCGCCGCCATCGGCATCGCTGGCGCGTGTCTGCTCTACGGCGACGGCATCATCACCCCGGCCATCTCGGTGCTCGGCGCCGTCGAAGGGCTCAAGGTGGCCGCTCCCGGCTTCGAGAAATTCATCCTGCCGGTGTCGGCGGGAATCATCCTGGTCCTCTTCGCCGCCCAGCGGGCGGGGACCGCGAAGGTGGGGCGGATCTTCGGTCCCATCACGCTGGTGTGGTTCATCGCCATCGGATTGCTGGGAATCCGGGGGATCCTGCTCAAACCCGAGGTGCTCGGGGCCTTCAACCCGCTGCACGGACTCGTCTTCCTGGCCGGACACGGCTGGATCGGTCTAGTGGTCTTGGGCTCGGTGGTGCTGGCTGTCACCGGAGGCGAGGCGCTGTATGCGGACATGGGGCACTTCGGCATCCGACCAATCCGGTTGGTGTGGTTCACGGTCGTCTTTCCCGCCCTGATCCTGAACTACCTCGGACAAGGTGGGCTCCTGATTTCCCAGCCTGAGATCGCCTCGAATGCCTCGTTCAACCCGTTCTATCAATTGTGTCCCTCGTGGGCGCTCTACCCGATGGTCGGGCTGGCCACGGCCGCGGCGATCATCGCTTCGCAGGCGCTCATCTCCGGGGCCTACTCGCTGACCATGCACGCGATCCAACTGGGCTACATCCCCCGGTTGGTCATCGAGCACACCTCCGAGAAGGAACGCGGTCAGATCTACATGCCCCAGGTCAATTTCGCACTGATGATCGCCTGCCTTGGGCTGATCTTCGGCTTCCGGACTTCAGACAACCTGGCCAGCGCCTACGGGGTCGCGGTGACCCTCACCATGGTCACGACCACCCTGCTCTTCTTCTTCGCTTCCCAGCGGGTCTTCGGTTGGTCACGACTGCACGCCTCGATCGTGGCCGGCGCCATGCTGCTCGTGGAGGCGCCCCTTGCGGTCGCCAACCTGCTGAAGATCCCCCACGGCGGATGGTTTGCCCTGCTGATCGCAGGCGTCATGTACTTCATCATGTCCACCTGGAAGACCGGGCGACGGTTGGTCTGGGAGCGATTGCGGGTCAGTGCCATGCCGGCCAACAAGTTCATCGCCGAGATCGCCCGCAAAGACCCGATGCGCGTGGCGGGCACGGCCGTGTACATGGCCAGCAACCCGAACACCACCCCGATCGCCCTGCTGCACAACCTCAAGCACAACAAGGTGCTCCACAAGCGGGTGATCTTCTTCACCATCTGCGTCGAGGAAGTGCCGGTGGTGGACGCTTCCGAGCGACTGGAGGTGGAGCGATTGGAGGCCGGCTTCTGGCGGGTGCAGGCCCACTACGGGTTCATGGAGACCCCGAACATCCAGGCCATCCTGAAACTGTGCGCCGAGCACGACCTGGAGTTCCGGGAAATGGAGACCACGTTCTTCCTCAGCCGCGAGACGGTCATCCCGAAGGCGGGTAATGGCGGCATGAACCTCTGGCAGGAACGGCTCTTCGCGGTGATGATCCGCAACGCACTCAGCGCCACGGCTTATTTCCGCCTTCCCGCCAACCGGGTGGTGGAACTCGGGATGCAGGTCGAGATCTAACGGCGAAGTTCGGGCGAACCGCGTCGGCGATTCCACCCCGCGATTGGACGGGGACATGACAGGGGCGACGGGGAGACGGACCACGAGTCCCCTCCCCCACGGACACCCGGAAAGGCCCAGGATCTTCAGAACTTGCTCAGCCGCTCGAGTTCCTTCACCCGCTCCAGGATCTTGGCCTTGGTGGTGCGGGTGGTGACGTTCAGCCCGAAGCCCTCGCAGCAGAACGAGGCCACGACGCTGCCGTGCAGGATGGCCCGGCGGAGATTCGTGTCGATCGATCCGCTCTTCTGGGCGGCCAGGTAGCCGATCAGGCCACCGACGAACGAATCGCCAGCGCCGGTCGGATCGACGACCTTGCGCAGCGGGTAGGCCGGCGCCACGAACAGCCCTTTCGGCCCCGACAGGATCGAGCCGTGTTCACCCTTCTTGATGATCACGTATTTCGGCCCCATCCGATGGATCTTGGTGAGGGCGCTGACGACGTTGTCATCGGAGACCAACTGACGGGCCTCGCTGTCGTTGAGCACGAGGCAGTCGATGCGCTTGAGCAGGGTCAGCACCTCCGGAAGGGCGATGTTCAGCCAGAGGTCCATGGTGTCGGCGATGACGAACTTGGCCTTGGAGACCTGGTCGAGCACGCGGTGCTGGACGGCCGGTGAAATGTTGGCCAGGAGCACGAACGGCGTGGATTCGTAGTCGGCGGGCAAGGCCGGCTGCCAGTGCTCGATGACCCCGAGGACGGTCTCGACCGTCCGGCGATTGTTCATGTTCACCTCGTACTCGCCCGACCAGTGGAAGGTCTGGCCGTCCTTGACCCGCTCCAGGCCCTTCAGGCAGACGCCGTGCTTCTGGAACAGGCGGATGTATTTGGCCGGGAAATCGCCGCCGACCACGCCCATCAGATGAGTGCGGGCGAAGAAACTGGAGGCCACGGCCGCGTGACTGGCCGAACCGCCCAACAGCCGGGGGTTCTCGGACTTCGGGGTCTTGATGGAATCCAACGCGGTGGTGCCGACGACGAGTACGCTCATGAGTGTGGCGCCACCGTATCGCCGGCCCGCGCCGCCGATCAAGGCAACGTCGCACCCAAGATGCGGGTCGCCGCCTATCGGAGGTAATCCATCAGGGACATCGTCATGATCTTGCCGCCGGTCTGCAGCGCGGCCTGGTAGGAGACCTGCGTCTGGTTGAGGCGCACCAGGGCCTGGGCGAGGTCGGCGTCGGTCTCGCCGGAGATCTGGCCTTCCAGGGATTGAAGCCGGTCGCTGACGGAGGCGCTCGCCGCCTCGAGCCGCCCCTGCACGACTCCGTTGGCGGCGATGTGGCGCAGCAGGTTGTCGGTGTCGGCCTGCAACCCGACCGCCGTCGTGGAGGTGACCGAGGCACCGTCACCGGCCAGCAACTGGTCCTGCAATTGGATGAGGTGCTTGAACAGGTCCGCACCGGCCCTCGGATCCTCGATCAACCCGGCGGGCCCGGTGCCCGTGGGATTGGATCCGACGACGTGGGCGGTGAGTTCCTGTCCCTCGGCGATATCGAGGGATGGGACATCCTGATTGCCGTTGTAGGTCACCGACTGGACCCGGCCGTCGGCGGCCAGGGTCATCGTGTAGGCGGGCTGGCCATTCTTGGTCCCAGCCAGCACCGAATCTCCCCGGAGGTTCGTGTTCGCGGCGGAGACGGCCTGCTGGATCATCTGTGTGACCTCGGCGGCGTAGGCCTTCAGGTCGTCGGCAGACCGGACACCGTTGGCCTTCACCGCCAACTCGCCGGCGCGGGAGGCGATCTTGGAAAGCGACCGCATGACCGTCTGCGTGCTGGTCGCCGTCTCCTTGAGCCGGGTGATGTTCCGGCCGAACTGCCCGACACGCCCGCGCTCCCCTTCGAGATCGAGGGCCCGCCGAACGGCCGCCGGATCGTCCTCCGGCAGGGCCACCCGCTGACCGGTGGAGATCTGGGTCTGGTATCGGGCCTGGCGGGCGGTGATGTTGCCGAGGTTGGAGATCAACCGGTCGGCATAGGCTCCTGTGGTGACTCGGATCATGTCCTTGGCCTTTCAGTTCGATGCAGTCCCTAGCGCTTGAGGGACAGCGTGGTGTCCATCATCTCGTCGATGGTGGTGATGAGCTTGGCGCTGGCCTGGTAACCGCGCTGGAAGCGGGTGAGGTCGGCCATCTCCTCGTCGATGGAGACGCCGCTGACGGAGTCCCGTTGTCCCTTGAGCAGATCGGCCACCACCTTCTGGTCGGCCAGCTGCTGGTTCACCGACGAAAGTCCCTCGCCCAAGCGCCCGACGACACGATTGTAGGCGTTGCCGAAGGTCTGGCCGCCGAGAGCGGCGATCGGGCGGTCGCCCAACTGGGAAAGCGCCTGGGCCACCCGGTTGTCACCCCGCGCAGCAGGACCGCCGGCCACCTGCAACGAGGCCGGGTCGTCCAACAACGCCTGGTTCACCCGGATGTCGGCGGCGGAGGTGCCGAGGAAGAAATCGCGCCCCGTCGTTCCATCCAGGGCGAATCCCCCGGAGTGGATCGCATTGACCTGCTCGATCAGGTTCCTGGCGAGGTCGTCGATGCCCTGGCGCAGGTCCTTCAGCGCCCCGTCGCGGGAATCGATCGTGCCGTGCAGCCGCCCGGAGGTGATCACCAGGGCATCGGTGGTGCCGGAGGCCCGGACGAGGCGCCGGCCGTCGGCATCGGTGAAAGTCTCGAGGGTGGTCTCCCGGACATCGCTCGTCACCAACGAGACGCCACCCACCACGATGCCGACCGAGCCGTCGGACGCCTCGAAAGAATCGAATCCGAGGACCGCGGACAGCGTTTCGAGCTTGGACTGGCGCTGGTCCCGCAGGTCGTTGGCGGAGCCACCGGAAGCCGCCTCGGTGCGGGAGATCTGTCCATTGAGTCGGGCGATGTCGGACAACAAGGCGTTGGCCGATTTGAGGTCCGAATCGAGCGACTCGTCCAATTGCCCCGACAAGGCCGAAAGGCGGCCGTCGAGTGCCGGGAACTGGGCCGCCAACGCCGCGGCACGGCGCAGGGTGATCTCGCGCTCGGGGATCGACGCGGGCTGGGCCGCCAACGAGGCGAAGGCGTTGAAGAAGTCGGTCAGGCCGGCCGCCAACTGCTGCCCCCCACCGACCCCGTCGGCGGCGGAAGCGCCCCCGGCACCGGTGCCGGCTCGGTCGATGCTTTGACCCAGGATCGATTGGGTCAGCCTGAGTGCGCGTTGCTGCGCCTCCAGCGAACCACTGACGCCTCCCTCGGCGACGACCTGGGAGTCGAGGATCCGGTCGCGGATCTGCCGGATTTCCACCACCTCGGAACCGGAGCCCACCGGATCGGTGAAACCGTCGGAGGAGGCCGTGGACCGGATCGCCACCCGCTGGCGGGCGTAGGCCGTGTTGTTGACGTTGGCGAGATTGTGGCCGGCCACCTCGACGCCCTGCCGCTGCGCGGCGAGCGACCGGGCGCCCATGCTCAATGATCCGAACAGTCCCAACATGGATGGCGTTCCTACAGGGGTTCAGCCGACGGCCTCGTACAGGCGGCGTGCATGGTTTCTGCCGGCCCCCAGCAACGCACCGTCGCCAGAGTAGGTGCCCCCGCCCTTGGAGGCGAAAAGCCCGCCCATCAGGCGTTGCATGAGGTCCACCGTCCGGCTCAACAGGAGGTGGTTCTGCCGGGACCGGGCGCGGACCCGGGTCAGCAGCTCGTTGTTCTCCTCGACCAGCGCCCGGATGAGAGGACGGTAATCCTCGGGCAGGAGCGGCAGGAGTTGTTCGAACGATGCGTCGGCCGGGGCTCCGAGGGAGCGGGCCACGGCGGCCCGGCGCAGTTCACGTTCACGACGGGCCTCCTCGATGAGGGCGGCCTGGCTTTCGATGGCGGTGGAACCGTCGAGCACGCCTTCGGCATCACGCCGGAAGACGGTCTCCTGCTGCTGGTCCAGACGGGCCAGCAACTCACCATATTGCTGCAGCTCCGTCCGCAGCGCTTCGATCAGGTCCTGGATGGAGGGATTCACGGGAGAGATTCGGCCCCCGACAGGGCGGCCTCTGGGGTTGAAACGGGCATGGAGGTGGATTGGCGAAGCTGAAGCTCGAGGCTGCGGGCGACACCGAAGTCGCCGGAGCGGCTGATCTGGTCGGCCCAACGCTCGACCATCATGTCCTGGTAGATGCCGCGCGAGGAGGAGGCGGGCAACGCGCCCCCACCGTGGACGGGCTTCTGGGCCTCGTTGAGCAGATGGCGGACGAACACCGCCTCGAACTGGCGGGTCATCTCACGGGTGTTGTCGGCGGGGCCTCCCGCCGAGGGGGCATCCCCTCGACCGGACGATGGGACGGGATCCGTCAAGAGACGCCCGGAGCCGAGCGGCATCGGGGAGATCGGGGATCGGGAAATGGTGTTCATGGATCAGCGCAGGATGAGTTCAGCCTGGAGGGCACCGGCCTGCTTCATCGAACCGAAGATGGCCATCATGTCGCGCGGGGTGACACCGATGGCGTTGAGACCCGCGGCCACCTTCTCCACCGTGGGCATGTCGGCCAGGGTCACCAGTCGCCCCTTGCGTTCGTTGACGTTGGCATCGGTGCGTTGGGTCACGGCGGTCTCGCCGGTCTGGCTCAGCGGGTTGGGCTGCGAGACATCGGCGCTGTTGGCGATGGTGATGGTCAGGTCGCCATGGGAGACCGCACAGCTGGAGATCTTCACCTTCGAGGTCGCCACGATGGTGCCGGTGCGTTCATTGATCACGATCCTGGCGGTGGTGTCCGGGGAGACCTCGATGTCCTCCAGGCGGGCCACGAAATCCACGGAGGCCTGATCGACTCCCTCGGGCATCCGGACCTTGACCGAGGTGGGATCGATGGCCCGGGCCGAGTTGGTGAACCGCTCGTTGATGGCCATGGCCAGGCGGGCGGCGGAAGTGAAGTCCGGTTCGCGCAGCAGGAGCTCGATCTCCTCGTTCTCGACGATGCGGGTGGGGATCTCCCGCTCCACCAGACCGCCTCCGGTGATGGTCGCCACGGTCGGGTGGTTCTTCTGGATGCTCGAGGTGGCGTTTCCGCCGACAAATCCGCCCACGGCGAGGGCTCCCTGCGCCACGGCGTAGATCTGGCCGTCGGCGGCATAGAGGGGCGTCTGCACCAGCACGCCTCCCTGGAGGCTGCGGGCGTCGCCCATGGCCGAGACCGTCACATCCAGGCGCTGCCCGTTCTTGGTGAAGGCCTTGATGTCGGCGGTGACCATCACGACGGCCACGTTTTTGGCGATGAGGGTCTGCGCCGGCACCTGGACGCCGAACCGCTGGAGGAGGTTGGCGAAACTGCGGAGCGTGTAGATCGGGTTCTTGTCGCCGTCACCATTGAGGCCGACGACGATCCCGTAGCCCACGAGCTGATTGTCGCGGGCCCCGGCCACCATCACCAGGTCTTTGACCCGGGTGCCCAGCGCCTGGGCCGGCGACCCGCACAGCAGGCCCAGGCACAAGGACCAGACGGCCCAGTGGCTCAGGCGATTGCGCCAGGATTCGTGAAGGTCGCAGCGCATGCTCAGAAGGGGGTGATCTTGTCGAAGGCGCGGGTGAACCAACCGCGGCGCTGGCTGTCGGTGACGGTGCCCTTGGACACGAACTTGATGCTCGCATCGGCCACGTTGTAGCTCATCACCGTGTTGCCCGGCTGGATGTCCTCCTGGCGGACGAGCCCGCGCAGGACGGCCTCCTGTTCTTCGCCGCCGACCAGGGTCATCCGACGCCCCTCCAGCATCATGTGGCCATTGGGCAGCACCTCGGTCACGCGGACCGCGATGCGGGCGGTGATCCGCTCGGAGTTGTTGATCGTGCCGCCGCCCTCGAAGCTCTTGTCGGACTTCATGTCCATGGCCGGGTACTTGCCGCCCCGGGTCAGGAACCCGTCCTTGGCCGGGCCGAAGAGGAAGCTCGAGATGCTGGCGCTGATGCCGGTCTTCTTGGCGGTCTTCGTGTTGTTCTGCTTGGCCGACTCGTTGTTCTCGTCAACGACGATGGTGAGGATGTCGCCCACGTTGCGGGCGCGATTGTCGGCCACCAGCAACCGGGCGGACGCGTCGGTCCAGAGCGATCCGTTGGCCGCCGACAAGGGCGCGACAAGGCCGACAGACAAGCAGACGAGGGGTGCCAGAACCGCTGTCACGGCAAGCGGTTTGGGGGTCGGGAATCGGGGGGATTCTTTCATGGGGATCGGGGATTTCCGGACCGGGTTCACAAGGGAATCAGGACGGTGTCTTCGCCCTGCACCACTCCGCGGAACTCGCGCTTGGACTGGGGATTGCGGACCCGGATGCTCTGGCCCGGGTACCCGTCTTCAAGAGCCTCGACCTTGGTGGTGATCTCCAGGGTTCCGGACTGGACACGGGCGTCGACCCGTCGACCGCGGAAGACCACGGTCTTCAGACGCAGGCTCCGGTCGGAGAGCGCCTGCCCTGGAGCGAGGTTCTCGGCCAGTTCGTAATCCTGGGGAGACGCGGGCAGAGCCTTGAGCACGGATCGGGAGGCGAGGATGTCGCGCCGTTCCAGCACCGTCTCGGCCTCGGAGAGAGATTGCCCCCGGCGCAGGGCCGATGCAGCGACCGGCACCTCGCACCAATGGCGCACCTGGATGGGCTGGAACCACGAGCCGAGCGATTCGCCGGCGGCGAGCACCTCGACCTTGAGTGAAACAAGGGTCTGGAGACCGGAGGCAGGCAGGTCGTGGAGGCGCACCTCCCAGGATTCATCGGGCAGCGAGACCGTCCGCCAGGGGCGGGAAAGCTTCACCTCGATCTCACCGCCACCCCGGGCGAATTTGCGTTGGAGCTCCTGGGTGATGCGATCTCGCACCTCGGGCTCGGCCAGGTCGCGCATCGCGCGGGTGACCCGGGCCGAATCGGGCCCCGACCAACGGACTGCGGAAAGGTCCACACCGGCGACACGGAGCGCCTCGACCACGGAGGTGCGGGAAAGCCGGGACCATCCGCCCGCCGCCGGGGCCGGGGCCACCTGCAACCGAGGCAAGGCCGGGATGCCCTGGATCAGGTCGGTCGAGAACACACCTTCGGCCCGAACGCTCACACCGGCGGCGAAGACCGCGACCGGGGGCTCGGGTGCGGCCGGGCTGGCCGGGTCGGCGGCCCGGACGAGGAGCGTCAGGCCCCCGAGAAGCCCCGCGATCCATGGTGAAAAGAGGCGGTTCATCAGCGGCGGAGGTTGTTGGCCTGACCCATCATCTCATCGGCCGCCTGGACGGCCTTGGAATTCACCTCGTAGGCGCGTTGGGCGACGATCATGCCGACCATTTCCTCGACGACCTTCACGTTGGACATCTCAAGGTAGCCCTGGGCAAGGCTGCCGAAGCCATTCTGCGCCGGGTTGCCCTGCTCCGCCTGGCCGGAGGCCGTGGTCTCGCGGTACAGGTTCCGACCCAGGCTCTGGAGGCCGGCGGGATTGATGAAGCGGACGAGGTTGACCTGGAAGGACTGGTCGCCCTGCGGGCCCCGCGTGGTGATCGTGCCGCCCGGGGAGATCGAGATGTCGGTCGTGCCCGGTGGCACCGCCTGGAAGCCTCCAACCAACGGGAGTCCGTCGCTGGTGACCCAGTTGCCGGTGTTGCTCAATTTGAGGGCGCCGTCACGGGTGAAGCCCCGGGTGCCATCGGGCATCTGGACCTCCAGGAA
>CAYLTF010000084.1:11214-14579 GCA_964386625.1 uncultured Akkermansia sp. | reverse complement strand
CACGTTTCGTCTGTCCCCTCATCCATGACCGGCGCTCGATGCATCGCAAGGCCGCCCCCTCATGGGCCATGCCTGAGGATTTCCGAGACGAATCCGGCCAAAATGATGACCAGCACGACGCTGGCCCATGCCTGGGAAACCCGTTTGCCCGAAGGTTTGGGTTGGTAATCCCACACGTCCGGTTTCAGTCCCGAATCGAACGGCATGGAAGCCAAGATCTCTTGAGCCCGTTGGCGCAGAGAATCGGGCACCAGAACCGTCCACCAAGTGCCCGGCATGACGGACGGAAACGCCGGCATGGCCACTTGGATGCCACCGGACGATTCCTCTCGGCACTGGTATGGGATGCCTGCGTCATCCAAGGCACCACACACCCAGTCGAAACAAAGGATCTGCCCCGTGCGGAGGATGGGGGTGAATTCGGCTCTTTCGGTATTCATCGAGTCTCCCGATCGCCTCAAGACGATCGGCGTTTCAAAAACGCCAACCAATCCTGATGATTTGGCAACAAGACCCTCATTCATTGGAGGCCCGCAACCGAATTCCGTTTTTGTCGATACCGTTGCCGGAGCAACCACGGGGGCCATACCCGCCCCGAGCACCGGCTCTTCGAGGGCATGGCGGATCCGCCCCCAGAGCCCGGGTCGCGAGGCAACGATCGGAACCGTCATGGCGGTTCAACTGCCCGACCATCGCTTCGGTGGCCGACGGCGTGAGTCCGGTGCGGCCCTGACGGGCGGGCCATTTCTTCCGGAAGATTCCGGCTCTTCGCTGGCAGACCGCTCGGAGATCGGTCCCTACCCGGGAAACGGTCTGCGAACTGAACCGGCCTCGCGATGTGCGGAATACAGAACCGCCTGCTGGTGGAATCACCGGACCGCTTTCCCAACGACACCGGGGGCCGATCTCCGGCCATGATCCTCAAACAACGACCCCGCCCCAGGAACCGAAGCCACACCCCACCCAGCCCTGATGAACCTGCTGCAACGCTTTCGCATCCTCCCCTTGGAACACCAACGGTTCGGCATCTGGAGGAGTCTGTGTCTCAGCCTCGCCACTGGTCTGCTGCTGAACAGGGCCTGGGCCTCCTCGGGTCGAGGCGCATCCCTCTCCGACCTGGCGCACCTCGGGATCGAATTGGCACTCCTGCTTCCCGCATGGCTGATGCCATTGCTCTGGAATCGCCGGGCCGTGGCGCTCGGAGCCCCCGGCTTCTGGGCAGTCTGGGCACCCCGGTGGCGTTCTTTGACCCTGAGCACCGCGGTCGTGGCAGTCTTGACCTCGCTGGCTCTGAACCTCGAAGGCCGGCGGGCGGAACAGGCCTGGCGGGAGGTCGAGGATCACCTCCGGCAGCGCGGGGAGCCACTCTCCTACCAGGAACTGATGGGGCCGCCGATCCCGGCCGAACAGAACTTCGCCGCGCACCCCTTCCTGTCCGGAATCCACGCCTACACCCGGACTCAGGACGGTCAGGGGCGCAGCGTGTCTCGTTGGACCGGTGAGGCGCGGCTGACCGAAATCGAGAACTCATTGCGCTTCCCGCACGAGACCGAGAAGACCGCCGGCAGGCCGTTGCGCCGGGACGGACACGATCTCGAGGCGCTGGCCAGCCTGTTGAAGGCGCGGACGAATTCGATCGCGAGCGCCACCCAGGACCCGAAGGACGGCCCATCGTCCCCGGTAGACCCCTGGTCCCACCTGCCGATTCCGCCCGCCGACATGCCCGCCCCCCAGGCGGTGCTGTTCGCCTTGGAAGGGTTGCGGAATCCCCTCGAACAAGTCGCCGAGGCGGCCCGACGGCCGGACTGTCACTACGACATCCCTTCCAACGAGTTGGTCCTCCCCAGCCTGAACCATGTCGCCCGTTACAAGCTCATGGCGAACAAACTCCTGGCGAACCGCTTCTCTCTCCGGGCCGCGGCGCGGCTGTCTGCGGGCGACACGAGCGGTGCGGCGGAAGACATCGAGACCCTCCTACGACTCGCAGACCACTCGGGCAAGGATCCTTGGTTGGAATGCTACCTGGTTCGCTGGACGTTACAGCTCCTCGCCTTCCATGAGTACTGGGAGGGAACCTCGCGGCATGCATGGTCCGATCATCAATTGGCCGCTTTCCAGCAACGCTTCGAGGGCCTGACGTCTCGCGATAGCATGCTGCGGTGGCTGCGCGGCGAGCGTCTCCTCAGGGATTTCTGGTTCGAACGGATGCGGCAGAGGCGCCTGAATCCGCACACGCTCGGACCGGACGAAGGCGACCAGTTCAGCGGAGGTCTGGTGCCAACCGCCTGGTTGTTGCAAAACCAGGCCCACCACTCGCGCACAATGGCTCGCCTGATCAATGCAGTGCAGCGTTCCGATCCAAACCGGGGCCTCGGCGCCCGGGGCTCGGTCTGGGAAACCGAGGGGCTAGAGCCCTGGATCCTCGCCACGTCGGCCCGCCGTGGCCACCCCTACCGGATCCTCTTCGACCCGCTGTCTCTGGACATGACTCACCGGGTCAGGAAGACCGACAAGTGCCTCTCGATCAGCCGCCTCGCGACCACGGTGGCCGCACTGGAGCGATATCGCCTGGCGACGGGCGGCTATCCCAAGACCCTGGGCGACCTCGTGCCGCGATTCCTGGAGGGCGTGCCGCTCGACCCGATGGATGGCCAACCACTGCGCTACCGGGTCAACGCCGACGGGACGTTCACCCTGTACAGCGTCGGCCCGAACCACACCGACGACGGCGGCTTCCTGTCGAAAGGCAAGGACACCGAACCCGCCGACTGGGTCTGGCCTTCCAACCAACCCACCGATGAGCGCCGACTGTTCTGAGAGGGAGCCCCCCGGGCGTTTTGGCAACCGGTCACGCGTCCCGGTGCAGTCAGCGGACCGCGTGGCCTCAGGAACGGGTCGATGGGAAACACGGCCAAGGATCAGCACGCACGGCCCGGACCTCAGCCAAGCCGCTTGATGATCCAGCCGTTTGCGACGGCCTCCATTCCAAGCTTTTGATAAAACTCCATCGCCTCCGGGGCCGAGAGCAACAACAGCATGGACCGGTCGCCTGCGGCGGCCTTTGTGCGACGGATCAACTCGCTTCCGATTCCGGCACCCTGAAACTCACGGTCGACCGCCAGATCGGATAGATAACAACAATACGAGAAATCGCACAACGACCGAGCCACTCCCACCAAACGCCCAGCCTTCCATGCCGTGATGATGAGATTGGCGTGGCGGATCATGTCGGCCATGCGGGCCAGGTCATCGACGGGACGGCGAATGCCTGAGCGCCGAAACACATCGGCCAACGGCTCTGCGGTGAGCGGAGCATTGATCTTGTATTCGACCTCCAGTGGTAGTGGTTTCACGTTGGGCTAGTC
>CAYLTF010000084.1:0-11114 GCA_964386625.1 uncultured Akkermansia sp. | reverse complement strand
ATATACACTTGCGCTGACAAATGTTAAATCTAATCCATCAGCACCGCTTTGTGGCCAATAGGATGAAATCGGTGAGCAGATATACTTTCCTGTTTCAACCCGGTCGTTGATTTGCTGAACGACCAAGATATTCATCCGGTGAAAATAAATTCTGATTGGGTTCAAGGCCTTGATGGGATCATTCCAATAGTTTGAAGGAATCTGACCGTCCGGCGCCCCGCCATGAGCACCGATCTCCTTGACGAAAGCAGTCTGCATTTCCAAGGCGGCTTTCGGCAGGTCGCCTAACATGAGCGATGATGTTGAAGTATGTTCCTTTGGTTTACACCCAGTTAATCCGCATACCAAAACCATCAAAACGATTAATACATCAACACTTACACCCCTTTGCATACTCTCTCCAGTAATAGCCATTGCCCCAATAATCCGTCTAACCTGTTGTTAAAATAAAAAGCGTTTCCAGGAGTCTCACAAAGTTTCGGAATCCTTTGGATTCTGCGCCATCATGATCACCGCATCCGCCATTTTTTCATGAGCTCTGACAAAACGCCACAGAAGCCATAGTACAAATAAGGATGCACCGATAAAGCAAATGTTATAGGCCATCCCAAACAGCCCGTAGACGTTCATCATGATTTGTTCCATGTTGTTGTGTGTTGTTTTTTAACTATCGGATCGCTGACGAACCAAAACTCAAGCCACTTCGAGGCACCCGTGAACGGTGCGACGGGGTGCTCTGCTCCGTTGAGCCTCTTCATCGTCACCGCCTCAGCTTTTGTGAAAGCAGACGTAGATGACCGCGCCGAAGGCCGTGGCGGAGCCGAGCAGGCAGAAGAGGACATCCAGACCGCTCGTCATCCCCATCGCCTTCACCAGTCCGACCACACCGGCGGCCAGGAAGCCAACGACAGCGAAGCCGACCATCGTATCGCCCTTGGAACCACCGGATGGCAGCGAGCTCCGAATCTGCGTTGGTGGCTTGGTGGAGACTGGGGCACTCATGAGCTCGTTCCTGATCGTCAATCAACCATGACGACATGGCGACAGTCGACACCAGAATGATTAACCAATCACTTATCTTGACGCGACAGGCGTTTGATTAGGGTTCCCGAAATCCAATCCACCAGGATGCGGGCGCCAATTGCTTGGATTCAACCGGGAGGCTCAACCCGACTCCCCGGGCGCACCTCCATTCCGCGTCACGGAGGATGCTCTCGGGTGAATCAATAACCGGACTCCAGCCCCGTCTCGATCAGGTCGGCGTGTCTTGCAGCGTCCCAGCCTTCCGACGTAGTCCAGGGACCCAGACGGTGGAATACCCACCTCACTTCGAGGGCGCATGCCTGAGGCCCGTTGGCGATGGCGTCAGTCAGCGCCCCCATCACCTCGGGGCCACGAGGACGCGGAGGCCGGAGGCGGCGTTGGGGGCGCGGTACACGCGCTGGGTGGCGGGGCGGTAGTCCGCGGGCTTGGCGCGGTAGATGTCGCAGAAGGTCTGGGGATTGCGGTCGATGTAGGGGAACCAACTGCTCTGCACCTGCACCATGATGCGATGCCCGGTGCGGAAGGTGTGGCAGACGTCAGGCATCCCCCATTCGAGCCGGGTCACGCGGCCGGGCTCGAGGGGCTTGGGCCGGTCGAGGCCGTCCCGGAACTTGGCGCGCAGCGGTTCGCCCCGCACCAGTTGCTGGTAGTGTCCCAGCTTCACCTGGGCCGGGTTGGGCTGCGGGTCCGGATGGTCGGCGGTGTACACGTCGATGAGCTTCACAATGAAGTCCGAGTCGGTACCGGTGCTGGAGATGTGCAGGCTGGCGGTGATCGGTCCGGCCAGCGTGATGTCCTCGGTCAGGGGCTCCGTTTCGAATACCAGCACATCGGGCCGGCGCGCGGCGAACCGCTGGTCTTCGACCATGTAGGTGGCCGGCATGCCCGTGGTGATGCGCTGGGTGAAGGGCACCGGCCGGGCCGGATCGCTGACGTACGCGTCGAAGGCGGTCGAAACCTCGCCCCCGTTCGGCGGCTCGAAGGACAACCGCCCGCCCGGGTGGAAATACAGCGTCTTCGACACCGCATGCGTCGGGGGCCAGGCGGCCTCTTTGCGCCATTCGCAAGTGCCCGTCTCGAAGACGTGGGCCTCGGCCAACACGAGGTTGGTCTGTCCCTTGAGGAAGCGCCGCCAGAAGGGCAGTTCGATCTCGTTGCGGTAGAACTCGGCCGTCTTGGAGTGGAACGGCACCGGGCCGAGCGAGGAACCATCGCCGCCATGCCATCCCCCGTGCGACCACGGCCCCATGACCAGGGTGTTGAAGATGCCCGGATTCTGCCGCTCGGTGGCGCGGTAGGTCTTGAGCGCGCCGGAGAGATCCTCGGCATCGTACCACCCGCCCACGGTCATCACCGCGGCGCGGACATTCTTCAGGTGGGGCGTGATGTCGTGACGCGCGCACCAGGCGGCGTTGGTGATGTTTCCGATCAGGTTGTCCCAGAAATCGATTCGGCCCTTGTAGTACCGGTCGCCCAGGTCCCCCACCGCCCCGCCCTGCAGGAAGAACTCGTACCCGTCGGGCGTGCCGTAGTCGAAGGGCACGGGATCCTGACGCAACGGGTTCTGGAGCTTCTGCCCGAAGAAGTTGAAGAAGCCGAAGTTGTGGGCCAGCAGGAACGCCCCGCCATGCAACGTGTCGTCGCCGTTGAAGATGTCGGCCACCGGGGCCTGCGGCGACACGGCCTTCAGGGCGGGATGCGAATCGATCATGCCCATCGCCGCGAAGAAGCCGGGGTACGAGATGCCGTCCATGCCCACGTGGCCGTTGTTGTGGCGCACATTCTTGACCAGCCAGTCGATGGTGTCCCAGGTGTCGGTGCTTTCGTCGGTGTCCTTCGGGCCGCTCTTCACGGGCTGGTGGGGGCGGATGTCGACGAAGGCGCCCTCGGAGGCGAAACGCCCGCGGACATCCTGCAACACGAAGATGAACTTCTCGCGGACAAGCCCGTCGCCGAAGCCCGGATTGCCGGCGGCATCGACCGTGTAGGGCTTGAGGTTGTACGGAGTCCGGCGCAGCAGGATCGGGTACTGCCCCGGCTCCTTGGGTGTGTACACCACGGTGAAGAGGCTCACCCCGTCGCGCATGGGAATCCGCACCTCGCGCTTGGTGTAGTTGGCCTCGAACACGCCCGGATCGTCGGCCCGCCCCAGCAGGGCAACGACCATCAGAAGGATCGGACCCAAACAGCGGACCCAGGACGCACGACGAGGAACAACCATGAGCCCGAGACTGTCGAGTCGCCTCACCCGAGTCGATGCGACAGAACGACGTCGGCCGGAGACCGCCGCGCGAGGACACCTGCGACCGAAATGAGCCCTAGGACGGCCGGGTCAGCGGGACCGAATCGCGCATCCGCAGGTCCCGGAAGGACCGGATGCGGTGGAAGGTCAGGAAATTGGCGTCGTGGGCATTGTGCGCCCCGCCCTGGCCGTCGTCGTGGGCGGTCCGGCAGACGGCGATGAGGTCGGGACCGTCGAAGAGCCAATCGACGTACTGGAACCCATGGCGCGATCGGTCCGGGTGATGGAGCAGGTGGCAGCGGATCTCCCACGACACGAGGTCCGGGCTGGTCATCAGGGCCAACGTGTTGCGCGTGCCTGCGGGTTTGCCGGCCGATTCCCAGCCCGGGGCCACCACGCTGGCCAGCGTCCAGTAGGCCCCCGAGCGCGGGTCCCGGCGGATGGCGAATTTCTTGGCCCCTCCCGGGAACGGCACGAATCCAGAGGCCGGGTCGAACGACAGGCTCCGGCCATCGGGGGCGATGCGCACGCGGGCGGCCTTCTCGGGCAGGCCCCGGGTGTCGACGCGCAGGAGGTCCCACAGCGCCCCGTCGGGCCCCACCACGAAATTGCCCTCGAGCCAGGCGCCCATGTCGCCGCCATTCCACGATCGGTCGCTGGGCAGGAACTCGCTGGCGGTCCAGCGGGAGGCGTCGAGCAGGTCGGCCTCGATCGGCACCGACAGCACCCCGGCGCGGTAGTGCACTCCCCAGGCTTGCGGAGGGTTGCGCCACTCGAAGGGACGCCAGAGCCGCCCCGCGTGCTCCACCACCGGCATGGGGGCACAGTGGTATTCGGCATCGGCCCGGAGCACGCCGGATCGGCCGTCCACGGGCTCGGTCCAATGGGCCCCGCCATCCCGCGAGCGGCGGATGAGCACCCGGCCATGGTGTCGGTCGGGTCCCAGCAGATACAGGTCGCCCCGATGGACGAAGAGCGAGGACCAGAAGGCCCCCTGCACCTCCGAGACCTGCCGCCAGGTGCGCCCGCGATCGGACGAGCGGTGGATGCGCGAGCGGGCACTCTGGAATTCACCCGAGTTCGGCCCGAAGAAATCATGCGAGGCCACGTAGTCGCCCCCCGGCAGCACCGCGATGGACGGCGAGCCGATGTACCGACCCGACGACGCCGGGCTGTGGGTGATGACCGTGCCAGGCACCCCCGGAAAGTCCCGGGATCCCGGTCGGGCCGCCCCGCCGGCCGGACCGCGGCACCCCAGCCCGCCCAGCACCGAGGCGGCGCCGGCAACCGCCCAGGCCCCGAATCGCCGGCGACTCAGGCGGTCGCCTGGCCCGATGGCCGCAGCGAAGGTGGATCCCAGGGAACTGGAAGCCGGGTTCATGGCAGGAAGGCGTTGACCAGGGCGTTGCCGATGCCGATGAGGGCCGCACCCGAGATCAGGCCGGCGCAAATGGGTTCGCAGCCCTCCACCCACAGCTCATGCTTGCCAGTGCCCGCGACGGCCTTGCGGCCCATCCACCAGAAGACGAAGGCCCCGATCCACATGGCCAGCGTGGACTCCGGCGGCAACACGACCCCGAGCCCGATGGACACGGCCGACAGCGGGAAGCGCCCCCGCGAGCGGATCCGCAAGACCTCGAAGACCACCGCCACCACAGCCGCCACGGTCAGGGCCACCATGGCCGAGGGCGGCAGGCTGCCCAGGCCCTTGGCGATCAAGTCCGCGACGCCCTTCCACTGGACGGCGGCCGGCATGGCGAACTGCTCGGTGACCAAGGTGGCCGTCGACCGCGCTCCCGAGGCGTCGGGTTGCAGGAAGAGCAGATAGAACAGCGGGGTCGCCGCCAGTGAACCGGCCACGATGCCGATGACGTGACCGACGGCCTGCTGCCGGGGCTTGGCCCCCAGCATGTACCCGGGCTTGATGTCCGAGAGCAGGTTCGCCGCGTTGGACGACACCTCCGCCGTCATGCCCGCCGGGATGAGGTTGCTGGCCGGGTTGGACCGGTCGAGGGCGCCGATGGTGAACTGGGTGATCTTGGAGAGCGCGCCGGTGGGGGTCCACGAGGTGAGGGCCATCGAGTTGGTGCAGATCACCGACAGCACCAGGATGAGCGGCAGCGACAGCAGGCCGGCGAGCCAAGGGACGCCGAAGAACGCGTTCCCCATCCACACGCCCAGGAACCCGAACACGGGTACGCCGACGTACGACCACCCGAGCGGCAACTCGATGTGACGCAGCGGATCCGCGCCGGAAGCGCCCTCGGCAGGGCGTTGCCGACGGAGCATTCGCCACACGCCCTGGAACAGGTCCGGGCGGGCGAAGAGCGACACGAGCGACCCCACCACCATCATCGAGACGCCCCACCACAGAGACCATTGGTTGACGATCTCCGCCCGGGAGATGTCCACCACCTTGCCCGCGGCGTTGGTGTAGCTGCGGATCTCTCCGCGCTGGATCATGATCGGCGCCAGCACGGCGAAGTTCACGATCGCGCCGATCAGGCACGAGGTCGCCACGCGGATGCCGATGAGACCGCCCACACCCATGAGCGCGGCATCCACCGTGAAGCGCAGCCCGAGTTGCCGGATGTCGGTGCCCAGGAGGCGCGGAATGGCCCCCGAGGCCTTGGCAGCCCAGGTGTAGTAGTAGGTGTCGATGCGCTCGTGCAGGTGCCAGGCCTCGCGCAAGCCCGCCCAGCGGTCCAGGCGCAACAGCTTGAACTGCAGCAGGCGCATCCATCCGTCGCTCATCAGCAATTGCAGGAAGGCGGTGAGGCCTGCGGTGAGCGTCAGCAACCGGGTCTTGAACAAGCCGGCCTCGGCGGAGCCGGTGTAGAGGGCATCCAGCACGACGCCGCAGGCTCGCCCCTCGGGAAAGGGCAACTGGTCGTCGTTGATGAATCGCCGCTTGAGCGGGAAGGCCACCAGCACGCCCAGGGTGGAGATCACGATCATCCAGAGGATCATCTGCCAGGCCGGCAGGATCTTGCCGGTGACCAGCATGTAAGCGGCGAAGCTGGAGGTGAGCGGCGTCACCACGTAGCCGGCCGCCGTGGTGATGGACTGGGTGCAGTTGTTCTCCAGGATCGTGAAGCCACCGCCCAGCGGCGTCTTGGCCAGCAGGCGGAAGAGCGCGAAGGTGATGAGCACCGAGGTGAGACCCACGCCGATGGAGATGCCCGTCTTGGCCCCGATGTAAAGCGAGGTGGCCGCCAGCGCACCGCCCAGCAGGAATCCCGTCAGGGCCGACCGGACCGTGAGCTGGGGCATGTCGCCGCGGAAGACATGGTCCAGCCACCACTGGTCCTTCTGGGACCGGCTCAGGGTACGGACCTGCTCGTCGGAGAGCGTGGGGAGTGCCATGCAGCGACGGTGCCCAGCCAGCGCGGCTCATTCAATCCCGCGTTGGACGACCGACGCTGGAAATCGAGGACCTCAGAGCCTGTCTGAAAACTCAGAGGGGCCCTGTTTTCTCAGAAACGGCCCGATGGCGAGGCGCGAGGAGGGAGCATACCCGGATGGGTCTGTGACCGACGAGCAACGAAGACAGCGGGCTGTTTCTGAGAAAACCCTTCGGGCGGCGGGTCTTTTGCCGGTGGCCCGCGTTGACTCGGCCGTTGCAGCCCGCTTCGGGGATGCTCCGGCCTCGCCGCCTTGGCCACCGCCAAATTCCCTCGCCGCAGGACCCCTCTGAGTTTTCAGAAAGGCTCTCAGGGCTTCTGCCAACGGATCCGCACCTCGGTCCGATCGGGACCCACCGGCACCACCTGCTCTCGGCCTCCGGGCCATCGGACCCAGACACCCGAGACGGTCGCCTGTGCCGGCAAGCCCAGCAGCACCGGGGCCGCATCTTGCGATCCGAATCCGCTGCCCCCCTGGATGGCGCGCACCGGGCCGCTGCGGCCGTCGGCGAACCGCAGGCGCACCTGGGCCCCGACGGCCTCGGGATTGGCCGCCGGACCTTCGAGCACCACGCGCAGGCCCGGCCGGGTCCGCCGGTTGGCCCAGAGCGTCGTCGGTCCGTTGATTTGCGAGACCACCACGTCGATGCGCCGGTCGTGGTCGAAGTCTGCGAGCGCCGCGGCCCGCTGTTCGCCGTCGATGCGGATGCCCGACACGGTCGGATCGAGGGCCTCGAAGGTGCCGTCGCCCCGGCCCCGCAACCACAGTCCACTCCCGGCATCGTCGCGCGAGTACTCCGGCAGCAGGTCCGAGCGGTTCTGGCTGAGGAAGACATCCTCTAACCCATCGCCATCGACGTCGGCGACATGGACCGAATTGGCGGGCGACCACTGCGCCTCGCGCGGGAAGGGCCGCCACTCGAAGCGGTTGGTGCGATTCAGGAAGACGCCGGAGTCGGACTCGACCGCCTCCAGGAACGACGCCCTCGCCGCGGCCTCACCGAGGACGCGCGGGACATCGGCACGGGCGAAGGCTTCGTGGCTCGGGAAGCGGACGGGCAGATCCGGAAGGCCGGCCGTGAGCTGGGTGCGATTGCGGATGGGCAGCCAAGTGCCCTCGCGCTGCCAGGCCTCGAGCAACTCGACGCGGCCGGGAGTGCTCCACTCGCCATGATAGAGGCGGATGGGGCCGGGCCGATACATCGCATAGGCCGTGTTGCGGCCAAGGTTGGCCACGGCGAGGTCCACGCGCCCATCACCATCGAAATCCCCGGCGGCGATGCCCTGCCACCAGCCCGTGCGACCGGCCAGGCGCATGGGTGTGGTGATGTCACGGAACTGCCCGCCGTCGTTGCGGAAGAGGCGCACCGGTTCCCATTCCACCGCGAGGGCCAGGTCGAGGTCACCGTCGCCGTCGAGGTCCACCAGCGTGGCCCCGTTCACGCAGCCCGCGCGGGCCAACGGCCGTCCCCAGGCGGGCGATCCCTGCAGGGCACCGCCCTCGTTGATCCAGACCGTGGAGGGGACCGCCTCGGGATAGCGGCCCAGTCGGAACTGGCCGGCCACCACCACATCGAGGTCGGCATCGCCATCAAGGTCGCCCACCGCCAGCGGGCCGTTGAAATCAGGCCCGACCTCGATCGTTCGCTGAGCCGCTCCCGGGGCCACGGGGTCCACGATCAGTTGCCCCACCGTCTCTCCACGGGCATTGAGACTCACCGCCGTGGCGAGCCAATGCCGGCCGCCGAGCCCGTCGGCCCAGGCCACCACGCCGCGCTGGCCGCCGGGCGACTCGGGCCCCTCGGTGCGGTCGAAGCCCTTCCCCTGACGGTTCCGGAAGACGATCGGGCGGCCGCCCCGGCGGGCCCCATGGACGAGGTCTTCCCAGCCATCGCCATCCAAGTCGGCCCACCCCAGCCCGGGTCCCTGGCGGCTCAGGCGTCGCGGGATCAACGGCTGGATGAGGGTGTCGTCGAAGGCTTCGCCGGCCGGGGCGGCCCCCAGCAATGCGCTCACGTCCTCGAAGAGCGGTTCGGGCTTGGGCGCGGGCGACGGCAAGGGTTTCGGCGGATCGGCGGGCTCGGTGATCTCGTACCGATGGTTGGCCTGAGGCCGTTCGATGCGACTGACCGCGCCACTGCGCCAGCGGACCTCCAGCACCGGCGCGGAGTTCGTGCCGGCCGAGGCCGGGGCGGCAAACACCCTCAGGGCCTGATCCCCCGAAAGGTATCGGCCGCCGGTCACGATCTCCTGGCTTTGCGAAAGGGGCGCCCCGAGGACCCGGACCTTGGCCCCAATGCCCGCCGTGTTGGGGGCCTTCCCCCGGAGCTCGACGGCGATGCGGGGCGCGGTGGCCTCGTTGCGATGGAGTTCGACCGAGGCGTTGATCCGATTGACCACCAGATCGAGGTCGCCGTCCTGGTCGAGGTCGCCCAGGGCCATGCCGAAGGCCAGGCCTTCTTCCCGGAACCCCCACTCGGCAGACTTCGGTTCGAAGGTGCCGTCGCCCCGGTTGCGGAAGGCCAGGTTGGCCGTGCGCCACTCGGGATAGAGCTTCATCCAGCGTTTCCTCTGCTCCGGCGAGAGGGTGTGACGCGGGTCCTTCACCCGGTCCTGTGTATCCTGGTCCATCAGGTCGTACTCGAAGCCATTGGACACCAGCAGGTCTTCATAACCATCGAGGTCGACATCGAGGAACACCGGGCACCAACTCCACTCGCTGGCCGCCAGACCAGCATTCAGGGCCGCCTCGACATAGCGACCGCCGGGGCGCCCAAGGAAGAGCATGTTGCGGTTGAATTGCGGACGCCCCGTCAGGCTTTCGCGGGCGAGCGGATCGGGCGGGGTCTTGCCCAACTGGCGCAGGCGACGCTCCTGGCGCGTGGCCAGGAGATCCACGACCAGGAGGTCGTCGAAACCGTCGCGATCCACATCGGCGACGTCGATGCCCATGGAATTGAAGCACGTGTGGCGCAGGGCCTGGGGCGGGGCCGCCCGGAAATGCCCCCGACCGTCGTTGAACCACAGACGGTCGGGGGAGGCGAAGTCATTGGAGACGAAGAGGTCCGGGGAACCATCGCCATCGAGGTCGCGGAAAACCACCGCCAGGGCCCAGTCGCGCATCGTGGGAGCCGGCTTGCCCTGATCGTCAAGGAAGACACCAGGTTGATCCTGCACCGGGGTGAAACGGCCCTGGCCGTCGTTGCGGTAGAGGGCGTCGGCCTCGGGCAGTTCCACCACCTCACCATCGGGCATCACCTCGAAGCGGTTCCGGAAACGCGGGTCGGTGGCGGGGATGCCATTGACCTGGCTCACCACCCAGCGCCCGCCCTGCTGGCTCATCGAGAAGCGGGTGCTCGGGTCGATGAGGTGCATCACATCGATGTAATGGGCGCAATAGAGGTCGAGGTCGCCGTCGCCGTCCATGTCGGCCAGCGCCATCGAGGTGCCCGTGGTGTGGCGGTACAAGCCGCTGTCACGCTTCTCGGTCCAGCGGCCGCGGCCGTCGTTGAGGAAGAGCCGGGTGCCCGCGGCGATGCCGTTGACCAGCAGGTCCAGGTCGGCGTCGCCATCGACATCGACCAGCACCGCCCCGGTGGACATCTGTCCGACACAGGCGGCCTCGCCCAGCGGCACGGGCTCGAAGCGCCATTGGCCAAGGTTGCGATAGAGCTGATTGGTGCCGTTCAGTCCGCAGAGGTAGAGGTCCGGGCGACCGTCGCCGTCCACGTCGCCGATGGCCACGCCCGAGCCATTGTGGGCGACCGCGTTGGTGAAGTAGGCGTCGCCGACCAGGACATTGGTGAAGGTCACCCCGGTGGCGGAGGGTTCCATCAACGTGAAGCCCGACCGCTGGCCCGCGATCGCCGGCAACGCCGTGGCACGCACCCGCGAATCAGCGCCGGCTGCGGCCAGGGCACCCGCGGCCAGAAGGAGCGCCAAAACCCATCCATGGAACCCCCCACGGAAAACACCGTGGGCCGCCCCCGGTGTTCTGGAAAGTTCGATGGCCATGGCGCGGGACGCGAAGTCGGTCGGAGGTGCTTGAAATCGAGCGCGCCATCAACGGCGCTTGAGCCACTCGATGGCCTCGCGCTGCCAGGTGTCCCACGAGGTTCCCTGATAGCCGTGCAACCCGTGCCCCCCGTCGGGCAATTCGACGAGCTTGCTGGCGACTCCCTGAGCCTGGAGCGCTCGGTGATAGAGGCGGCTGTTGTCGATGAGCACCGCCTGATCGTCCACCGCATGGGCCAAGAACGCGGGAGGCGTCTGGCGGGTGACTTGTCGTTCGCACGAGAACCGCTGGATCTCTTCCAGGGTGGGTTTTTTGCCCAGGAGATTGTCCCGAGAACCGGCGTGGCCGAGTTCTCCCAAGGAGATCACCGGATAGATCAGGATCGTGAAATCGGGCCGGGAACTCTGGC
>CAYLTF010000083.1:0-14983 GCA_964386625.1 uncultured Akkermansia sp. | reverse complement strand
GCCCTGTACCTTGTGATGTACGAGGACGCCGGCAATGGCCAGATGCAGGGCGGCGTGGTGCGCTTCCCGGTGAAGTTCGCCAGCTCGGCCATGCGCGCCCGCTTCAACCGCAAGGATGGGCAGCTCTACGTCGCAGGCCTTCAGGGCTGGCAGACCAAGGCTGTGAAGATTTCCGGCTTCGACCGGGTCCGCTACACGGGCAAGCCGGTGCATTCGATCGAGCAGATCAAGTACACCCCGAAAGGTCTGCGCCTGACCTTCACCCAGCCGCTCGACGCCAAGGAGGCCGCCGACGCCGAGAACTTCTCGGCCCGCCGCTGGAACTACCTGCGTTCGTCCAACTACGGTTCGGCCACCTACGAGGTGAAGAACCCGGAGAAGAAGGGCCGTGAGAAGGTCACCGTCCAAAGCGCCCGACTGCTGCCCGACGGCCGCACGGTCGAGATCGACCTGGAGGACTTCCGCCCGGTGAACCAGCTCGAGGTGAAGTTCAAGCTCAAGGCCAAGGATGGCACCGAGATCAACCAGGAGTTCCAATGCTCCGTGAACGTGGTCCCGGGCGGCGTGGCCGCTCGCTGACCCGATCCAGGGATTCCTCGAGGGTTTCCTGACCGCGAACCCGCCCCGGCATTGCCGAGGGCGGGTTTTTGTTTTCAGTTCGAGGTGAAGGCGCTCGCATGGCGGGCGAGCAGCGTCTGGAGCGATCCGCAGACCAGTTCGCAAAGCCGGAAGATCCCCGGGTCGGCGATGTGGTAGAGGACATTCGTGCCATCGCGCCTGCGGCCGAGGATGCCCGCCTGGGTGAGGGTCTGGAGGTGGCGCGAGGCGTTGGCCTGGTTCAGCCCGGTCTCTTCCATGAGGGCGGAGACCGAGAGCTCTCCATGCTCGAGCGCCCGGAGCAACCGCAACCGGTTGGGCTCCCCGAGAACCCGGAATCGGGTTGCGATCAGTTCCAGGGCTTCGTCGCTGATCTCCCCGGCGGACATCCCTCCCGACTGTTCACGCTTGGCCATGGGTCAACGATGATGCCCCTTGAGTTGTTTTTCAACGATATGTGCAAATGCTCATGTAAAGATGAAGGAAGCCCGAGGCTTTCCGGTGCGCTCCCGTCTCCAGGGGCGGCGCGCCGGTCACGGACCGCGTCCTGGACCGGTTCCCCGATTAGATTGGACGGAGCCTGCAAAATGCGGTGGGTTTCCCCCACGCCTATGAGTCATATCGGAATCGAGATCGGGGGCACCAAGATCCAGGTCGTGGCTGGGAACGCCGAGGGGGCCATCCTCGAGCGTCATCGGTTGGCGGCCGACCGGGCCCGGGGCGGCGCGGGAATCCGGGACCAGATCGCCTCCGTGGTCCCTGGCCTGATCGCCCGTCATGCCGTCTCCTCGGTGGGGGTGGGCTTCGGTGGGCCGGTCGATCCGAAGACGGGGTTGATCTGCTGTTCACATCAGGTCCCGGGCTGGCATGAGTTCCCTCTCGGGGACTGGCTTCGTGACCTCACCCGTCTGCCGGTGGCCGTCGAGAACGACGCCAATGTCGCCGCTCTCGGTGAGGCGCTGCGCGGGGCGGGGCGCGGGTTCGGTTGCGTCTTCTGGATCAACATGGGCAGCGGGGTCGGCGGCGGCATGGTGGTGGATGGTCGTCTCTACCATGGAGCCCGCCCCGGCGAGGCCGAAATTGGTCACCTGCGCCTCGACCGCTCGGGCCGCATCGTCGAGGAGGCGTGCTCGGGTTGGGCTGTGGACCAGCGGATCCGTGCGGCCGTGGCCGGGAACGACGGGGTCCTGGCCCGCGCGGTGATGGCCCAGTCCTCGGAGGGGGGAGAGGCCCGGCACCTCCGCGCGGCCCTCGATGCCGGGGATGACGTGGCCCGGAAAATCCTCTCGGAGGTCGCCGACGACCTGGCTTTTGCGCTCTCTCATGCGGTCCATCTGTTCCATCCCGAGGTCATCGTGGTGGGCGGCGGCCTCTCGCTGGTCGGCGAACCGCTGCGGGCGGCGATGGCCGCCACCTTGCCCGGTTATTTGATGGAGGCCTTCCGGCCGGGACCGCGAGTCGCGCTCGCGGGCTTGGGCGAAGATTCGGTGCCCGTCGGCGCCCTGGCCTTGGCCGCGGCGCTGCTCGAGCGCTGAGCGATCGAACGAGGTCTCGAAGGTTCTCGCCGTCCCCCGGCGCAGGCTCGAGTCCACCCGACGCGGCCTGCGTTTCCCGGCGGACACGGACATCGCGGCGGTCCGGTGCCGGGGATGCCGGCGGGCGCTCAGAGCCGTACCGGTTTGCCCGAGGCCGCCGACGCGTCCGCCGCGAAGATCAGGCGGTGCGAACGGTAGGCGTCGGCAAACGAGGTCAGGGGCATGTCTTCCCCGCGATCAAGGGCGTCGAAGAACGCCTGGAACTGGGTCTGGTAGGGGTGATCCTTCACATCTCCGGAGTCCACCGGCGCGAACGACAACTGGCTCCACTTGTGCTTGTCGAGCATTCCCAGCTTCTGGCTGTGGAACTTGTTGTCGAGGATCGATCCCTCGCTGCCCACGATGTGCGTGTGGAAGTAGTACGGTTGGAGGCTGTCCACGCACGAGGTGGTCTTGCCGATCCGGCCGTCGCGGAACTTCACCAGGTTCACCTGCGTGGTCGGGAAGTCGTAGGGCGCGAAATGCGGGCTCTTGGACGACGTGGCGTAGGCGGTCACCTCTTCGGGCTCACCGCCCATGACCATCAGCAGCGCATCCATGGCGTGGCAACCGGCGCTCAGCAGCGAACTGCCGGCCTCGGACTTCTGGTGGCTCCAGCGGAACTGGCCGTACCAGGGGCCGATGCCGTGGTAGTAATCGACCTCCGCGAAGTGGACCTCGCCCATCAGGCCCGCCTGGATCATCGAGTGGATCGACTGGAACTGCGATGAGAAGCGCACCTCGAAACAGACGCAGGTCTTGACCGGGCTGCCCCGCAGGGCTGCCGCCATGGCCTCCAGGTCGGACGCGTTGAGGGCCAGGGGCTTCTCGACGATGATGTGCTTGCCGGCGCGGACGGCCTTGATGAACTGCTCGGCGTGGTCTTTGGGAAAGCTGCAGATCGACACCGCGTCGATGTCGGGATCGGCCAGCATGGCGTCGAGGTCCTTGAAGACGCGGATCGGCGTCCCGTACTGGGCGCTGGCCACCGCGGGATCGAGATCCCGGCGCGAGAAGATCGCGGTGACCCGCCCCTGGCGGGTGGCGTTGATGGCCGGGATGTGGGCCGAGGCCACCCATCCGTGGCCGATGACTCCGACGTTGTAGCGCTTCATGGTCTTGGAATGTGTCGCGGGCAATCCTAGTACGCCACACCTGCCATGGGCATAGGATTTGTGCGCAGCCCGGGTTTCTCGTTCCGCGAAGCGTCCTCGACCGCCGTGCCTGGGCGGACCGGATCAGGCCATATTCCTTAAATAAGGGCTTGTTTCTGAAATGGCGCTGCTTCAGTTTTCAGGTTCTTTGCTGCTATGAAAGCTGATGTGCATCCGAAAAACTACCGCACGATGATCTTCCGCGACTCGGCCTCCGGCCAGTCGTTCCTCTCCAAGTCCTGCGCCAACACCAACCTCACCGCCACGTGGGAAGACGGCCAGGAGTACCCGCTTTATCTGCTCGGCATCAGCGCGTTCACCCACCCGTTCTACACCGGTCAGCAGAAGTTCGTGGACACCGCCGGTCGCGTGGACAAGTTCCAGCAGCGCATGGCCAAGACCCAGGCCGCCCAGGCCGCGCTGGCGAGTGCTGCCGGCAAGAAGAAGAAATAGCCGCAGCGAAGACAACCGCCCGCCGGCCGTTCCCAACGGCCCGCGGGCGGTTTGTTTTTGCCCGGACCGCATCCGGGCGGCCCGCGGGTCATCCCACCATCCACCATGGACCTCTTGCCCTTCATCGAGAAGTTCCGCCGGCGTTTCGACGAGGTGGAGGCTCTCCTGGGCGCGCCGGATGCCTTCAGCAATGCGGCGCGGGGCCAGGAATTGACCCGTGAGCATGCCCGGTTGCGGCAGTTCGTGGCCGATGGCGAGGCCTGGTTGAAGGTGCGTCAGGATCTGGCCGACAACCGCGAGTTGCTGGCGGGCGAGCCGGCCGGGTCCGAGATGGCGATCATGGCGGCCGAGGAGATCCGGCGCCTGGAGACCGAGGAAGTACGCCTCACGGCCGCCGTGCAACGTGGCATCATCCCTCCAGATCCCACCGACTCCAGGAATACCATCCTCGAGATCCGGGCCGGCGCCGGTGGCGCCGAGAGCGCGCTCTTTGCCGCAGACCTGCTGCGCATGTACACCCGCTACGCCGAGGACCGGGGCTGGAAGATCGAGCCCATGGACTCGAGCCCGTCCGACCTCGGCGGCATGAAGGAAGTCATCTTCATGATCACGGGCGAAGACGTGTTCAAGCGGCTCAAGCACGAGTCGGGAGTGCACCGGGTGCAGCGGGTGCCCGCCACCGAGGCCCAGGGTCGCATCCACACCAGCACCGTGACGGTGGCGGTGATGCCCGAGGCCCAGGAGGTCGACGTGGTCATCAAGCCCGAGGATCTCGAGATCAACGTCTGCCGTGCCGGAGGCCACGGAGGGCAGGGGGTCAACACCACCGACTCGGCCGTGCGCATCTTCCACAAGCCCTCGGGCCTCGAGGTCCGCTGCCAGGATCAGCGCTCGCAGCAGAAGAACAAGGCCCAGGCCATGATGGTGCTCCGCTCGCGGTTGCTGGAGCGCAAGATGAACGAGGAGAACGCCAAGTACGCCCAGCAGCGCAAAGACCAGGTCGGCACGGGCGAGCGCTCCGAGAAGATCCGCACCTACAATTTTCCGCAGAACCGCGTCACCGATCACCGATTGGAACTGACCCTGTACAACCTGGCCGCCTTCATGGAGGGCGACCTCGACCCCATCATCGACCCGCTGATGGATGACGAAGTGAAGCGCCGCCTCGCGGCCATCGAAGCCTGACTCCGCCCTCGACACCCATGCCCACCCTCGAATCGCCCCAGGCCCTCATCTTCGACTGCGACGGCACCGTCGCCCACACCATGCCCTTGCATTGGCGGGCGTGGCAGGCCGTCACCGCCCGCTACGGCATCGACTTCCCCGAGACCCGGTTCTACGCGTTGGGCGGCGTGCCGGGTCGAAACATCCTGAGGATGCTCTTCGAAGAACAGGGGATCCAAGGACTCGACCCGGTGGCCGTGGCCAAGGAGAAAGAGGCGGCCTACCTGGAGTTCATCCATGAGGTGCGCCCGGTGGAACCCGTGGTGGAAATCGCCCGGCGTCACCGTGGAGTGCTGCCCATGGCCATCGCCACGGGCGGTTCACGGCCGGGCATCCCGACGGTCCTGCGTCACCTGGGCATCCATGATTGGTTCACGGCGATCGTCACCAGCGAAGATGTCGTCCGGCAGAAACCCGCCCCCGACATCTTTCTCGAGGCGGCCCGCAGACTGGGAGTGGACCCGGCCCGGTGCCGTGGCTTTGAAGACACCGACTTGGGCATGGAGTCCATCCGCGCCGCCGGCATGGAGGCGATCGACGTGCGCCTGTTCCCGGATTATCCGAAGCCGATGATCTGAATCGTCGGGAACGCGTGTATCTCGACGGTCCGCGGCTCGCGGTCCCGGCGTGTCGGCTCAGCCCGCCGTCTCGCGATGCGTCGTTGCCGTGTCGGAACCCGGGCCCGAATCCGACCTCAAGGCCACCTGAATGCGCCGGACTCCGGCTCCTTGGAACGTGTAGCCCCAGGCCACCGTCCGGTCCACGATCGCACCCGGAGAGGGCGCCGAACCGTCGGCCACTTCGTGCCGCTCGGTGTCGAAGGGTTCGCCGGGTTCGGCCTCATAAGGCAGCAGTCCGACCCGACGGCTCGCGTCGATGCAGGCGTTGCGATAATTGCCGATCTGCTGGATCAGTTGCGGTTGTCCCGAGGCCACGGCCGCCTGGAACAGGGCGAAGCAATGGTCCATCAGGTGGATGACCACCTGGAGCGAATCTTTCTCGCTGCGCCGCAGCTTCTCGATCTCGAGCCGGAGGTTGGCCTTCTCGCCGTCATTGGCGCGGGCCAGGAACTCGGTGAACCCTTTGGCCTCCGCGGCGATCTGGTTGGCGATGTTGCCTGCGGCTGTCACGGTCTTTCCGGAGACGGTCTGGATCTCCTGCCATTGGGCCGTCGCGGCGGCGATCTGCTGGGCGGTCTTCTCCAAGGATCCGAGCTTTTCCGCGGCGGAGGCGAGGTTGACCTGCTCGAAAAGCTTCACCGCCGCCTCATGATCCTTCTGGAACGGCTGGATGAAGATCCATGCACCCAGGCCTGTCAGGCCGCCCACCAGGGCGATTTCACGCCAAGTCCACACGGGTGCGGCCTTCCAGGCCACGGTGGCCGCCACGGCCACGAGGGCCGCATCGGCCAACAAATAGGGCCACTTCGGGGTGCGGGGGGCATCGCTCAACGACATGTCCCGATGTTAAGACGCCCTGCCGGCGCGGAGGAAGGCGCATTTCCACCGCGGCACCGGTCCCGGCCGCTCCGGGTGGGAGACGGATCGTGGTGGCGCGGTGTCGCCGGTCGCGCAGGCGGTTCCCGGGTCCGGGAAGGCACGGTTGGACATCCTGCGGAATTGTCGCAGGATGACGCGTCATCCGCCTGTCTCCATGTCCTCCCGTCCTTCCCTCGCCATCGTCGGCACCGGCATCGCCGGACTCGGCTGCGCCCATTTCCTTCATCGGCAGTACGACCTGACCCTCTTCGATCCCAATGCCCACGTGGGCGGCCACACCAACACCATCGAGGTGGCGGAGCCCGGCGGTCCGGTGCCCTTCGACACGGGATTCATGGTGTTCAACCGGGTCACCTACCCCCACTTGGTGACGCTGTTCGAAGAATTGAAGGTGCCGGTCCAGCCCACCGACATGTCCTTCTCGGTGCAGCATGTGCCCACCGGACTGGAGTTCTCAGGCTCCAGCCTGAACCACCTCTTCGCCCAACGGCGCAACCTCCTCCGGCCGAGGTATTGGCGCATGCTGTTGCAGGTCAACCGCTTCAACGCCGAGGCGGTGCCGGCCTTGTCGGATCCCCGCTGGGCTTCGGTCACGGTGGGCGAATACGTCTCCCAGCGGGGCTATGGTCGCGACTTCCTGGAGTACTATCTGATTCCGATGAGCGGGGCGGTCTGGAGCACTCCGCCGGACCGGATGCTCGAGTTCCCGGCGCGAACGCTCATCCAGTTTTTCCACAACCACGGCTTCCTGGGGCTGCACACGCAGCATCCGTGGTGGACCGTGACCGGAGGCGCCCGGGAGTATGTCCGTCGCCTCATTCCGCCGTTCGCCGACCGGATTCGCAGCGGTCTCGGTGTGGTGTCCGTGCGTCGCGAGGCCGGGGCGGCGAAGGTGACCACCGCCGACGGTCATACCCACCGGTTCGACGCGGTCATCCTCGCGGCCCACGCCGATGAGTCCCTGCGCCTGCTCACCGACGCCGACGCCGACGAACGCCGCCTGCTGGGGGCCTTCCACTACCAACCGAACCTGGCGACGGTGCACAGCGACCGGAGTGTCATGCCGAAGGCCCGGCTCGCGTGGTCCGCCTGGAACTACCGCATGGCGCGCCACCCGAACGGTTCGGTGCTGCCTCAGACGGTGTACTGGATGAACCGACTCCAGGGGCTCAAGACCGACACCGATTACTTCGTCTCCATCAACGGCGAGCACGAGATCGCCCCCGACCGTGTGCACCGCAAGATCGCGTACACCCATCCCCTCTTCAGCCTGGAGGCCATCGCTGCCCAGAAGGAGTTGCCCGGACTCAACCGACGTGGGAAGGCCCAGAACGTTTTCTTTGCCGGCAGCTACTTCCGTTACGGCTTCCATGAGGATGCCTTCGCCAGCGCCGTGGACTTGGCGAGGGTTCTGAGCGCGGAGCCGGTCTACCCTCAAATCCGAGGGTTTTAAGGGGGGCGTCTGCGGTTGGCGAAACGAGGCCGCAGGGCGGGAAAAAGCATCTGGGATCCTGAATCCCGGATGTGCCTTGACATAGGGGTGAGATCGGGTAATTAAAAACTTGTTAGCCCGATTTGTAACATGCTGAAAACAGTCCGAGGATGATGTTTTCAGCACCCAACGCCCTTTCTGGCATGAATCGACACCGACCGAAGCCCCAAACGGCCCGGAAGGGGTGTGTCTCTGGATCTCAACATTCGGGCGCTTTCCAGCGTTGAAGCAGTATGGATCCGATCCTGAGCATCCACGCGAGCGGTTGGAACAAAGCCATCAAGGTCTATCTCGGGATCGCCGCGTGCCTTCTGCTGCTCGCGGCGTCCAGCAAGGGGTTCAGCGTCTGGAAGCCCTCGGCCTACCTGGCGAGCCCGAACTCGTTGTTGGCCTTCCTTTCCAATCGTCAGTTGTTCCTCGCGGTGGCGTTGCTGGAACTGGCGGTGGCGGCCGCGCTCCTGTTCGGTCGATTGGATGTGTGGACGCGAATCCAGTGGGTGTTCTGGTTGTCGCTTCAGTTCGCGGTGTATCGCCTGGTCCTCGTCCTCTCCAGAGAGCCCGAACCGTGCAAGTGTTTCGGAGACCTCTTTCTCTGGTTGGGGTTGGGTCCGTCCTTCGTCGACGTGTTCTCCAAGGCCTCGTTGGCCTATTTCTTGATCCCGAGCGGGGCCGTGTTGTTGTGGCGTGGTCGGCAACCCGAATCGACGTCTCGCGGAAGAGCGAACCTGTCCCGGAGCGACTGCCTGTGAAAACGAGGTTCGCCATCCTGCCGACACTGTTCTTGGGGTTGCTTGCCTTCCAAGCGTCGATGGTCGACGCCCTGGCACAAGGTCGACCGCTGCGGATCCGGGGCGTGGTCGTGCGCAACCGGTACCGGTCGGATGGTCGCACGATCGCCTTTCGGCAAGATGGGACGTTCGTGTTGGATTTGGATCCGTCCGGGAAGTGGTTCGTACAGACGGAGTGCACCCAAGTCCCCGGTGTGGTCTTCCAGATGGGCTTCGATGGCCGGACGACCGTGGAGTTGGAGAACCACTCCGGGACCTTTGCCTATGAGTCGGACACCAACAAAACGGAAGTCCTGACCCCGGAAACATCGCCAAGCTTCGCCAACGTCTACGGCGGCAACGAGTATCCCTTTGACCTTTGGCCGCCCTCGCAATTCGCGTGGCTGGTCTTGGCGTCCTACGAATACCAGTCCGATACCAACCACCTGGGCCGAATCGGGGATCTGTTCCGGCGGGGTGCCACCGATCCGGTGGCCTTCGCGTTGAAAGTGGTTCCCCGGTTCCGGAAGGATTGGCCGCACGTCCTGGAGAAGGCGGACATCTTCTTCGACCTCAACGATTACCCCAAGGATCCGATCGGCCTCCCGCTCCCAAGCGACGAAGCCGAATTCGCGTACACCCAAAGGCAATGGGAGACCCTGAAACGCAAACAATCGGGGGTCCGTGTGGGTTTTGTCGAATCCAGTGATCTCATGGGATTCAAAGGGGTGCAGTTGCCCTCACAATATCGACTGGAAGTCACCCACCGTGCGGACGCCATCGATGATCGCTCCGTCGGCATCGATCACAAATCCCAGGAGATGCTGTTGAAGATCACCGATCTCCAGGAGATCTCGTCGGTGACAGGAGTGCCTGAGATCGTAAGTCCGACAGTATTGGTCAAGGATTACCGTTTTCGAAAGGTCGATGAAGCCACGGCGATGGAGTACCTCGCCTACACGATTACCGATCGGCGATGGAAATCCGCCGACGATCCTATATTGAAGGCCAGATCGGATCACAACAAGGCTCGGCTTCAACGTTTTGGAAACAAAAGAAATCAGTGGGTCAAGGGGGTGGGTTCCACAGTATTGATCCTGATTTTCGTGTTTCCTTTGGTTAGAGTGACAATCAACAAAATGCGGAATGCTAGAAAGGTATTATGAAGAACAAAAACAAGATCGCGGTCATCACTATCCTCTCCATCCTGTCGGCGTTGCCAGCATTCTCAGGCTCGTGGTTGAACGAGTGTGTTTCTTCCATGAGAGTGGTTTGGAGCCGAGATACGGCATTCAACAATGGGAACCTGAATGATCCGGTGTGTCCCATTCCCAATGATTTCTACAGTCCTGACTACAACAGGGCTATTCCGACGCAGTGCACTGGAGTTCGGAACCGGGGAGGTTATTGCCGGACGGAGACTTGGGGATGGAATTGCGAGAAAGGAAAGTTCAACGGCATGGGAACCCAGGTGGACATCCGGTCTGAATGTCGCGAAGCAACCCGGGCTGACGGAACTCCGTACAAGTTCTATTTCCCCTGTCAGGTCATCGAAGAGGTGGGTGCCTATCGGCAGATCCGGGTGGAGTGCAACCCGAAGTGACGGCATCGTCCCCCGTTCCAGGGCAACCCGGTTGGCCGACGGGACCTCGGAAAGAGCAGTTCCTCTCCGAGTTCCTGATGACAGGATATTCAGCGACCGAATGGATTCTCGAAAATCGATGTGTTGAACCGTTTTGTTGATTGAAGCAACGGTGTCATTGAAACACGCTGGGTATGCCTCTTGTTGTATTCGAGAAGCAACGGGCGTTTTTCGATATCATTACTGATCAGGTCAAGCATCCGCGGCTCCTCACCAAGGCGCGCGCGTGGCCGGTGTCACGCGTGTGCTATGGGGTGATTCTGCTGAAGTTGATCTTGTATCTGGTTGCCTGGGGACGTTCCGCGACCCTCCGGGCCGAATATTATCAGGATTCCCGGCCGCACGTCGATTTCTCAAGAATCCTTCCACCGCTGCGCAGTCTCGCGTCGTACGACGCACTCTGGTATCTGGAATTGGTCTCGCACGGGTATTCCCCGGGGCGGGAGTCCGGGGCTTTCTACCCAGCATGGCCTCTCCTGTTGAAGTTGTTGGGATGCGCTGACAGCGGGTGGAGTCCCGTGATTGCCGCCGGTTGCAGCACCCTCTTGTGGGCCATGGGAATCGGGGTGCTCTTCCGGTGGTGTTCGGCGACGTTTTCAGGCGTCACCGCATGGAGTGTGGTTTTGGCCAACCTGCTCCTCCCCAGTTCGATGACGTTCTGGATCGGATTCACCGAGTCCCTCTTCTTCTTCCTCTATGCCTGCCTTCTGGCGTTTTCCAGCGGGTCCAAACCGTGGGTGGCTTGGGGTTCGGCATTTCTCCTGTCGTTGACGCGTCCCGTCGGGATTTTTCTGATGATCATCCCGGCCATCGGTTGGTTGGTCGGTGCCCGGCGCCGGTTTTCTGCCGCCTGTGTCCTGGCGTTCTTGGCCGGGTGGATCGTGTATTTCGTGGTGATGTGGGCTTGCCTGGGCCACCCCTTGGCCGGGTGGGAGGCACAGAAACTTCACGTCAACCAGCCCAGCCTCAGGTACGTGACAGACATTCCCAAGTTCTTGAAGAGTTTCGTGCACATCACCTCCTTCCATGATCCGACGGGCTCTTTCCTGGACCGGTTGATGTTCGTGGGTTCCTTCTGGGGGATCGTCCGATTGTGGCAATGGCAGCCGGCCTGGTGCCTGGCAACCGCGGCGATGCTGTTGATCCCGGCGATGACCAACCAGTTCCTCTCGTTTTCGCGGTTCACAGTTGTCGCCATTCCGTTGTTGTTTCCGATGGGTGAGCTTTTGCTTAAAATGCCATTTCCATGGCTCATGGGTTGGATTTTGCTAGCAATGGCCGCTCAATATTATCTCATGTCCCAGTATTTCTCTTCAGGATGGGGGACCTGACCATGCAATGGTTGGCCAATGAATTAGGCAAACAGCTGCAGTTTTTGCAGAGCCATCAGGAGCGAGCGTCAGGCGCGCACCGAGCGGGTTTCCGACCCTCGGTGAGAAATCTCGGTGGCTTTTTTCTCGTCGCCGTCACTCCGCTATGGGGCTTGCTATGCCTTGCCGTCGCTGGCCCGACGCCTTTGCAGGCGCAGACGTCCCGTGCGCTTCGGGTGACCGGGACCATCGACCGGACCGAATTCAATCATCGCGGGATCCAAATGCGCCCGGTCCGATCGACCATCGCATTCCGTGCCGAGATCGACGATCGCGGCCGGTGGAGCATCAGCGGAGAATCCCTCCAAGGGGCGCACCAGTATCAACTGGGGTTCGATGGATCCAACACCTATTCACTGGATCGGATGGCGCTTGCGCTGCCCGCGATCCCGTCGAGCGACGTCCCCCCGCGGCCGGAGGGGGAACAGTGGAGCCAGGCTGCAGTTTACCCTGGCAATGAATTCCCGTTCCGGGCCAGCGCGTGGTCTCACTTGGAGTGGTTTGTCCTGTCCTCATTCGAGTATCAGCAGCGTTCCGAAAAGGCCGGACACGTTCCGTCGCTGTTGCAGTGGGATCCTGCCGTCGATCAGTCCTGGAGCTTCAACCCGTTTGAGGCGAACCTCTATTCTGACCCGCTCGCGCTCGCGCTCAAGGTCCGTTCGACCTTCCGTGCCGAGTGGCCACGCTTCGTCGAGCGGGCCGAGTTCATTCTCGACCCCCGGGGCATTCCCAGGCAGCCGTTCGGACTGAAGATCCCGACCGATGTGGAGTCGGCCCAGGAAATGGATGCCCGATGGAAATCGCTCCTGGCCAAATCACCGGGTGAGTGTGTGGGCCGATTGACCTCCAGCGAGCCCAAGACCTTTGGGGCTCGGGTCTTGCCCACACGATATCGGTTGGAGATGACCTGGAGATTCAGCGGCACCAATCTGTCCGCATCGATGCTCGACAACCCGATGGCTCGCATCGACATGAACATTCTCCAGGTGCAGGACCTGACCCAAGGGGTCGATCGCCCTCGGCTTCCCGCCACGGCAGTCGAGGTTGTTGACTACCGATTCCGGCGCGTGAGCCGTGACTCGGTCATGGAGTCTCTGATCTACACCGTGAAGGATGGACGCTGGCGTTCCCAGTATGAGTTCGGCCTGCGCTTCTCGGCGGCTCTCGATCATCTGAGTTGTCCGAGGATCGTGAGGGTTGGGGACTCTGGAAACAGTCTCTATTGAGGGGTTCCTGCCGAGGCCTTCGGGGTAGGGTAGGAACTCAAGGTTGGAGAGCACCGATGGCCTCGGATCCCCCGAGGCCGCCGCAACCTGTTCGCCGTGACCGGTGACCGTCGGCAGGAATTTCGTCGGGTCGGGACCTGCTTCCTCGTCGTGTCCATGGGATGCGCCGTTCTTGGATCAGGGCAGGGCGAGCCAAGGCGGTTTCGGAACTTTCCCCACGCAGGCCTCTGCGGTAGGCTCATGCCATGATCCGGGAAGCACACAGGCAGGGGGTGGATCGTCGTCGGTTCCTGGCGGCGGCCGCGACAGGTGTGGCCGGCTGGGCCGCCTTCGGTACCGAGGTGAGGGCGGAGGATTCGGTCCGGACCGAGGGGATGGTCCGATTGCCCTTCGACAACGGCGAACGTCCGCTGGTGAAGTATCCGCAGAAGCGGCCGCTGATTCGGCATACCGCCCGCCCGCCGCAGTTGGAAACACCATTCCCGGTCTTCCAGGAGAGCCTGCTCACCCCGAACGACGCCTTCTTTGTCCGGTACCATCTGGCTGGCTCACCGCCCCCCAAGACGGTCCTCGATCCCGAGACCTTCCGCCTGCAGGTGCGCGGGTCGATCCAGACGCCGCAAACCTGGAGCCTTTCGGACCTGAAGGAGAAGTTCGAGTCGGTGGAGTTGGTGGCCGTCAATCAGTGCTCGGGCAACAGTCGTGGCTTCTTCCAGCCACGGATCCCCGGCGGGCAATCGGGCAACGGCAACATGGGCTGTGCGCGGTGGCGCGGCGTGCGGTTGGCCGACGTGCTCAAGGCCTCCCGCCTCTTGCCCCAGGCCAAGCAGGTGCTCTTCGACGGTCTCGATCGGCCCTTGGTGGCCGGCATCCCCGACTTTGTGAAAGCGCTTGAGGTGGATCAGGCGCTCGACCCTGACGTGTTGCTGGCGTGGGAGATGAACGGCGAGCCGCTTCCTTGGCTCAATGGCTATCCGCTGCGATTGGTGGTACCCGGTCACTACGGCACCTATTGGGTGAAGCACCTGCATTCGATCCAGGTTGTCGATTCGACCTTCGCGGGATTCTGGATGAATCCGGCTTACCGCATTCCCGACGATCCGTGCGCCCACGTGGCCCCGGGCACGACCCCGAAGCGCACGGTGCCCATCGAGCGGTTCAATGTGCGCTCATTCCTCACCAGCCACTTGTCTGGCGATCGGGTTCCACCGGCGGGGCAGGGAGTGACCTTGCGCGGCATCGCCTTCGATGGCGGCTCGGGTATCCGGGATGTCGCGGTGTCCACCGACGGCGGTCGGCATTGGACGACCGCACGCTTGGGCAAAGATCTCGGGCGCTACGCCTTCCGCGAGTGGACTCTCGATTGGCGCCCGGCTGCCGGACAAGCCCCCGAGATCTTGGTGCGGGCCACCAATCGTCTGGGGCAGAGCCAACCGCTGGATCCCTTGTGGAATCCGGCCGGATACATGCGCAATGTCGTGGAACGTACCGTTTTGAGCCTATGAATCTAACCCGTGTTCGAGTTCTCGCCCCGAGCTTGGCGCTGGTGCTGGCCGCAGCGGGGACTTGGGTGTCCTCAATCTCGGCCGGGCCGGCTGCATCGACGTCGGCCCCGGCCGTGGAGCCGGGACTCGCGGTGGTCGTGCCTGAGAACGGGAAATCCAACCCGCATCGGGACGATGCCTGGGTGCTGCCAGTGGGTGAGCCGGCTCTGCCCGAAGGTGAGGTTGGCGCGCCGGTGCGTCGGCATTGTGCGCTCTGCCATTCCTTTGACTACATCGCCACGCAACCGCGCCTGAGCAAGACGGCGTGGGCGGCGAGCGTCGAGAAGATGCGGGCGAAGTACGGAGCCCCGATCCCGACCAACGAGGTGCCCGCGCTGGTCGCCTACCTGGTGAAGCACCACGGCAAGGAATAGGCCTGCCGTTCCGCTCGGCCCCGTTCCATCTCAGTTCCCAATCCGTTTCGGCCTGGTTCGTCGCGAC
>CAYLTF010000082.1:0-15224 GCA_964386625.1 uncultured Akkermansia sp. | reverse complement strand
TCAGAGCTTCCCTGCGGGCGAAGGACCGGTCCCGCGGAGCGACACGGTTGAGATTGCCCCCCGCCGCCCGACCCGCTTGGCTTGCAGGCATGAATTCCCGCTCCGGCTCCCATCGCCCGGTCTCCTGCGTCGCCCCGGACTGGTGGGACTACACCACCCTCGACCCCGAACTCGTCGCCGACGCCGCCGCACTCACCCCGGAGAAGATGCAGCGGCTCTCACGCCCCGGCTTCAAAGTCACCCTCTATGACACCCTTGAGGAATTCTACCTCGCCGAGGCCCTCGAATACGTGGCGGCCTGGAAGCAAAGCACCGACGACAACCCGGTCGGCATTTGCGGCCCCATCGGTCCCACCGAGCAACTGCCGCTGGTGGCCCGCATCGTCAACGCCCTCGGCCTCGACATCCGCTCCGGCCACTTCTGGGGCATGGACGAATGGGTCATCGATGGCAAGGAGGCCCCCGCCACCCACCCCCTGTCCTTCGAGAAGGCCGACCGCGAACTCTGCTTCAACCGCATCGCCCGCAAACAAGTCATGCCCGACGCCCACCTGCATTTCCCCAAGGCCGACACCCGGGCCTACCGTGCCTCCTGGGATGCCGGCGTCCGCTGCGCCGTCATGCAGGGTGGCCAGGGCGACGTGAAGCACTGGGCCTTCAACGACCCCGTCCGTCGGGCCGGCAAATACCGCAACGCACCACCCACCCCGCAGGAGTACCTCAAGCTGGGCACCCGCGTCGTGGACCTGCACCCCCTCACCATCGCGCAGAACGCCCGGACCAGCGGCGGCGGCAACGTCTCGCTCGTGCCGACCCAGGCCATCACCGTCGGCCCGGTCGAGACCTGGAAAGCCGAGGCCGTGTCCATCTGGCACGCCGGCCAGCACGACAATCCCTTCGGCCAGCGCCTCACCTGCCTGATGATCGCCAAGGGCATCGCCGACACCGCTGTGCCGATGTCTCTCCTGGCGCTGCACCCCAATGTGCGCTTCAACTACTACCGCGGCGGGATCGGCCGCTGCGCGGTGGAGATGCACTGAGCCCCGAAATCCCAGCGGAGGCAGCGCACCCTCCGCCGTGCTCCCACGACACTTCGCTCCAGAAACGACCGAGGCCGATGGGCAACCCCATCGGCCTCGGCGGCGTGGATTCGGATCCGACGCAATCGGGTCAGTGGCTCGCGAGGCTCTGCGCGGCCGCCAAGTCCACCTTGCGCTGGTTCAGGCTGCGGAAGAACTCGTAGCCCTCACGGCAACGGCGCACGAAAACGCTCTTGTCTTCCAGCATCGTCTTGATGATCCGCAGGATCGGGCCCGGACGCAGATAGTACTGCCGGTAGAACCGGTCCACCGACTCGAAGATCTCGTCCTTGGACAGGCCCGGGTACTCCAGGGTGGACTGCTGGAACCCGTCGCCGTGGACGATGTCCGTCTTGTCTTTCTTGGAGAACCACCCGTTCTGGCGGGCCATCTCGTAGAGTTCGGTCCCGGGATAGGGGGCGGCCAGCGACACCTGCATCGAGAACACATCGAGGTCCTGCGCGAAGCGCATGGTCTGCTCGATGGTCTCGGGCGTCTCGACCGGCAGACCCAGGATGAACGTGCCATGGATCACCACGCCCGCACGGTGGCAGGCCTTGGTGAAACGGCGCATCTCATCGGTGGTCACGCCCTTCTTGATGCGCTTGAGGATGTCGTCGTTGCCGGACTCGTAGCCCACGAGGAAGAGCCGAAGGCCGCAGTCCTTGAAGAAGCGGATGGTGTCTTCATCGAGGTTGGCCCGGCTGTTGCAGCTCCAGGTCAGTCCCAGCGGCGCGAGCTTCTTGGCGATCTCGCGGGCCCGCGGCAGGTTGGCCGTGAAGGTGTCGTCGTCGAAGAAGAACTCCCGGACCTGCGGGAAGAGCTTCTTCATGTAGGCCATCTCCGCGGCCACGTTCTCGGCCGAACGCACCCGGTACTTGTGGCCGCCGATGGTCTGGGGCCACAGGCAGAACGTGCACTGGGCGGGGCAGCCGCGACCCGTGTACATCGAGATGTACGGGTGCATCAGGTAGCCGATGAAATACTTCTCGATCTCCAGGTCGCGCTTGTAGACATCGGCCACCCAGGGCAGCGCATCCATGTTGTGGATCAGCTCGCGCTCGGGGTTGTGGATGATCTTGCCCTCCTTGCGGAAGCTGAGGCCGGAGATGGACTCGAGCGGGCGGTCTTCGCAGACCTCCTTGCAGGTGAAATCGAACTCCTTGCGGCCGACCCAGTCGATCGCCGGGGAGGCCTTGAGCGTCTCGGTCGGCAGCACCGCGGTGTGCGCCCCGACGAAGCCGATCTTGGTCTCCGGGCGCTGGGCCTTGATGGCCTCGGCCACCTTGCAGTCGTTCTTCAGCGACGGCGTCGAGGTGTTGATGATGACGTGCCCGTAGTCTTTGGCGATGCGCAGCGTCTGCTCCATGTTGATGTCATGGGGCGGGCAGTCGAGCAGTCGGGAATCGGGCACCAATGCAGCCGGCTGTGCCAGCCAGGTCGGGTACCAGTACGAGGTCACCTCGCGACGGGCCTGATAGCGCGCACCAGCGCCGCCATCGAAACCGTCGAAGGAAGGGGGAGACAAGAACAGGGCGGACATGAAACTCAGGATTGGATGGGAAACGGTTGGATTTCGGGCGGCGCGAACGCGGGGTCGTTTTGAGGCTACTCCGATTTCACTTCGACCTTCTTGGCCGCGGCGATCTTGGCCTTGAGGTCGGCGAGCTGATCGGCGGCGGCACCCGAGGCCCCGCTCGAGCACCCGCCAGAGCCCCCGGATTCACCGTGTGCGTGATCGTGCGGCAAATCGTTGCCGCCCCGGGCGAAGGCCGACTTCACTCCGGCGAACTCGCGGTTCACAGCCTCTTTGGCCTCGGCCAGATGGCCCTTGCCGATGGAGGCCCCATTGAACGCGGACCGGGTCAGCTCGGGGCTCGAAGGATACGGGGCCGGGCGGGAACCGAAGTTGTACTTGAAATTGATCCAGGAGTCCCGAGGGCTGCTGCTCAAGGCACCCGACGGCTCGAAGCCGGAGTGCATCATGCAGTTCTCGCACCGGGCATCGCGGCCGCAGCCCCGTTCGTCCACACCGAAGCGCTCCCACTTCACCTCGGCCAGCATCTGGGCGTAGGTGGGGTAGTGTCCCTCGGTCATGACGTAGCAGGGGGCCTTCCATCCGCGGATGTTGTAGGTCGGCACCGCCCACGCGCTGCAGGCCAACTCGCGCTTGCCGGCCAGGAACTCCAGGTAGCCCGGGGTCCCGAAGATGGTGAACATCTGGCCCCAGCGCTCGATGTCCTTGAACTTCTGGCGGGTCATCGCCCGGGTCAGGAAGAACTCGCCGGGATCCTTGCCCAGGCGCTTGACCATGTCCTTCTTGGCGGCGTCGTAGTCGTAACCCGGCGAGATCGTGTGGCCGTCCACGCCCAGCGAGCTGAGGTACTTGAACATCTCCTCGAGCTCGGCGGTCTCCGTCTCCTTGTAGACCGTGGTGTTGGTGGCGACCTGGTAGCCCAGGATCTTGGCCATCTGGATGGCGGCCACGCACTCCTTGAAGACGCCCTCGCGCTCGACGATGAGGTCGTGGGTGTATTCCAGCCCGTCGACGTGGACGTTCCAGTAGTGCCACTTGCTCGGGCGGATCACCACCTTGGACTTGGCGGCCGCATCGGCCTTGCGGATGGCCTCGGCCTCCTTCTCGGTCACGAGTTTCTCGGAAATCAACTGGGCCAACTGGGGCTCGAGGGCCGGGGTGTAGGCGCTGGCCAAGTACTCCCGCATCTTCTTCCGCATGAAGACGCCGTTGGTGCAGATGTACACCAGGCGGCCCTGCTCATGGAGACCGGCCACCAGTTCCTCGATCTTGGGGTAGATCAGGGGCTCGCCGCCACAGATCGAGATCATGGGCGCATCGCACTCGGCCGCGGCGGCCAGGCACTGCTCGAGAGGCACCATGTCCTTCAGCGACGTGGAATACTCGCGGATGCGGCCGCACCCGGTGCAGGTGAGGTTGCAGGTGTGCAGCGGCTCGAGCTGCAGCACCATGGCGAACTTGCGGGTGCCTTTGAGCTTATGCTTGACGATGTGCCGGGCGATCTTGGCCGTCGGCGCGAGAGGAAAACGCATGGTTGGGAAATCAGTTTCCGGGCGAACGGGCCGTCGCCGCCGAGGCGATCACCTGGGTGCGAAGTCCCGAAGAAGGGTTCGCCGACCCGTTGTCCGATGTCCGGGACAAGACCGGACGGTCTGGGGTTCCGGGAGCCCCAGTGGGAGCCGGCTCGACCTTCATGAGGCCCGGGAGGAGGATCGTCGCCGGGGAGACGCTGTGGGAACCGCTGAACCCCCCGCATCCCGAGACCAGGGCGGAAGCGGCGAGAATGCACAAGACCCCCTTCGCCCGAAATCGGTGAGACCCTTTCACGCGGTGCAGGATAGGGCGGGGCGCGCTGCGGGCAATCCTCATTTTGGCGGGATCCCAGCAGCCCGGCCCGCAGGAAGGGCTTGTCGGTCCGGGCCGCCCAGACCACCGTGAGTCCCCAGGACCATGAAGATCATCAGCCTGTCGGGAATCGTCGCGCTCATCGGCGTGGCCTGGTTGCTCTCGGAGCATCGCAGGCGCTTCCCTTGGCGGGCGGTGCTCTGGGGGTTGACCCTGCAGTTCTTCCTCGGATGGTTCATCCTCAAGACCGGGCCGGGCGAGCGGCTTTTCAACGCCTGCCAACAGGTCGTTTCGCGGTTCATCGGCTTCGCCAACGAAGGCAATCGCCTCCTGTTCGGCCCGCTGGCCGACGAAACCGCGATGTCCAAGGCCTTCGGTCCTGAGAACGCGCTGTTCTTCGCCCTGGTGCTCACGGGGATCATCGTCCTGATCAGCACCGTCTCGTCGATCCTCTACCATTACGGGCTGCTCCAGTTGCTGGTCCGGGCCGCGGCCTGGGTCATGCGCCGGACGATGGGCACCAGCGGCAGCGAGACCCTCAGCGCGGCGGCCAACATCTTCATGGGCCAGACCGAGGCCCCCCTGGTCATCAAGCCCTACCTGGCCAGGATGACCCGCAGCGAACTGCACTGCATGATGGTCGGGGGATTCGCCACCATCGCCGGCAGCGTGCTGGGCGTCTATTCGGGCCTGCTCAAGGTACCCGCCGGCCACCTGCTCACCGCCAGCGTGATGAGCGCCCCGGCCGCGCTGCTCATCTCCAAGATCCTCATCCCGGAAACCGCCGACAGCGAAACGGCCGCCGGTTCGACCGCCCAGATCGAGCGGGAGACCGTCAACGGGATCGACGCCGCCTGTTCCGGGGCCGGCGATGGCATGAGGTTGGCCATCAATGTCATCGCCATGCTCCTGGCCTTCACTTCGCTGGTCGCCGCCGTGAACTGGTTGCTCGGCGAAGGGGTCGGCCTCCTCGGCTGGCAAACCCAGCGCCCCCTGCAGACCCTCCTGGGCATGGCCAACGCTCCGTTCGCCTGGCTGATGGGCATTCCCTCCAAGGATTGCCTGGCCGTCGGGCAGATCCTGGGAGAGCGCATCGTCCTGAGCGAGTTCATCGGGTATCTTTCCCTCTCCCAGCAGCAAGCGTCATTGGAACCCCGGAGTTATGTGATCACGGCCTATGCGCTGTGCGGATTCGCCAATTTCGGGAGCGTGGCCATCCAGATCGGAGGCATCGGAGCCATGGTTCCCCAACGTCGGAAAGACCTCGCCCAAGTGGGCCTCAAGGCCATGGTCGGTGGGCTTCTGGCCTGCTACATGACCGCCTGCGTGGTGGGAATCCTGATCTGAACTTTTCCATGCCCACTGAGATCCATCCCACCGCCGTCGTCCATGCCTCGGCCGAGCTCGGAGAAGACTGCCAAATCGGACCCCACGCCGTCATCGACGCCGCCGTGATCCTCGGCCCCGGCTGCCACGTGGGCCCCGGAGCCTACCTCACGGGCCATACCCGACTGGGCTCGGGCAATCGGATCCACGCCGGCGCAGTGATCGGGGACGCGCCGCAGGACTTCAAATACGCGGGAAAACCCACCCGATTGATCATCGGCAACGATAACGTCTTTCGGGAACACGTGACCGTGCACCGCTCGAACCGGCTGGAGGAAGACACCGTCCTGGGCGACGGCAATTTCCTGATGGCCGGGTCGCACGTCGGGCACAACTGCGTGCTCGGCAACCACAATGTCCTGGCCAACGGAGCCCTGCTGGGTGGGCATGTGGTGGTGCAGGATCGGGCCTTCATCTCGGGCAATTGCCTGGTCCATCAATTCTGCCGTATCGGCCGGCTGGCACTCATGCAAGGAGGCTCCGGCATCTCGCTCGACCTCCCGCCCTTCACGCTGGCCCGCGACAACAACACCCTGTGCGGCCTGAACCGGGTGGGACTGCGCCGGGCCGGATTCAGTCCGGAAGACCGTCGGGCCCTCCAGCGGCTGTACCACCTGCTCTTCCGGTCGACCCAGTCCCGCGCCGAGCGACTCCGCCAGGCGGCCTCCGAGTTTCCCCAGCCGGTATGCCAGGAGATGATCGCCTTCGTGGCCGCCTCGAAGCGGGGGGTCTGCGCGGATCCCGGCCGATGGAATTCAGGCGACTCCGGGGACGAAGGCTCGACCGACTGACACCACCGCCGCCGGCATCACCCCGCGGGGCCGAAGCCGGCCCCATGAGGTCCCGCCCCTCAAGACTCCCGACATCGATGGAATTCGCCTACTCGCTGGTCCAATTGGCCAACGGCACCACCAGCATCCGATCCCTGGCCGAGGGGGAGACCTTCCACCCCGTCATCGGCCCGGTCGCGGAGGCGGAGGCGCTGTATGTCCGCCAGCTCCGGCTGCCGGAACGTCTGGCGGCCTCGACCGATCCCGAATGGGTGCTCTGGGACGTGGGCCTGGGCAGCGCGGCCAATGTCACCACAGCACTCCGACACCTGGCCGGCATCCCGGGTCGGCTCCGTATCGTGAGCTTCGACCACACGCTCGAACCTCTGCGTTTCGCGCGGGACCATGCCCAGGAATTGGGATATCCGATGGGTTTCGAGGCCCCGTTCGCTGAACTGATGGAACAGCACCGCACCCGATTCACCCATGGCCGCCTCGAGGTGACCTGGCAGGCGGAGGTCGCCGACTTTCCCCGGCGCATCTTCTCGACCGAGCCGCTGCCCGCCCCCCACGCCATCTTCTACGACGCATATTCTCCGGCCCGGAATGCGGCGATGTGGACCCTCCCGCTGTTCCGTCGGATCTTCGAACGGCTGGATCCGGATCGTCCCTGTGCCATGGCCACCTACTCCCGGGCCACCCTGTTGAGGACGACCCTGCTCCGGGCCGGCTTCTGGGTCGGGGCCGGAGAGGCGACCGGGGAGAAGGAAGAAACGACCCTGGCCGGCAACACGCCCTCGTTGATCCCCCGCCCACTGGGGGCCGATTGGCTGGGGAGAGCCCTCCGCTCGACCAGCGCCGAACCCCTCCAGACCGCCCAGTATTCCCAAGCGCCGCTGTCGGACGCCACCCGGGCGGCGCTGCAGGACCATCCGCAATTCCGGCAGTAGGTCGGAAGATCGACGGAAAGCCTCGGAACGGAAGCCGTGGGATCCGGATCGCTTGATCCGTCGGACGACCGCGCACGAAGATCAAAAATACCCGGGAAACCGATCCTGATCAAAAAGACCGATGAACCCCAGACCGCTCAATCGTGAGGCATTCATCGATTCGACATGGCCGTCGAAGAACCATCCATTCGCACGGTTGGCGTGTCGGCCGTGGATCTCATAATCCTCGTCGATGCGGAAGACATGGAACTGTCTGGCGGTGACTCCCAGACGCCCTCGACTGGTGGTGTCAGCCAAGTGGAGATAGCCCGAAGGTTGTTCTATGCGATCACTCTGGAGGAATTCCTGAAGGGACCCGCTCCGCAAGGCCTCCGGTGGGTCCACCCATACCCCGTAGGTCTGAAGCCAGTTCGTCCAGGTGCGCGGCGGATACGAGGGACACAAGAAGAGGGACACCGGTAGATTCTGATGGGCCGCCAGTGACTGAGCCCAGGTATTGGTGATCACCAAGGGGGATTGCAGGCGCACCGTGCCGCGATGGTCTTGTGCATAAAGGTGCGTCGCCAGACCCACTTGTCTCAGATGGCTCTGACACTGGACCGATGCCGCCTTCGCCTTGGCAGAGGCCAGGGCCGGCAGCAACAGCGCCGCCAGAATGGCGATCACCGCGATCACCACCAGCAACTCCACCAGGGTGAACGCCTCCCCTGCAGTGTGCTTCTGCGACCTCATGTGCCTGAGTTTACAATCAGGGACGATGGCAAGCCATCCCCATTGCGCAGGCGTCAGGCCCTGCACCCTGGAACCGAGCCTGGAATCGGACCGGAACCGACCCGCCAAACCCATCCCTTCGCATGGGTCCGGCGGAGATCCGAAGCTCCGGCGCCTCTGCAACTCGGCCAAAACACCACCACCACCAGAACTCTCCACGCAGTCATCAGGCCGCTTCAGGAACGCAGATCATTGCAGACTCCGATAAGGTCTGTTATCCATAGTGTGGTGGCGTTGAAAACGAACTCCTCTCACACTTGTTGTTCACAGGTTATTAACACAACGCATCAGGTTGGTTATAAAGCGCTATCCAATTTGATTCGAAACTATTGGAGCATCGAGAAAACGCCGTGTTTTCAGGCTTTTTTGTAGGATCTGTAAGGGGGTTTCCATCGTCTCAGAGCCCTGTAAAACCGATTCCAATCCGATCAAAAACTTTGATCCGCCAACTTCGATGAGCATCGGTCTTCCTGTGATATTTCTTGCATCATAGTTTCTTGTAGTTAATCTTTTTCGCAACGCACCTTTCTGAGGTTCAGCATCTGAAGTCTCGGTCGATTCCAAACAGGAGCACCCGAGCAAAGAATGCCAGAACACCGAAGGGTCGATTCCGACAATAGAAAACATCTCCACCATGGATATCACCAAAGAGATCGAACGTCAGGCCCAGGAACTCCAGAAGAAGCTGGAACTGTTGCGCGACAACAACCTCCAGGAACTGGTCGCCAAGAAGGCGGAGCTGGAAAACCAATTGGCGGATGTCGAGGTTCAGATCGCCAACACCTGCAAGCGCCTGGGGATCACCTCGGCCGGTGTCGCCGCCCCGGCCCGCGCCGAGAAGCGGACCCGCATGAGCGGCGAGGTCATCCGTGCGAAGATCACCGAAGTCCTGAAGGCCAACACCCAAGGCATTTCCCAGATCGAGATCGCCAAGCAGACCGGTGTTTCCTACGCCAGCGTCATCAATTTCTTGAAGGACAATCAGGACATCATCCGCACGGAGGGTGATCGCAAGAGCAAGCTGGTCTTTCTCAAGTAATCCACCTCATTAATCCCGGGATCCGCAATCCGCACCGTCGGATGCACCCCGGGCATCAAGACACAGGCCGGTCACCGCTCCTTGCGGCGACCGGCCTTGTCGATTCGCGGCAGTCGTCCCAGCGATCCACCCGGGGCGGAAGAGCCCGGGAACTCGCCGTGGGCCGGGGAGACCGCGGTCAGGGGTTCAACAGGCGGATGACCTCCGCATGCAGTTCCGGGGCACAGGCGACAGCGGACGTGGCTCCGGCGTGGTCGGCTGGATTTCCCTGCCAATCCGAGACCCGCGCTCCGGCCCCCTGCAGCACAGGCACCAAGGGCAGGAGATCCCAGGGATTCATGATGGGATCGACCACGACGTCGACCCAACCCGAGCACAGCAGCAGGTATCCGTAACAATCCCCGAATCCGCGGTAGAGGCGGACCGAGCGGGTCAAGGCATCGAACCCGGCCCCATTCTGGTACTTGGCGGGATACAGGGGATCCGAGGTCAGCAGGGAAGCCTCGGAAAGCCGTGCACAGGAGCGCACCCGCACGGGTTTGTCGTTCAGGGTGGTCGTCATGCCATCACCGATCATCAACTGCCGCGTCACCGGCTGATGGATGCAACCCAGGATGGGTCGTCCCCGATGGAGCAGCCCGATGAGCGTCCCGAACAGGGGAACCCCCAGGATGAAGCTCTTGGTCCCGTCCACCGGATCCAGCACCCAGACGTATTCGGCGTCGCCGCGCTCGGTGCCGAACTCCTCGCCGACGATCCCATGCTCAGGGAATCGCCGCACGATCATCTCCCGCATCACCTTCTCGGCGCCTCGGTCGGCCAAGGTCACCGGGGAGGCATCGCTCTTCAGTTCCATGCCCATGTCCCGTGCGCCGTAGTATGGCAAGATGACCTGGGCGCTGGCCTCGGCGAGTTCCCGCATGAAAGCGACAAAGGGCTTGTGATTCATGAATGCGGTCGATTGGAACAGGATCGGGACGGTTTGGAAATCGAAGACCCGTTACGGGATCGATCCAAGCGGGACGTCCCGTGGCGGGAAATCCGCATTCCCGGATCCGGGCTGGGCGGGGTTTCCAAGACGGAGGTCCGGACCAGAGGGTCAGGCGAGCATCCGCTCGGCCAATCGGCTGCCCAGTCGCTCGGCATCGCGCACCGGAGCCTTGTCTTCCTCAAAGCGGCCCGTGCCGTCCCGGAAGACCGCCGCCCGCAAGTGCAACTGATGGCCCACCACCCGGGCGTAACCAGCGATCGGGCTCTGGCAACCGCCCCCCATTCCGCGCAAGAACGCCCGCTCGGCCAAGACGGCCTGGTGGGTGTTGAAATGGTTGAGGACGGACACGCGGGAACCGATCTCGGAATCGCCGGCGCGCAGTTCCAAGGCCACGGCCCCCTGCCCCACCGCCGGCAGGAATTCCTCCGGCTCCAGGATCGTCCCGAGGATGCCCTCCGGCGGGGCCTCCGACACCGACCTCTGGGCGGGGCTCAGCCGGTGGTCCAACCGCAGCGCCCCCTTGGGGCTGAGGTCGTAACCCAGCCGCGAAAGGCCGGCGGCGGCCAGCAGCGTGACGTCGATGCCGTCGTCCTGGAGCAGCTTGGCGAGCCGGGTGCCCACATTGCCCCGGATGGGCACCACCGACAGGTCGGGCCTCAGCGCCTTCACCAGGGCCGATCGTCGGGTGCTGCTGGTGGCGACCACCGCCCCCTCGGGCAGGTCCTCAAGCAACAGGCCCGGGGCGAAGCCGGACCTCTCCTTGCTGCCCGGCGTCCAGTCGGCCACGGGGTTCTTCTCGGCGGCGACTCGCGCCGCGTCTCGATACAGCAGGACCTCGCGGACGTCCGCCCGCGGGCAGACCGCTCCGAGGACCAACCCGTCGGGCAATTCGGTGGGCAGGTCTTTGAGGCTGTGGACCGCCAGGTCGGCTCGACCCTCGAGCAGGGCGACCTCGAGCTCCTTGGTGAACAACCCCTTCGGCAGTGGAGTTCCAGGATCGGCCAGCGCCGAGGTCTGGAGGGCGTCACCCGTGGTCCGGATGATCTCCAACTCGAAGCGCTCGGCCGGGAAGGCCGCCTGGAGATGGCCTTGGACCTGGCGGGACTGGGCCAGCGCCAGGGCGCTGCCACGGGTGGCGATGAGGATGGGGCGGTTCAGGGGCATGGCGATCAGGCAGCCGGCGAGCGGAGGACGAAGGGACCGAAGCGGCGGGCGCCATCGAAGTCGGCGGCGGCCTCGCGGATCAGGGTCTCGCACCGGGCCACTTCTTCCCGGCGTTGGCGGGTCGCGGCGTCGGCCACGGACTGGAGATCGTCGACATTGGCGAGGAACACCTCGGGAAGCACCGTCACAGCCGGGTCGATGTCGCGCGGCACGGCCAGGTCGATCAGCAGGAGCGGCCGAGGGCCACGACCCGACAGGAGTCTCTCCAGGCGAGGCCGATCGAGGATCGGATGCGGCGAGCCCGTGGCGCTGACGACGATGTCCACGGCGGCGAATTCGCGCTCCCAGTCCTGGAAACCGATGGCCCGGCCCTCCAATTCCTCGGCCAGGGCCGCGGCGCGATCGAACGAACGATTGGAGACCAGGATGCCTCTGGCGCCCCGGCTCCGCAGGGCCCGGGCCGTCTTCTCGCCGGTGTCACCGGCCCCGATCACCAACACCTGCCTGCGCTCGAGATCGTCGAAGATCCTCTCGGCCAGTTCGACAGCCACCGCCGCCACCGACGTGTTGCCCCGCTGGATCTGGGTCTCCGTACGGATGCGCTTGGCGATGGTGAAGGCCTTCTGGAACGAACGGTTGAGGATGCCGCCGGTGTGCCCGGAGGCCAGGGCGATCGAATAGAAGCGTTTGATCTGACCGAGGATCTCGGTCTCGCCCAGCACCAGGGAATCGAGACCGGAGACGACCCGGAACAGATGCTCGAGCGCAGCCGAGCCCTGATGGGCATAGACGACTCCCGACACGTCGCCCGAGGGTCCGCGATCACGCGCGAGGAATCCGCGCAGTTGCTGGACCAGCTCGGCGGGGTCTGCCGCCGGGGCGGCCGCATAGAGCTCGACGCGGTTGCAGGTCGAGACCACCACGGCCTCGGAGGCCAGCCCGAGGGATCGGATCCGACCCGCCGCCGCCGCCAAGTCGGCCTCGGCGAAAGCCATCCGTTCCCGGATCTCGACCGGGGCGGTCTTGTGGCTGAGACCCACGACCACGAGAGGATTGGAACGCTGTGCCATCAGGCGTTGGACGGTGGAGTTGAGGTGGCCGGGACCACCGCCTTGGGGCCGGGCACCCGGTTGTGCATGTCGGAAAGGAGGTACATGCCCCAGAAGGTGAGCATCAGGAAGGCGAAGCCGAGCACCGAACCCCAGGCGAGGCGACGCCCCCGCTGACGGAACTGCCAGGCCCCGACGATGAGGACCCCGTAGAGGAACCAAGTGACACAGGAATAGACCACGAAGGGATCCGGGACGAACCAGGCGCCCCGCGCCTGCCGCAGATAGAGCGACCCGGCAGCCATTCCGGCCGACAACAAGCCCCAACCCGCCCAGAGGAGGCCCGTGGTCGCCGATTCCAGGCGAGTGATGGGAGGCAGCAGGGCCCGCAGGGCGCGAGGTTTGTCGAAACGCAGGCTGTGCTCCTGGCGCAGGTACATGCCCGAGGCCAGCGAACCCAGCCCGAACGACCCGTAGGCCAACAGCACCAATGCGGCGTGAACGGGCCCCCAACCGGTGGAGAAATCGGGGCGCCCCCCCGCCCATCGGTCGGGAGTGGGGGGATCGAGGGCCGGCATCAACGCGAAGACGCCCAACAGCGTGAGCACCGGCGAGGCGAAGGCTCCCAAAAACCGCAGGCGACTGAATCCGCCGATGACCAGGTAGGCCGCGGAGATGGTCCACGCCACGAACATGGTGGCCTCGAAGAGATTGTGGATGGGGCAACGCTCGAGCGAGAAACCGCGACGGAACATCGCCCCGGTGTGCAACAGCCAGCCCGTGGCCATCAGCCCGTAGAGCGCGACGCTGTCGCGCTGGAACTGCCGACGCCAGACGATCACGGCGAATCCCGCCGCGAGCGCATACAGCGACACCGCGGCGGCGAACAGACCCCGATCGGTAAATGGCAACGACACTGGATGGCCAAGTTAACCGGTACCGGGGTCCGGACAAGCCGCCGTTTGCGCGGACGACAGCGGACCCCGGATTCGATCGCGTTCAGCGGCCCGTCGGCCTGACGAACCCCGGCAGGCCCCGGCGCTCAGTGCTTCTTCACCCGCACATTGCGGTACTGGACGATCGACTTCGGATCGTGGGCCTGGAAGGCGATGGTGCCCTCGTTGAGCTTGCGCTCGAAATCCTTGCCGGCCTTGCGACCCGCCTCCTCGGTGAAGTCGTTGATCAGCTTGCCGTTGAGGAAGATCTGGATGCGGTTGCCCTTCACGATGACGTGGTGGGTGTACCACTCGTTGTCGCGGACCACGCCCTCGAGCTTGTCGGCCTTGACGTCCTGCACCGAGTAGATGCTGCCCGACTTGCGCCAGTCGCCCTGGGTCTGGTTGACCTGGGTCTCATAGCCGCCCCAGGGCCATCCGGAATCCTGGTATTTGGTGTGGATGTAGATGCCGCCGTTGGAGTTCGGGGCCGTCTTCACGTCGACCTTCAGCTCGAAGTCTTTGAACGGGGCCAACGGGCCGGTGTAGAAATTGTGGGAACGCTCGCCCTGGGCCTTGAAACCACCGTCGGCCAGGCTCCAGGAAACCTGGTTCTCATTGACCTTCCAGCCGGTCCAGGTGCCGTCGGAGATCAGGGTGAAGCCCTCGGAATCGACGTATCCAAGTTGGCCCGGCTTGGCCTTGGAGGCGGCGGAATCGGCGGCATTGGAGGCACAACCGGCGAGGATCGCGGCGGCCATGACGATGGGAAAGCACGAGGTCTTCATGGAACGACAGAGTTAGGACGCCCGGGAAGATGCCCCTGGCCCCACCGACTCGGCAAACCGGAATTCACCGACGGGATGGATTGCCGACGGCCCTGCTTCCCGGTGAAGTGTCCCCGTGTCCGATGCGACCCCCACCCAGGCCTGCGCCGCTCCGACCGCTTCACGGCGGTCGTGGCTGGGAGCGTGGCAACCGTTCACCGGGGGCGGAGTGTCGCGCTTTGCCGATGCCGGCACCGGTCGGGCTCTCGGTTTCCTGGTGGGATTCGCGCTGAGCACGGCCGTCCTGCTGGGCTGGGTCCTCCAGACCACCTGGTGGCCCGTGATCGACCTGGCCGTGAGGGAATTCCCGGAACGGGGACCCGCATTGGCCGATGGGCGATTCCGCTGGCCGGAAACCGCGCCGCGATTGCTGGCCGACTCGCCGCACCTCGGCGTGGCGGTCCGCCCCGGAGACTCGGAGCCTCTTGGCCACACGGCGGACCTCCAGCTCGAGCTCCTGCCACGATCCCTGCGCCTGGCCGGCATCGCCGGATTCGTGGAGCTGCCCTGGCCCCCGTCGACGGACCTGTCCCTCGGTCGCCTGGAAGCACGCGCCGGCTGGGAGGCCTGGAGGCGCCCGGTCCTGGCCGCGCTGGTGGTCGTGGCGACCGGATCGTTGACCCTGATCTGGACCTTGTGGTCCCTGGCCTTGGCCCTGCCCCTCCGGTTCATGGCCCTGATCTTGCGCAGGCAGATCACCCTCGGTGGATGCTGGCGCCTGGGAACGGCGGCTTGCATGAGCGCCTCGATGGCGCTGGACCTCGGGCTCGCAGGTTATGGCCTCCGGTGGGTGCCGTGGCCGGCGCTGGCCGCGGTGGCTGCCCTGCACCTGCTGGTCTGGGGACTGTCCGCCTGGTGGGGACTCTTGAATCGACCGGGCA